>CP089983.1:6665625-6976562 GCA_037157805.1 Sorangiineae bacterium MSr11367 | reverse complement strand
ACGTGGCGCTACTACTTCGACTACGTCATGGACCGCCTCCGCCCCGAAGCACCCCACGGGGCGCCGCACGGCGGGGACGTCCCATTCGTCTTCGATACGGGCGCGCTGATCCCGGAGTACTCGGTGATCCTCACGGAAAAGGACCGAAAGTTCGCATTCACGGTCAGCGAATATTGGCTCGAGTTTGCCCGCACTGGGAAACCCGCGGCCAGTGCTGCCCCCGAGTGGCGGGCGCACGAGAATGGGGCGCACGGCAAGAGGGATTGTACGCTGCTCCTGAGGGACAGCATCCGGTGCGAGGAGAACTTTCGGAGGGATATTCTGGACGCCTTCCTACGAGCGAGCGGGGTGATCACGCTCCCGCCAAAATAGGATTCCAAGAAATGGGCCAAGGCGCGCGTGGGGGGCTGCTAAAGGCGGTCTTCCTTGCCGGCGGCAGGGCTGCCCGCGTCGCGCCGTGCGTTCTCGCGGAGGTTGGACAAGAATTCCTTGATCCCGGTTCCGATGCGTTTGGGGATCTCGAGCTGCGGTGAATGCGCGGCATCCTCGAAGACGACGAGCTTCGCATCGCGGATTCTCTCCCGATACGCTTCCGCAACGTTCATTTTTACCACCGGATCGTGCTTTCCCCAAAGGATGAGCGTCGGAGCGGCGACCTCCGAGATGCGATCGCCCAGCGAATAATCGGGGCCCTCGCGCACGACTCGCGCCATGGTATTGATCTTTTCGAGCGCGTTGTTCGTCTGCGTCATCAGGTGGCGCAAGAGAAACCCCGGCAGCTTTGGCCGCTTGTGATAGACGCGGTCCAGCACGCAGAGAAGATCCTCGAGGGATTCCATGCGCGAGCCGAATCCGGTGTAAACCACGTGCTCGTCCTCGACGACGAGTCCCGGTGCATTGACGAGGATCAGGCTCCGCACCCGTTCGGGGTGGTGAATCGAATAGGCGAGCGAGACGTGACCGCCCATCGAATTGCCGCCGAGATGAAATCGATCGAGCCGCATGGCTTCGACGAATGCGTGCAAATCCGCGACGTGACCCCGCACGGTGTAGTCACGCTCCGGGATGAACTCGTTCTCCCCGTGCCCGGTCAAATCGGGCAAGATGACGTGCCAATCTCGTGTCAGTCCCTGCGCCGTTCGCAAGAAGGACGATTTGTCATCAGCGAGGCCGTGCAGAAGCACGAGCGTGTCCCCGTGCCCGCCCTCGTAATAGTGAACCCAGTACCCGTTCACTTCGATCTTCTTTTTTCGAAGACCGGCGCGATAGGCGACCGCCCCATTGGTGGACGCCAACAACAACTTGGCAACGGCTCCCATGTCTCCTCCTCCTGCCCTTCCCCGAAGGCATCGCCGGTGTGGCGGCTGAGAGATAACGGCCCTGACGGGACACCGCAAGCTGAGGGGATCAGATCTCGCCGCTGACCTTCAAATAAACGGCGCGACCCGGCCGTTGAACGCCGAGGAAGTCGTAGACGCGTTCGTCGGTGACGTTTTGCACTTCCAGGGTCGATGTGACGACGGCCGGACCACCGTACACCGTATAGGAAATACCGACGTTGTGCGTGATCTGGGAGGGAACGAGAGGCTTGTATTCTTGGGTCCCCAGACTCGGCCAACCCCGATAAAACTCATGAACGAAGCGCCCCATGTAAAAAGGCTCGAGGGTATCGCGTTGCGAAGGCAAACCGGGAATTCGAAAGCGCGCGCCCCAGCTGGCAAAGAGCCACGGCCGGTTCGGGAGCCGATCGCCGTCGAGGTACCCCAACGGGCCCTCGCTGGATGCGTTGCGCGCGTCTTGAACGGTCAGGGTGCCATCGAGGGTGAGACGGCGCTCGAGCGTGCTCCAGGTGAGCGCGTTTTCCAGGCCGAAGGAACGAGCGCGATTCACATTTTGATACTGAAGGTACCTTTCGCCGGGTAAGGGGAGGATCAAGCGATCGCTGTCGCGGTAGAAGGCATTGACGTCCGCGGTGATATCGCCAATCGGGGTGCGGCGCAGTTCGAGGCGCGGGCCGGCATTGGCGTTGTGACTCAATTCCGGCTCGAGCTCGAGGTTGGGGCGCGCGAGGACTCCGTTGCCGAACACTTCGTCGGAACTCGGCAGCCGTGTGGCGTATTCGTAGGAGACCTTGACGTAAAGCGGCTTCGAAATGCGCAAACGCACGGCATTGCCCGCGCCGAAGCTATGGGAGTCTCGCGAAAGGGCGACGCTACCCGCTCCGCTGGACGAAATGTGAAAGACGTAGTCTTTGACGAATGCAATGTTTTGCAATCGGTCGCCGAACAGATTCGCTTCGTATTCCATACCGCTCACCATCGTGAACAGGCTGCGGTCCGTGTTCACCGGGTTGGGCGCACTGGTTCTCGAAGAAATGCGCTCTTCCCCGGTACGGGTCGCTCGTGTCGGCGCGAGGACCACCCGCAGCACGTGCGCCGGTGCCAGCGACCATTCCAACACTCCGCGCGCGAGTCCGGTGCCTTCCCCCTGCGTCTGATCGGAGGCGGCGTTTTCTTGGATCTCGCCCGGGAATCCCTTCCCCCTCGGGGTCCCGGGCCCGCTGGTCCTCCGGCCGTACCAGTCGTATCCATAAATGGACTTATCCACGAAATCGATGGTGCGGCGTGAATAGCTCGCGAGTATCTTGAGCTCCAAGCGCGACGCGATGGGCTGTTCGTAGCGCGCTACGGCGCCGTAAACCGACTCACCGTATTCGACTTCGCCGTATGCCACCTTCATCTCGACACTGTGCTGGAGCTCCTTGTCGTAGCTGGTGCCATATGCGCGCAACGAAAGGCGGTGCGCCCACGGTCGATCGAGCACGCCGACCTCCACCGAGGCTCCACGCGCGACATAGCGGTCGTGGAAACGCGGTGCGTTGATCGGATGCAATTGTCCGCGATCGTCGGTGTACTCGACGTCGACGCGGTAGTTGTTCTTGGCATAGTCGAAAAAGAACGAGCCGCCGGCGAAGAACCCGCTCGGTTCATGGCGGTAGCGGCCTTCCACGCTCATGCGCTGCGTTCCAAAGGAGCCCACCTGGTACGAGGCGCGCGCGTGCGTGTCGTAGCGCGTGTCGCTGACCAAATTGACCGCACCGCCCAAGGCATCGGAGCCGAAACGTAGCGGCACGACGCCGCGGTAGATCTCCGCGCGCTCGACGAGGTTCACCGGTACGTTGGCGATGCCAAACGGGTAGCCCGCCGCGCCGAGTGGGACGCCGTCGAGAAAGAAGCGGATCTGATCGTCGTAAAGGCCGTTGAGCGAGAAGCGCGCGTTCGAACCGAGCCCGCCGCTCCTGCGCACCGAAACGCCTTGCGTGCGCGCCAGCACCTCCCCGAGATCGGAGCTCTGTTGCTGCGCGCGGCGCAGGTCCACCACGGTGACCGCTTCGGCGGACTGCTGACGCCGCCGTCCCTCGCTCAGCGACCCTTTGACCTTCACCTCCGCGGGGGCGGGACTCGGCGCGGGCTCCTGTGCCCAGGCGGAAATCGGGGACACAACGACGATGCTTGCCATCGCGCTCCCCCAAAAGCGACGCAACGAACGGTGGATTGACATGGGGGCGGGCGACCTGCGATAGAGTGATTTCAAATGCGAACGATTCGCAATTTCACAAAGAGCCGGCGTTTGTCAATGGGATGGATCGCGATCGCTACGGGCGCGATTTGCGCGTCGTGCTCGAGCAGCGGCGATGCGGACGGCACCGCGGGCCACGATCCCAGCAAGCCGACGTACGCGCTCATGAGTTTCGTCTTCGCCGACCAGGGAACCTCGACCTACGTCAACCTGTTCGATTCACTGGACATTACGTCGGTCGATTTCGCGAAAGCGCGCGAGTTCTCCGGCGTCGCGGGGACGGCGGCCATTGGTGGCCGGCTGTTCGTGTCGGACGGCGATTCGCCGGTCGTGACCCGCTTCGACGTGGGCAACCGCGGCTCCTGGAAGGAAGAGGGGCGCGTCAGCTTTGCCAACTACGCGCCGCGCGCTCCACTCTTCTCCAACGCGCTCGCGGCTCCGACCCGTGCGTACATGGCTTACAACACGGTCGATCGCGCGGTGTGGGATCCGCTCACGATGCAGATCACCTCCCAGCAGCCGCACGACGCCCAGCTGCCCCTCGTGCGTGACGGCTTCAAGGTCGACGCCGCCTCGGCCCGCGGCATCGTCGTGCGTGACCAGCGCGTGTTCTGGCCAGTGTTTTGGCCCAACGACGACTACACGTCGTTCTCGAAGACATCGCTGATCCCCGTCTACGACGCCGACACCAATGCCACCCGCGCATTGCTCGAGACCGAATGTCCGGGCCTCGACTTCGCGACCCAGGACGAAGTGGGGAACATCTACTTCTCCAGCTGGATCTTCAGCGTGCCCGGGCCGCACTATCATACCGGTGCGCCCAAGAACTGCGCGGTGCGCATCAAGAAAGGTGAAGAGCGGATCGATCCCGACTTCTCCCTTCGCTTCTCCGATCTCACGGATGGCCGCGAAGCGGCGGCATTCAGCTACATCGCCAACGGCAAGGGCTTCATGGCCGTGTTCCATCACGAGCTCGTGCCCGCGGGCGTGAGCCAGAAGGAGGCGGTGGAGGGCAATTATTGGCGCTTCTGGAGCGTCGATCTGACGAACAAGACGGCCGCGCCCATCGAGGAGATTGGCCTTTTCGGCGGCGGCTACGGCACCTTCAAGCTCGATGGCCGCACCTTCGTCCTGCTCGTCAGCAAGGGCTACGCATCCACGACCGCGTATGAAGTTTTGCCTGACGGAAAGATGGTCAAGCGCTTCGAGTCACGCGGTTGGGGCCACGACCTCGTCAAGGTGAAGTGAGCGCACTCCGACAGGTCGTCCAAGATGCGAAAGATTCGCATGTTCTTGGAGAGCCTCTCGGCGGTGCCGACGCCTTCGGCCACGCGATACGATAATTCAATATTCCCCCGTGACGTGAATCGCGCCAGCCCGACGTGCGGCGCGCCTGAGCTCGTTTCGATCGGGTCGACGGCGCGGTTCGACGTGGTATCGCTCGAGGGCGATGAAGACGATGGCCTACACGATGGTCGGACGAACGAGCGTGAACGTTTACGCTGCCGATTCTCCGGACGACGCCGAGTGGGACACGTATTTGAGGTACCGAACGAAACACATGGGCGACATCGAGCGCGTGCTCATTCACACGCGCGGTGGCTCCGCGAGCATGGAGCAGCGTGAACGCTTGATCCGAATCCCTCCGCGGGCACTTCATGTCCCTGGTGCCGTTATCACATCGTCGGGGTACGTCCGGGCGATGTACCGCGTGAATCAGTACGCCCTTTGGAAAGTTTTCTCGGAAACGGAATGGGCCGAAGCCTTCCGCCACCTGGGGCTTCGCGACGACGAGCGCCCCGCGGTGTTCTCGGCCATGGAGAGACTGTCCGCGTCCCTCAATCTTCCGTGCCCCCCGTTTCCCAACGACATACCGAACGTGCACAAGCGCCCATAGCGCTCGCGGGCTACCGCGCCTTGTCCTTGCCGGGCTTCGAGGTGCCATAGCCGGACAGCGAACCCACGATCAGCTTGATGATCACGTCGACGACCTTTTCGAGCGGCTCCGAAAATCGGCTCCGAACCCATCGCAAGGCTACGTGGTGGATGGCGCCGACGTAGCCCGTGGCCAAGAAGTCTCGGTCGGCGGCGACTTTCGACTTCGACGGGAACTCATCGGCGATGGTCTTCTCGATGAGTTCACCCATGACGGCGAGAAACCGCTCCACCTGGGACGTCGTCGGGGCGGCGGTAAAGGCTTCGATGAGCATCACTCGGGCAACGTACGGCTTCCGATGGATACCTTTTAGGTATGCCGTCACGCCGCCGCGCAAACGTTCTTCGAGCCGGGGTGGTGCGGCCGAAATGGCACCGGCGATGTTGGCTTGCCATTCCTCGCCCAGCTCGCGGACGATCTGTTCGAAGAAGTCATCGATTCCGGTGAAGGACTCGTAGAAATAGCGCTGCGTCAGGCCCGATTCCGCGGCAATGCTCCGCGTGGTCGTGGCGGCGAAGCCATCTCGCCCAAAACAGACGAGCCCCGCCGCGATCAGCCGCACACGGCGCTCGCCGCGACGTTGATCGCCGCTCCTACCACCGTAGACACGTTGTGCTTCCGTTGCGTTCGAACCTGCCGCCAAGCGAGTCACCGCCTTATTTGACCTCATCTGCTTCCAGATACAAGGCACACATGTGGGCCTTGCCACATTTCGATGCCCAGCCGTGGCTTCGAATTTGACATCGTTTGCTTCCTCATTGAAAGTGGCATCAGACGATGTCACATTGAGGAGCGTGCCCATGCGAGAGGCCCGAGAGACTCGAACGGTTCTGCGCGCAGGCGTTGTCGCCATGTTGTTTTGGGCCTGCGGGGGCGGGGACGGCGCCCCGGGCACGTCCGCGGGGTCTCCCGATCGGGGGCCTTCGGCGGGAGGTTCGCCGTCCGAGGGCAAGCCCAGTGTCGACATCCAGGTGCTTTCCAATCGCCCCGATCTCGTCAGCGCCGACGATGCGTTGATCGAAATCATTTTGCCCGAGCAGGGCGACGTCGCGGCCCTTCGCGTCGACGTCGACGGGAAGGACGTGACGTCCGCATTCGCCCGCCGCGCGAATGGGCGCGTCATGGGGCTTCTTACCCATCTCGCACTCGGGCCCAATCGGCTTTCGGCGAGCTTGGCCAGCGGCGTCCCACGGCGTGTCGAGATCGTGAACCATCCCAATGGCGGCCCCGTTTTCTCCGGGCCCCAGGTGCAACATTGGGTGTGCCAGGCGTCGGCGACGGACGAGGCGTGCAATCAGCCCGTCGCGTACCGCTTCTTCTACCGATCCACCGACCCGAACAAGGACTGGCAGGCGTACGACGTGGAACATCCGCCGTCGGACATCGCCATGACCACCACCGACGCCGGTGTGACCGTCCCGTTCATCGTGCGCGTCGAGACGGGATATCAGGATCGCGACCAATACGAGATTGGGGTGCTGTTCCAACCCGGATCTCCTTGGGAAGCCTGGGCGCCGCAAACGCAGTGGAACCGCAAGTTGCTCATCACCCATGGCGGAAGCTGTGGTGTCAGCTATGGCGCCGGGGACGCGCCGAGCATCTTTTACGACGGCTCTGCGGGCAACATCACGGGGCTTCCTGCCATCGACAACAAAATAGCCAACAGCCCAACGGTTGCCCTGGGGCGAGGCTTCGCCGTCATGTCGACGGCGCTCGACAACAATGGCCACAACTGCAACCTGCTGACGCAGGCCGAGTCGTTGGTCATGGCCAAAGAGCACCTCATCGAAACGTACGGCGAGCTCCGATACACCATCGGCACCGGATGCTCCGGCGGTTCCCTGTCGCAACAGTGGATCGCGAACGCCTACCCTGGCATCTACCAAGGCATCTTGCCGCAATGCTCCTTCCCCGATACGTGGACGACCACCACGCAGGTCGGGGACTACCACTTGCTTCGTGCCTATTTCGAGAATCCGTTCAAGTGGAAATTCGGGGTCCTCTGGACGCCGCTCCAATTCGGCTTCGTGACGGGGCATCCGAACTACCTCAACGTGATTCTCTCCGACACCTCCTTCTTCTCGGCGGCCGTGGCGACCTACGCGTGTTCTGGAACGACGGCCCAGGATCGCTACGATCCGGTGACCAACCCGGGCGGCGTTCGCTGTGGGATGGCCGATCTCGCGATCAATCTCTTCGGACCGCGTTCACCCGACGTCTGGACGGCGAGCGAACGCGCCGCGGGGCGCGGCTTTGCAGGCCTGGCCATGGACAACACCGGCGTTCCGTACGGCCTGTCCGCGCTCCAAAGCTGGATGATTACGCCGGACCAGTTCATCGATCTCAACGCCAAAATCGGCGGAATCGACATCGACGGCAACGTGACCGCGCAGAGAACCGTGGCCGACCCGAGCGCGCTCGCCAACGCCTATCGCAGCGGGGCCATCAACGAAGCCAACAACATGGGGCAGGTCGCCATCATCGACCTGCGCGGGCCGGATCACGGTTTGGCGCACGACACCTACCGCAGCTGGGCGCTCCGCGCACGGCTCGACCGGGCGCAGGGACATCACAAGAATCACGTCCTATGGTTTGGTCAGTTTCCCGTCTTCGGCGGCCTCAATTATCCTCGTGAAGGGCTCTTTGCCATGGACCGCTGGCTCTCGGCGGTCGAAGCCGACGCGCGGGACGTGCCACTTTCGCAAAAGATCCTCGAGGACAGGCCGGCGGACGTCGTCGACTATTGCCCATTGGTTCCTGGCGTCCAAAATGTGGACGGCGACTGCAAGGTCACCGGATCGGGATCCGTCTTCGGCACGCCCCGTACGATCGCCGGTGACGCGATCAGCACGGACATCACCAAGTGTCAGTTGAAGCCGCTGAACCGAGACGACGATTATGGCCCGGGATTCTCGGACGCCCAGTGGGCCGAGCTGCAGGCTATTTTCCCCGATGGCGTATGCGATTACCGCAAACCCGGTGTCTCGCAGAGCGGGGCCACTCCGTGGCTGGTGTACCAAGACGCGGTAGGTCACGCCGTATACGGCGGCCAGCCGATGCCACCGCGCCAACTGGCCGCGGGATGGGCCAATGCCGCATTCTCCAAGGTGGTACCCTGAGCCATGGCGACGCTTACGGGCATGGCTTCATGGGGCGCGGCCGTCGGTCTCGCGCTGTTCGTGTCGTCGAATTCCGCATGCAGCTCGTCGTCGGGCAGTGGTGCGGGCAACGATGGAGATGCAGGGACCGCTCCGTCTCCGGTGCCTGCGAATACATGGACCTGGGTGGACATTCCGGGCATGAAATGCGGCAACGGAGCGCCCACGGGGATTGGCGTTTACGTGGCCCCTGAATCGCCGGAGGTCATCTTCTACATGGCGGGGGGGGGAGGGTGCTGGGACGGCAATACTTGTTACGGTCTCAAGGCCGCGACCTACATGGAGTCGGGTTTCACGAAGGACGAGTTCGAGTCCGACCCACAGGCACGGATCGTCCAAACCGTGCCCGGAGGGAACACGCCACTTCGCGGCCGGAGCATGGTCTACGTGCCCTATTGCACGGGCGACGATCACGCGGGAAACAACGTCATTCAATACGATTACAGCGGGTCGAGCCGGACCGCGCATCACGTCGGGTACGAAAATGTCGGAAAGGCGCTCGAGTACGTGGCCTCCACCTGGCCCGGAATGAAGCGATTGATCGTGGCCGGCGTCAGCGCGGGGGGCTTTGGTACGGTATTCAACTTCGACCGCGCGCAGCGGAGATTTCCCGGTGTGCGCGTCGATGGGCTCGACGATTCGGGGCCGATGATCCAGCCGGCATCCGGGATCTGGGAGACGGTGAAAGCCCATTGGGGCCTGCAGCTCCCTCCCGACTGCGCCGCGTGCGACGAAATTCCTGGCTATTTCGATTTCCTGTCCGCGAAATATTCCAAGGGACCGAACCGATTCGCGCTCGTCTCGTACACGTTCGACAGCGTGATTTCCGGCTACATGAATTTGCCCGCCGCGACGTTCAACGCGCAGCTCGAGGAGCTGGGCTCGAAGATCGCCTCGTCGTGGCCAGCTGCTCGCTATTATTACATTCCGGGCACGCAGCATGTCGCGTTGGTCTACGATTCCTCGCCCGAGTTCTATGCTTGGCTGACGGCCATGCTCGACGATGATCCGAAATGGGCCAATCATCCGAATTGAGTCGCTACTCAAATGTCACCAAGTAGTGCAACGGCTGTCACGACGAAACGTGATATGCGCTTTCACGAAAAGGAAGGGTGAGATGCGCCGAATTCATACGACCGTCATGTTGGGGGTGTCGTCGCTCGTTGCAGCGAGCGTCTATCTACAGGGCTGCCGAAGCGACGCCGGGTCGCCAGGAAATGCGAATACCGAAGAACCCCATGCGCGCGGCGAGACGCTTGCCGCGCAAACGTCGGGCAATTTGATCGTCAACGGCGATGCGGAATTCGGTGAATCGACGGCCAGCGGTTACGACGGGGTGACCATTCCAGGGTGGGAGACCGCCGGCGTGCCGACCATCATCGGCTATGCCAATACGACGGGTTTCCCCACCGCATCCACACCAGGACCCGAGGGGCGCGGTGCCAACTTCTTTGCCGGCGGGCCGGTGGGGAACTCCTCGCTCCAGCAGTTCATCGATGTTAGTAGCGCGGCGGTAGACATCGACCGCGGCAACGTCACCTTCGACCTCTCGGGATGGCTCGGGGGGTACGCATACGAACGAGCGGCGGCGAAGCTCACCGTGAAGTTCCAGGGCATCGCGAACGATGCGCTCGGCGCCGCGAGCATCGGTCCCGTCACGGTGGTCGACCGATGGGCCTCCACCTCGTTCCAGCGTCGCGCGGCCCAAGGAACCGTTCCCGCGGGCACGCGCCGCATCCGCGTCCAACTCGATCTCGAAGGCGATCCGGTGCGCAACCTCCTCGTCCAGACGAACGACGCCTACGCGGACAATCTATCGTTGACCCTGTCCTTGCCTCTGCCTGCGGCTTCCGCGCCGGAACCCGCCCAAAGCACGGCCCCCATGCTGGATCACGTGTTCTTCGTCATCATGGAGAACGAGGGATTCGGCGCGGTCATCGACAATGCGGCGGCACCGTATCTGAACGAGCTCGCCGCCAACAACGTCGTCCTCGCGAATTCTTACGCACTCGTGCACCCGAGCAATCCGAATTACATCGCCGTTGCGGGCGGCAGCGCATTCGGACGGACCGACAATCCGCCGCTCACCCTCAGCATCGACGCGCCCCACATCGGCAACCGCGTCGAGGAGGTGGGCCGCACGTGGCGGGCGTACGTCGAAGGCGCGAATGGCCCGTGTGACGGAGTCTCTCACGATACGCCCACGGGGAAATACTATCCGGACAACGTCCCGTTCTGGTTCTTCGCCGACATGAAGAGCCCCGAGCGCTGCGCAGCCCGCCTTCATCCGATCGAACAGCTATGGGCCGACCTCGGCAGCGATACGACGACGCCTTCGTTCGTATGGTTCGAGCCGAACGGCTGCAACATGATGCACGACTGCAGCGTCGCGACGGGGGATGCCTGGATGAGGACGAACCTCCCGAAGATTTTCGCCTCGGAGGCATGGACGAAGCGAAAATCGTTGCTCGTCATCACCTGGGATGAAGATCACTACTTCGATGGGCAACACATCCCCACGATCATTGCGGGCTCACCCGGGCTTCTCCGTTCGGGCTTCGTGTCGAATCTCCGCTATGACCACTACAGCATTGCGCGAACCATGGAAGAGGTCTTGGGGCTTCGTCCTCTGACCAAAAACGACCAGTACGCAAAGCCGCTCAACGACATCTGGCAGCGGCCGTAGCTTCGGTCTCCCCCAGCCCCGTGTAGCCTGCTACCTTCGTGGATGGAACGACGAATCGATCCACGGAGAAACCATGCCTGCACGCGTTCTCATGCCCTGGGCCGATATCGATCTTCCCGAGGGGATGTATGCCCGGATCTACGATGGCAATGGCCCGCCGCCGGAGGACGTGGACGAGATCGAATTCTACGTTCTTCCGTACGATCGCGGCCCGGTTCCCGCCAGCTTGCTTGCGCGAATGCCTGCCCTGAAGGTGGTCCAGTCGTTGTCGGCGGGGGTCGAGTCGTTGCTGCGGCGGGTGCCGCGTGGGGTGCAACTGGCCAATGGTCATGGCTTGCACGACCTGAGCGTTGCGGAGCATGCCCTCGCCCTGATTCACGCGTCGCAGCGGGAATTGCCGCGCTGGTTCGCGCAGCAAGCCACCGGATCGTGGGCGAGGGAGCACACGCGCTCTCTCGCCGACAGCCGCGTTCTCCTGATTGGATATGGGGCGATTGGCAAGGCCATCGAACGCCAGCTCGTTGCCGCCGAAGCCTTGGTGACGCGCGTCGCGCGTACGGCGCGCCCCGTGGAAGACGTGCGCGGTATCGAGGAGTTGCCCGCGCTGCTGCCCCACGCGGACATCGTGGTGCTGATTGTGCCCGACACCCCGGGCACGCGTGGCTTGCTCGGTGCTGCGCAATTGGCGGCTTTGCCGGACGATGCGCTGATCGTCAATGTGGGTCGCGGCACGGCCATCGATACGGCTGCACTGCTCGCGGAAACGGCCTCGGGACGGCTGCGCGCGGCGCTCGATGTGCTCGATCCGGAGCCACTTCCCGGGGACCACCCGTTGTGGAGGGTCCCGGGCGTGATCATTACGCCGCATGTGGCCGGCGGATCGGCGTCGTTCTATCCGCGCGCGAAACGGTTCGTCGCCGAGCAACTTCGCCGTTTCGCAGCAGACGCTCCCTTGCTCAACGTCGTTACCACGGTTTCGGGATGACCGTTCGCTCCCGCCAGTTGCCGAGGGGAACGGTGGCCCAGAACCCGGCCGCGTGACGCTCGGCATCAGGCGTGTGCGTGATCGGGCCGTCCCAATTCCCGGCGACCAACAGCCGCGTATCATCGAGCCATGACAAGGTCGTCACACCGTCCGCGCGCGGGCTCCCGAATCGAAGGCGATCGCGTTCGTTAAGCTGATCGTCGAGGGCGATCAGCGTCACGTCGGGGAACGTGACGACACTGCCGCTGTCGACTTGAATCGCGCCGGTCCGTAGTGCGAGAACGAAACCGCCGCGGGGATCCGCAATGGCGGCATCGGGCGAGTCCTCTCCTTCGACGTCGAGTACACGTTCGCGCAGGACGGCGCCCGTGGTCGCATCGAGCGACGCGATCCAAACGTCCGCCTCGAGGGTGTCGCCGGGGCGCTCGGTCCGATGGTACGTCTCGCCGATGACATGAATCGCACTGCGCGTCGTTGCCATCACCGACGGGGCACGCACGGTATCCGACGTCAGAACCGTCCGCCAAAGCACGGTTCCCTTACCGTCGAGATGGACGACCACCTGACGACTCGCTCGCGGCTCCTGAGGCGGCAGGCCCATCGAGGCGAGCACCGCGGTCCAGGGCCAACCATCCTGGATGTTCAGAACGGCGGTGGTCGCACCATCGGCCTGTACATCGAACGTGGTCGCCATCGGGACGAACCCCACACCCTCTGGCGTGCCCTCGAGCGTTGAAAAATCAGCGAGGGTCGACTCGGCCAACCGAGTACCGTCCGCCGCGAGTTTGAGCCATCGTGTGAACCCGCAATTCGAGGTGATGACCACGTCCTCCCCGGTTGCGAGGTGCCAAGCGCGCACGTAGGCTGTGGGCCCGAAGCCCCTCAGCACGAACAGCGGGTCCTTCGAGGCGCACCGGGCACGGTAGGCGTCTTCTATCGGCTGCCCGCCCTCGAACGCGTCGGCCAAGAGGAAAGGCAGGGGTCGTACGGCCCCCGCGTCCGAAGACGGCGTGGGCGATAGATTGAGGAGGTGCGGGCGCGGCCGCTCCGCCGGGCTGACGCGTGGCGACGGAGCATCCATGAACCAATCCTGGGCGCCACCGACCATGGCGATGGGCGACAATCGCGCGCCGGGGAGAGCAGGGAAGTCCCCATCCCGGGCGATGCGACCGTCAGGCTCTGCGTCGACCCAAGAATAGGATGGCGCGGCCCGAGAGTCCGCGATGGGCGTCTTCGCGACGAGGAGGTGAATGCGTCCGTCCTCCGCGCGTGCGGCCGACATGTTGGACCACTGCGCCAGGTCTGCGCGCACGTACACGGGAATATCCGATGCGGACGTGGAACCGTCGGAGGACGCATCTTCGAGTTGCGGCGGGCCGGCATCGGTGGATGCGTCACCGGCATTCGTATTTGCATTGGGCGTGCTGCTGCAGGCCACTGACAGCGCGACTGGAAAAATGGATGAAATGGCCTTTGTGAATCTCGAAATGGTCATTCAAAGCTCTGTATACATGATTTGGTATTGGAAATGAGCGTCGTGTCGCTGAGCAGAATTTGCTCAACGAGAGCATCCTCTGCGCACTCCGTATGCCACTATCTTAATTCGATATACGCGCGCGCCGTGCACATGCCTTTCGCTTATTGGCCGGTTCGCAGGACTCCGCGTCGCGGGGCCGTACCCCCCCGACGCCCATCACGCCAAGGTCGCACGGGAGGTGTAAAATTCGAGCAACCGGGTCCCTGGTGCGGGCGAAGATCTCACGCGGAACGTCACGTTTGGCGTCGCGAGAGAGGACTTCGATAAATGCAACGGGCCAATAGCGGTATCAAAGAGACATCTCGCAGCGTAAGCCGGCGTACGGCGCGTGTCGTGCGGCGAATGGCGCCGGTATTCGCCGTGCTCGTCCTCGGCTCCTCCGCGTGCGCCTCGTCGACGCAAACGGCTCATTCCGAGGAAGATGCAAAAAGCGTGGGGCGGGACGAGCCCGAGATCGCGTACCGCGCACGCATCGTCATCGGCGCGCGCTCGGAGAAAACCGAGCAAACGGAGAAATGGGCGGACATCTTCGTTCTTGGGGGAGGCGAGCCGCAGAGGCAAGGGTGCGAGGCGCTCGTAAAGGACGAATTGCAACGACTGACCAAGTCGGGGGCCCGAACCTCCACGGAACGCGTTTGCGCATTGATGGCTCTTCCGAAAGTGCCGGCCGTGAACACGGGGCCGTCATTCGTCGAACGCGTTCTCCTTCGCAACGAGAACCGCGATCATGAAAATTGGTTGATCGATCGACGGGCCCTCACCGAAATGGATTTGGTTATCGCGGGTGGCGCAGGTGGCGCCGGTGACAATGCGCCACCGGAAGAATCGACCTCGACGGAAAGCGTTGCGGAAGTCATCACGTACACGCGCTTCGTCTCGGCATCCACGTGCACCGACGCCATGCATCGATTGATCCAAAAGAAAAAGGAGCGGTCGTACGAGGAGTCTTTGGCGGCGGAGGATTTCTTCAAGAACAAGGTTCGCGAGTTCGAGTCCGAGCAAGAAAGGGCCAACCAAGAGCAAGTCTCGCTCCGCAACAAGTGCGCGCAGCTGCGTACGGCATCGCGGTGGGATTGTCGAAGTACGGTGGTGAGTCCGGTCCAACGCGGCGCGCGGGTCGTGGTCGTACGTACCACCGAGTGCCCGAACCCGCAGGAACGTGCCGCGGAACTCGAATCGTGCGAGAAATCATTGCAGGCCGCGGAGGCCAAATGGCGATCCGCCCAACGCACCGCCTCGTTTTTTCGAGACCGCGAGCACCGGCGCCAGCCTCGCGCGGAATCGATCGATCCTGTCTGCAAAGAACAATGAAACCCACGGGGTGGCCGTTGGCGCCGCAAAGGCGCCTTTAATCCAACCCGCACATGAACGTAGTCCCACACCTCGGGACAGATTCGCTTCCGTAGATGACAACGGATGTCGACATCTCGCTGCGGTAGCATTCGACCACCTCGTCGATTCAATGTACGTTGAGTGTCGTGGGCATGGACGAATGGGTGTCGCCGAGCGCAGGCATCGTGCATGCGCCGTGGCATCCTACGTGCGGCGGAGGAGGATGAGGGCGAGGACGAAAAAGAACCTAGATAGGCCCGCCGCGCCGGAAAGCGCCGTTGGGACGCTGACGGACGGTGCTCGTAGGATGCCGGACCGGCAGAGTGGCGACACGCCCACCCCAACGAAAGCCGTTGGCACCGCCTTGAAGCCCGGAAGAAGGCTCGGCGGAATGACCCAAACCCGATTCGAGTTGATTGAGCCTTTGGGGACCGGCGGTATGGGCGTCGTGTTTCTCGCGCAGGACACCGTTCTCGATCGAAAGGTGGCCATCAAGTTTCTTACGCGCAAAGATCTGAACACGGCGCAGGCCTTGGAGCGCGTTCAGCACGAGGCGCAGGCGTGCGCGCGTTTGAACCACGAAAACATCGTGCGCATGTTCGACATCGGGCAAGACGGCGGGCACCCCTTTCTCGTGATGGAGCACCTCGAGGGGCATCCGCTCGACGCCATCATGGCCCGCGCGCGCGCGACGAATGAAGCGGTCATCGACGTCCGGCGGGCCGTCCGACTCATGATCGACATCGCCAAGGGATTATCGCATGCACACCGCGCTGGAATCGTGCACCGCGATTTGAAGCCGAGCAACGTCTTCATCACCAGGGACGGAACGGCCAAGATTCTCGACTTTGGTGTCGCCCAACTGACCGCGGGCAACGACGTCGCTGGCAAACATTTCCTCGGGACACCCCAGTACATGTCGCCCGAACAATGGAGTGGCCAGGTTCAAGATGGCCGGACGGACATCTGGGCTGCGGGGGTGATGTTCTTCGAATTGCTCACGGGATTTTCGCCCTTCGTGGGGAAGCACATTGCCGAACTGCGCAATGCCGTACTCTCGTCCGCCCCTTCGCCGTCGCTGCGGGGGGCGCGGCCCGAGCTGCCCGAGGAAGCGGAACGCATCGTAAAGAGCGCTCTCGAGAAAGAGAAGGACGCGCGATTCGGCAGCGCAGACGATTTGCTGGACGCGTTCGTGGCCTTGGAAGTGCTGCTCGTCCATGCCCTGCGCGGACAATCCACCGGCACGGACGCAGAGGGGACGTCGGACCCGAGCTTTCCGCGGCAACGAATGCCGGGTCTCATGGCGAATGCCGAGTGGCGCCAGATTACCGCCATGGCTTGCTCCCTTTCGTACACGACATCGACGGAGGCCCTCGACGACTCGGTGGGCGAATTTTTCGAGGCATGCGCCACGATTGTGCGCCAATTGGAGGGCACGATTTTATCCTCCTTGGGCCGACAGGTCGTCGCGTGCTTTGGCTATCCTCGAGCCCACGAAGACAGCGCTCAGCGCGCATTGCGTGCGTCGTCTCTGATTGTCGATGCATTTCGGCCCAATGACGACAAGCGTTCCCGTGGCGCCCGCGTCGGGATCGCGACAGGTCCTTGCATTCCGCTCGCCGTGGATCCGGAAACCGCGCCCCTGAGGATACAGGGCGAGGCGCTGGACGCCGCTCAATCGCTCGAACGCCGCGCCCAGCCGAACGAGATTCTCACGGATCGGGCAACCCAGATGCTCGTGCAGGGCGCCTTCGAGCTCGCGCCGCTCGAGGATGTGGCCGTCGAGGGGGGAACGGCGCCACAACATTCGTATCGATTGTTGCGGCGGAAAGAGAATCGGATTCGCTTCAACCCGATTGCAGCGGGCAACGTCACGCCGCTGGTGGGGCGCACGTTCGAGCTCGATGAACTGGGCCGCCTTTGGCGCTTGGCCAGCGGCGGCAAAGGCCAATGCGCGTTCGTCGTCGGCGAGGCGGGAATCGGGAAGTCGCGTCTTCTCGAACAGCATCTCGAAGGTTTGGCGACGGAGAGGCACAGACTGGTGCGGTGCCAATGCTGGCCGCACTCCCAGAGCAGTGCATTGCAGCCCATCCTCGAAGGCCTGGAGCACTCGATGGGATTGGATCCGGATGCCTCTCCGCTCCAAAAAGCGGCCCTCCTGGGGCTTCCCACGCAAGATGCGGCCGCTCCGCCGATGTCGCGAAGTGCGAATTTGCTGAAGCACCAGATGCTCGGAGCCCTCATCGGCTTGTTCCAGAGGCTGGCCGAGCAGGAGCCCTTGCTGCTCGTCGTCGAAGATGCGCACTGGGCAGACTCCATTACGCTCGAATTGCTGGAGCGCTGGCTACCGAGTCTCGCCGCGGTGCCGGCCATGGTGCTCGTGACCGCGCGCCCCGAGTTTCAGCCGCTCTGGGCGCGTTCCTCGCTCTTGCATCACCTCGCTCCACGCCGGCTTTCGCCGAGTGAGAGCGCCGCGATGGTCGGCTTTGCCGGTCGCGGGAGCCATCTGCCCGCCGCGATCGTGGAGCAAGTCGTACAGCGCGCCGACGGCGTCCCGCTCTTCATCGAGGAGCTCACGTATAGTGTGGTCGACGCGCTCCAAAAGGGCGGAAATGAACCGTCGTCCTGGGTTGGCGCGGTGCCCGCGACCCTCGAGGCACTCTTGCACGCCCGCCTGGACAGCTTGCCCGAGCCCGGCAGGAAGCTGGCGCGGGTCGGATCGGTGCTGGGGCGCGAAATGAATTACGATCTGCTTCGGGCCATGTGGCCTCTTTCCGAAGAATCACTCCGGATCGGACTTCTCCAGCTCGTGGAGACCGGGGTTTTTCGCCCGATCGGGCCCATCGCGCGCGCGACGTGCAGGTTCAAACACGCCCTGGTGCAAGAAGCCGCATACCAATCCCTCGTCAAACAAGAGCGGCAGGAGCTGCATCAGCGAGCCGCCGAGGTGCTGGTCTCGCAATTTTCCCAGATTGCCGAGCAAAACCCAGAAATCGCGGCCAGGCATTTCGCCGAGGCGAAGCGCCCCGAGGAGGCCTGCGTCTATTTCGAGAAGGCGGCGAAACAGGCTTTGCAAAGGTCGGCAAACATCGACGCGCTCACGCACTATGCGCGTGCGATGGCGCAACTGGATCTGCTGCCATCGAGTTCGATCCGCGACCGACGCGAGCTTTTGCTGAGGGCCCAGCTGGCGGGCGTGTACCTCGCCGAGGATGGACTCGAGTCCATCCGTATTCGGGAGACGCTTTCGCGGATTCGTGAGCTCGCCGAGACGTATGACGGCGACGAACAATCGTTCTGGGCGATGTTGAGCCTTCAACAATTGAACCACGTTCGGGGTGAGCACCGCACCGGTCTCGACTGGGCGGCCCATCTGATGGCCCGTGCGAAGGAGGCCGCGCATCAGGGCATGATCCTCGCCGCGTACATGGCGACGGTTGCGTCGGCACTCTACTACGGCGACCTTACGGGGTGCCGCGACGATGCAGAGGCGGGCATACGGCTCTATGAGGCGCAGGAGCGAGGAGCGATTCGCGTCTACATGGGGGCGGACGTCGGCGCACTTTTGCACGTGTATCTTGGCTATGCATTCTGGCTATTGGGAGAGCCTGACCAAGCGCTGCGCCATTGCCAAGAGGGGGTGCGAATCGCGCGCAAATACGATCATCCGGTCAGTCTCTTGATACGGTTGCTCCTGCTCGCCCTTCAGCACAATGACCGCGGTGAGTTCTCGGAGGCGCGGACTCTCGTGGACGAAGTATTGCACCTGTGCGAGGAGTACGGCCTCCATTTCATCGCGTCCACGGCCCGTGTCGTCCGAGCGTACACGCAAGTCGAGTGCGGTGAGCGCCAGGGGATCGACGACCTCCACGCAGCCCTGTCCCGTCGAGCCACGATGGGCGCGACCATCGGCTTCACGCGCTATCTTCCCGTGCTGGCCCAGGGGCAGCTGCAAATTGGCGCACTCGACGAGGCCATGCTTTCAATCCATCGAGGAATGGAGATCGCGGAACGGACGGGGGAGCACTATTGCGATCCGGAGCTCCTTCGCTTGAAAGGGGAAATACTCCTCGCTATGGCCCCATCGAATGCCGAGCAAGTAGCACATATCTTCGAGCGCGGCCTCGAAATAGCACGCCGTCAGCATGCCAGGAGCTGGGAGCTGCGACTTGCCTGCAGCTACGGTCGCCTGCTGGCCAGCCAAGGGAACCCTTCCAAAGCAAAGGGCCTTCTTGCTCCGATTCTATCGACCTTCACCGAAGGCCACGGCACCCGTGACCTTCGCCTGGCACACGCCCTACTCGCCTCCTGGACGACACCGCCGGAATCGTGAAGCGCCGCTACCAATCTCGTGCGAAGTGCGCGACAGCGCTCCTTACCCATTCCACGATTCGCGGCCAACGTTCGCTCTCCTCGGGTACGAAGAGAAAGTGCTCCAGCGCCGAGAGTACGTGAAATCGGCCGATGTCTGCGATGCTCGCAGCCCGCCCGCCCGCAGCGACGAACGCCTCGAGCGCGGTTTGGGTGAAGGCAATCCCGAAGGACGGGAGGTATTTGAAATCTTCGAGACCGTCTGCGACGGCGGCATCGTCGAAGTCGAATAAGCCGCCGAGGCCTCCGTCTTGCGGCCGCACCGACATGTTGTGGAGTTGAAGATCGCAAAGGCAGAAGGCGAGGTGCTCGGGCAGCATCGCGAACCAGCTGCGAAGGCTCAGAAGCACCTCGTGAAGATCGCGCAAGTCGTGCCGCCGGGTCAAATAGGCGTCGATTTCGGTGACGATCGGCCCGTACTCGCGTCGACCAAATCCCAGCGCGTGCGCATCATCCACGGAAACGGCGTGTTGCAGCTCGCCGAGCGCGCGCCCCAGATCGCGCGCAAGGCGAGCCCCTTCACGGGTGAGAGGCAGGCCCGGCCGATAGCGCGCTCCCGCCGATTCGATGGTGGCGTGGCCGAAGACCAACTGTTCGACGGCCTGGCCGGTGATGCCCGGTACCATGCGCCGCAATTGAAGCCGGCGCGCCTCGTCCTCGACGATCACACCGGGGATGCCAAAGGCTACCCGGTCGCGGAGGCAGGCGAGCAATGCTCCCTCGCGCCGAAGTCGGTCCCATCCGTCGTCGTCATCGGCCGCGAAGGCGATGAGACCCTGGTCGAAGGTGGCGGCCCACCTCCAGGCGCGCCATGCAATTTCGCGGGGGCGCCCCCACGTCGACACGGCAGTTGAGATCTCCTCGCGGCTCCGGTTGGGCATTGCGGCCATGATGGCACGTGCAGGTGCTCGCGGTCCGTGGCGATGGTGGTGCCGTGCAGTAGGTGATTCCGGGGGTGAAATTTGGGGGCGCCGTCGGACGAAGCACAATCATGGGTCTACCGCACCGATTCGGCCGCTCCGTCGTGGGAATCGCGCTCTCCCTCATCGCATGCTCCGGTGTGCGCCCGTCGCATGTGGAGCCGTATCGCGAGGTGCGTCGTGGCCCGTCGAAGGCCACGGTGCTCGATTCGGTCGGCGACGCGACGGTGGCGTCGTATCCGCCCACCGGGTTCGCCGCGCTTACGCCTTCGCAGCGCGCGCTCGCGTACCACCTCGTGGCGGCGGCTTGGAGCGCGGATTCGCTGCTCACCATGCAGTCTTCGCGCTTTGCGTTGCCCGCGCAGGCTGCGGTGCGCGCGATTCTGGCCAAGGCCGAGCGGCTCGAGCCAAGGTTGCGCGAACGGGTCCTTGCCTGCCGCAGGTACCTCTTTCTCTACCACGGATTGCATGATCACTGGACGAGCCTGAAGATCACCTTGCCCATTTCGCAGAGCGAATTCGAGCGCGCGGCCCAGTCGACGGGGGTCGCCGTTGCGCCCGAGCTGTTGGCCGCCATGTTCGATCCGAAGGTCGAACCGATGCTCGTCGACAAGAATCCGGGGCCGGGCAAGGATCCCATCGTCGAGAGTGCGGCCAGCCATTACCAAGGACTCACGAGCAAGGACTTCGAGACATATCGCGAGAAGTACGAACTCAATGGCCGCCTGCGCAAAGAAAACGGCAAGATCATCGAAGAGGTCTACCGCGCCGGCGATGCGCGTACGCCGCCGGGATTGGCCGCTTCGGAGATTCGACACATCATTTCGCACCTTCGCGACGCGAGCGCGATCGCGCCAGCAAGAGAGAAACGCGCACTGGAGCGCCTCGTCACGTACTTGGAGACAGGCGACAACGAACGGATGCGCGAGCACGATATCGAGTGGCTCACCGAGGCTTTCCCGATCGACTACGCCTTTGGTTTCATCCTGACGTACGACGATGTTCGCCAGCGCAAGGGGAGCTTTCTGGCCTTCGTATCGATGCCCGATCCCGAGCGCAATGGCCCGCTGCAAGCTCTGGCCGCGAATGCCGCGTACTTCGAGCAGAAGCTCCCCTTCGCCCCGGAGCATCGGCGCGACGTGTTTCGTCCACCGGCGGCGGCAGCCGTCATGGCACTCGCTGCCACGGCGGGTGCGGGCCCCTTCGGGTTCGGGGGCATCAATCTGCCCGATGCCCAAGATCTAAAAGAAAAATACGGCTCGAAGAATGCGATCGTGTTGAGCGTCGAGGATACGAATCGCGCGGTGATGGGGACACGCCGAACCACCGCGTTCGCTCCCGCCGAAGATCGCGCCGAAATGGACCGGTGTGCGCCGTATCTTTGGTATGCCCTGGCGGGCTTTCACGAAATTACGGGGCATGGCTCGGGGAAAGTCATGCCGTCGCTCGCAGACGATCCGGCGAAGCCGTTGGCCCCCCACTTTGGAGCCATGGAAGAAGGGCGGGCCGATCTGGTCGCCGATTACCTCACCGGCGACCCCAAGACGGTGGAAATCGGAGTTTTGCCGGACACCGGATGCGCACGCGTTTACCCAGCGGCCAAGACGACGATGCTGTTGACCAATCATTTGCAAGTGCCCCACGGAGACGTGATCGAAGAGGACCACCAGCGTGCCGCATTCATCGAGTTGGGATTCCTCCGCGACAAGGGCGTCATTTCCGTGGAGCGACGCAACGGAGACGTCTTCTTCGTGGTGAAGGATCCGGATGCGTGGCGCAGGGCCGTCGGTGAGCTCCTGGCCGAATACCAGCGCATCAAGGCCACCGGCGATGGCGCTGCCCTCCGGGCGCTCGTCGAAAAGTATGGTCTCCGGTTGGATCCGAAGTTGCGCGACGAAGTCGTTGCCCGCAATGCAGCACTGAACTTGCCGAAGCGGATCGCGACCATTCCTCCCACGCTCATCCCCATCCGCGATGGTGCGGGCCGGGTCATCGATGCGAAGGCCGAACAAACCGCCTCGCTCGACGCCTACATCGATCTCATCGAGCACGCCAACCATGCCCAGTGAAGGCGCCAAACCGGACGCCTTCCCGAGCACGCTCGAGGGCCGTCAGAAGCCCGCGGTCACCCTGCTGAACTCCCAGTCGGATTGAGCGATCCCACTGCAATTGGAAACGACGCCACCGCCGGGGCACCCTCGATCGCGGTTGGCCGCCCAGAATGCGAGCCTAGCCAGGCCCTTGCCGCGGGCCCAATCGCGAATCTGCGTCCAGGTCTCGACGCTGGTCATCTCTTGTTGATCGGAAAGGCCGTTCATCCCCGAGATGCCAATGTGGCCGTAGGCCTCAGCGTCGGACCAGCCGAAGGTCGACTGCAATTTGCTCTTGAGCCCCTCGGCGGCACCCACGGTGTCGTTGTAGATGTTCGAGCTGCCGAAGTCGAACGGCATGAGTGTGAAGATATCGATGTTGGACCCGAGCGCCTTCGATTGATCGATGAGGCGCTTTCCCGTGTCATTGGGACCGGACGTCGTGGTTCCGAAGGTGGCGATGGTGACGATGCCGGGGTTGTTGTCCTTGACGATCTTCAAGGCGCTCAAGATGCGATCTTGGACGGTGGGGTTCTCGAATTCGTCGGTGTTCTCGATATCGATGTCGATGGCTTTGAGCTGGTATGCGTCGATGACCTTTTGGTAGGCCCCGGCCAACTCGGATGCCGTCGCACAGTTCGGTCCGAGCTTGTTTCCGCTCCATCCACCAAACGATGGCACGATGTCGCCGCCTGCATTTCGAATTTCCGAAATGGCATTGGCGTCGACCCCACCCGTGAGTGGCCTGGAACCATCCCAGGCGGGATTGCAGCCGCCCGATGAAAGCACGAACGCCATGGTGAACGAGCGAACGCCGCTCGCGTTCATCACCGCGCTCGGGCTAGGAGGATCGCCCCACCCCATGTAAAGGTACGGCTCGCTTCTCTTCGCAACGAGTGCGCTCGTGACCGAGTTCGCCGAGGTCGTGGAGTCGTCCTTCGCGGTTACGGCGCAACCTCCCGCGATCATGACCAGAGCAACACTCATCGCCGAAACGTGGAATCGAATTCTTGACATGGGTTTCCTCACTAGGCTGTGGAAGTGGGATGTCCTTGTTTCGCAAGTATCGTTCCGGTTGCATATACGTCTATTTTTTACGCAGATGATCGAATCGATCATGGCCAGTCGGATCGCCTGATGATCGATGCGATCACACGGCTTCTCCACGCGAAGAGGGCGGTATTTGCCGGCGAAGCGCGTTGCGCGGGCACCCTCGCGTATTCATGAAGTCGAAAGACTTCCGTTCGAATATGGACGCGGTCAAGCAGACATGTGTTCGACAGGCGAAGCGGTCGGTAGACCTGCTCCGCATCGCGAGAAGATCTCAATGCCCGCGAAGTCTTTTTGGATTCACCGCGTTTGCAATGAAAACGACGAAGGTGAGGGCGATCAGGAGCGTCGCCAGAACCGCCGCGCTGCCGATGGGGCCCATGACCGTAAAGAGATAATCGAACATGGTGGCACGCTCGAGGGAATGGCTCATTGCTGGTGGCAACCGGTGCAGGCGAAGGCGCTGTCACCCATGATGCGACGCTCCTTGTCGCCCTTGGCCGGCGTGCGGAACCAGGTGACGTTTTCGTCGGCCTGCGCGATGCGCCGGTCCAACACGTCGCGGTAAGGCCATGCCGAATACTCCTTCGAGAGCTTCGCCTGCGCGTACACCTTGCGCGCCGTCTTTGGGTCGCCGGCCTTCACGATCATGTCGCCCATGTTGAGGAAGAATCCCTCGAAGTTGTGCGGCGCGATCCACGAGTTCCAACAAGTGCGTTTCCGTCCTGTCCGCGTCTCGAGGCCCATGTACGGTGCGAAATCTGCGGTCTTCCTGTCGATTCGTTCGCCGTGTGCGCAGGTGTCGAGCGTCGCCCACTGATCCTCGACCGCGCCGGCGTAGCGCTCGTGGTCGAAGGGAAGCCCGCTCATCGCGTAGCCGCGGGTGAACAAGTTGAACTCGGGCCATTCACTCACCGCGTCCTGCATTTCGAAGAAGCCCTTGCGCGTGAGCTTCTCGTCACTGTGAATTCTCCCCTCGGCGAGCATCGTTGCGGCGAGAAACCCGTGGATGCGCGCATCCTTCGCGTCGAGCCGGACGGCCTCGTCGAAGTAGCGGCGTGCGAGTGCGATGTCGTCCGTGACCGTCGGCGGGACGGTTTCCATGCGCTCCCGCTCCGAGACCCGCCAGATGTGCAGGAAGCCGATGTGTGCCGCCGTCTTGGGGTCATTCGGGCGCGCAAGGTATGCCGCCTCGAGAAGATCGAGCGTGCCGCCAATTTGCTCGTAGTGCCCTCCGTGGAGGGTCGACCAGAAGGCCGCGTCGGCGACCTTCGCTCCGGCCGAGTCATCGTGCACCGCCTGCTTGTCGGGTGCCGTGGCAATGGCGAGGGATGCGCAGCCGATGGTCGAGACGCACGCCGCAACGGCGAGCGGGAGAAACGTCGATCGCAAGTCGTTCATGTTCGCCTCCAATATTGTCATCGACAACATAGCGTCGATATTGATGGCGGCAACATAGATCTTGTCACTGACTACATTGGCCGAGATCGCTACGCCTCGGGGGCGAAGGCGTTCTCGATGCTCTCGCTCTCAGCGTTCGCGCAAGAAGTAGCGCTGCTCGGCAGAAATTTCGCGGCGGCGCCCTGGGCGCGCAGCAACCGCGCTATGTCAAGGCTCGATCGACGCGACGGCGTTTCGCAGTGCGGAGAGGGACGCGGAGCGCAAATAGACGACGGGAGCATCGTCGGGGACGAGCGACTTTGCCTGATCGCGAAGCGAATGCGAGACCATGCCGACCATGACGATGACCGCGGCCACCCGCCCAAGGATGCGTCGCGTGCCATTGGGGACGCGATTCTCGAAGTGACGCAGCTCGAGCCCGCGCTCTTCGACGATCGTGCGGTAGCGGTCCGACATGCCGCCGCTCCCGCCGACGACGATCACCGCGGCCTTTCCCTGCGCCCCGTGTTGTCCCGATTCGGCATTGGAATGACGGCCCATGGTGCGATGAATAGCAAGAGCAGGGCCACGGCCTGGCCCCCCACGATTTCCGGCATAGGAGCGTCGCGCCTTCCTATTCCTGCAATCTTGACAAATGTTCCCCGAGGTACGAGTCGGTGCCTTGTCAAAGTGTCCGATCGGGGCGCCATGGGCGCAGCCGAGGGAGCCACCGCGGAACGTGGAGCGCGTATTCAGTGTATTCTGCACCAAATCGCATCGTGAGGCCTGGCTCTTCCGAGAAGACGAAGTAGACGTGGTTGACGACGAGGAAGAGCAGCGCCCATGTCGCCATGCGCGACGATTCGAGCAGCAGGGCTTCGCCGCAGAGGATGCAAAAGACGCCGCTGATCATCGGATTGCGGACATGGGCGTAGGGCCCGACCACCACGAGCCGCCTCGTTGGGTTCCATGGCGCCAGCGTTCCCTTGCCGACCCGCACGAAGAGCGCGACCGTCCATCCGAGCATCGCCAGGCCCATGGCGAGGACGGGGGCGGCGCGCAGGGCGTGCCACCACGTCGTTCGCGGCGGCTCGTCGCCGAGCCCCACGAGAAGCCAGGGCACGAACACCGAAGCAAAAAGGGGCAGGACCAAGGACCGCAGATGCGCGAGCACCATGGAAGCATGCTCGCACGAACTTTGCTCCAATGGGCGAGCACAATTCTCGGACAGGAAGAAGGAAAGCGCCAAGACGCCAAAGGCCGCCAGGATCCAACGGGAACGGTAATAAACCCAAAAGAAGGGTTTAGTGTTCGTTCATCTGGCGATCCTGCGACTCTTTTTTGGGCGTCCTGGCGGCCTACTTTCTCTTGTGACGCTGTTCGCGGATCGTGCTCGGTGGTTTAGTTGGCGCGGATCCCCCAGAAGCCAAATGGGATGTTCTTGCTTTCGCCAGGTTCGACCTTGTACCACGCCGTGGGCTCATCTCGTCCAAACTGCACGAGGATATAGATCGCCTCATCGGTGTTGTTCGTCACCCTCGGCGAACTCGAATGAAAGCATTGATTGAGCCGGCCACCGCTGCCATCCCAGTGGATGTCGCCGCTCGGGTCTACGTAGGTGTCTCCACAGACGTTCACGGTGCCGGTGGCGGCGTGCGCCGAGATGGGCGCGATCATGGCCAGGCTTCCTGCTGCCAAGGACGCGACGAGGAAACTGCGGACGATACGCATTGGCTTTCTCCGTTCCAAATTGAAATAACTGTATGTAACTGCGAATGAGATGGGGCCCCGGCGCATGATTCATCAATCCGCGAAGTGTCGAACTGCTGGGTTGCGACGCTTGGTAGCGAGATTGGCGGATCAAATGTGTCGGGTCACATCTCGAAAGCCTAGTGCGTCTTCGTTGGTTAAATTTTATATATATTTTCGAAGCGAAACCATAAACGAAAGGTATCCAATATTCGAACGCGCGCTGTGCTCATGCCATCGACGCGTCAATCGGGCGTCAATCGGAACCCGTTGGCATGAATCGAAATGTAGTTTAGTAAACCGTGTAGCCGCCATCGATGACCAGGACGGAGCCGGTCATGAACGCGGAGGCGTCACTGGCGAGGTAGATCACGCTGGGCGCGATTTCCTCGGGGGTTGCGTAACGCTTTTGAACCGAGTCTTCGATCCACATCCGCCGGAACTCCGGTTTGTCGACCGGCGCCATCTCGGTTTTCACGTACCCGGGGGCCAGCGCGTTGACGCGGATGTTGTGCGGTGCCCACTCGACCGCAAGGGACTTGGTGAGCTGGTGAACGGCGGCCTTGGAAGCGTTGTACGATGCCTGCATCTGCGGTCGGTTCACGATCAGCGCCGAGATCGAGCCGACATTGACCATCACGCCACCTCGATGGTCGGCCATGTGCCTGCCGAAAACCTTGCTGCAAAGCCAGAGGCCGCGCACGTTGAGGTCGAAGACTTGGTCGAACTCCTCATCCGTCGCGTCGAATGCCGCCTTGTGGATGCACTGGCCCGCGTTGTTGATCAGGATGTCGACGCCGCCAAGACCGTCGATGGCCTCGGCGAGCGACCGTTCCACGTCGGCGCGCTGGGTCATGTCGGCGGTGATCGCCACGACGCGATGGCCGGCGCCGGCCATTTGCTCGTGCGCGGTCGCATTGGCAGCGGCATCGCGCCCGGTGATCGCCACGCTGGCGCCGGCCTCGGCGAGGGCGAACGCGAAGGCCTTGCCGAGGCCTCGGTTGCCGCCGGTGACCAGCGCGCGCTTCCCCGTGAGATCGAAGCTCCGTAGTACACTCATGTGCGCACGCTCAGGCTACGACGACCGATCGCATCGGTCCAGCCGCGAATGAGGGCGCCGCGGCGTGCTCACCGCTCGATGCGGTAATTGTCGCCGTATACCTTCCAGGCGAGCGGCGTGTGCAGGTCGAGATTGCCTTGGTCGAGGAAGACGCGCTGCTCGGTGTCTACGCGGTCGGTGTCCGTGTGCGCGGGTTCGGTCTTCATGGCCGCGACGCGCGCATCGAGAAATGCGCGAATGTACGCGACTTCGTTGCCACCTTGCGCCGGCGTCTTGGCGTGGCCCATCGCCGTCTTGCGAATTCCACCGAGGCTGACCGGTGTATCACCCGGGCCGTGCATGACAATGGCGTCGTAATACGCGAATTGCCCGAGTGCGCCGAGTCCGTCTTTCTTGGCTTGCTGAACGGCAGGATTGAAATAGATCCTATCGCGCACGTCGTCTTGCGCGTGCTGAAAGGCGGGATCGGCCGCCGCGGCTTCCCAATCGGGTTTGAAGTTCGGATCGAGCCCTTCGTGCGAATCGGTCCCATTCACCTTGCGCAGGGCCGGGAGATACTTTTCGAGGACGTTGCCCGCTTTTGCCTTTTGGTAACTCTCGACGAGCTCCAGCATGTCGCCGGTGCCCGAGCAAAAGCCGATGATGCCGGCCGTGTATCCGCGCCCGTCGTGAATGTCTTCGATGTATTTGTATTGCGCCTTCCAATCGAGCGACGAGTTTTCCGCGCTCGAGACCAGCTGCATGGCAATGTCTTTTTTATGAGGCTCCGCCAGATCGCCTCCGCTCGAGGGATTCGCGTCGGGGGCTTGCCCATCGGGGAGCGTGCTCCCGTCTCGCCCAGCGTCACTCCCTCCGTCGGGGACCTCTCCGGCCGGCGGGGGCGGGGCGTTGTTGCTGGAGTCCGAACACGCCGGCGCTGTGGCTGCGGACGCGAGCAGAATGGCGAGGGAAATGAAAAGACCGCGCTGAGATGTTTGCATTCGTAAAGTGTCCTAATGAATGACGGCGCAGCTCGACCTGTCAACGCCTACCGACACGAGCTCGTCATACCAACCGATTGTGCGCGCTTTCTGGTGCTATTTTCCAGCGCGAACGGCGAGTGGGGGGCCGACGTAAGACTTCCGCAAGATTTGGATCCTAGAGTCCATCGGGAGGAGACATCGCATCATGGGACGAGATGAACACGAAGACCCCGGCCTGTTTCGCGACTTGGGCCGCATGGCGCAGGTCATCGAGCGGCGGCAGGCGTTGCGCTGGTTGGCGGCCGCCGGCCTGGTCCCATTGTTCGGTTGTGGAAGCGACGATGCATCGGGAGGCGGAAGCGACGGCGGCACCGGAAACGGTGACGGCTCGTGCTCCGTGAGCCCGGAAGAGACCGCCGGACCGTATCCGGGCGATGGATCGAATGGTCCCAACGCTCTATCGACGAGCGGCGTCGTGCGATCGGACATTCGTTCGAGCTTTGGGACGCTGAGCGGCACCGCCGAGGGGATCCTCACGACCGTCACCCTCACCTTGGTCAACACGAATGCGAATTGTGCCGCGCTTTCGAATTATGCCATCTACCTCTGGCATTGCGACCAAAGTGGCAACTATTCACTCTACGCGCAGGCCGACCAAAACTATCTTCGCGGCGTCCAAGTCACCGATGCCCATGGTTCCGTGTCGTTCATCTCCATCTTTCCCGCGTGCTATTCGGGGCGCTGGCCACACATGCACATCGAGGTCTACCCGAGTGCTGCCTTGGCAACCGGTTCGGGAAACAAGATCAAGACCACGCAGCTCGCCTTGCCCGAAGACGCATGCCAGGCCGTCTATGCCACCTCGGGATACAGCCAGAGTGCCACGAACCTATCGCGGGTGAGCCTCGCCTCCGACAACGTATTCAGCGACGGCTATTCCCTCGAATTGGCCACCGCGACCGGCAACGTGACCGATGGCTACACCGTCACACTGACCATCGGCGTCGCCGCGTAACGGCAAGGTGGGGGCAACCCCGATGACGCTGGGCTCGGAAGCGGAAAGCTGTCGGTTGGTCGGGAGTTATCCACTCGGATAATATCGTTTGACACGAATTATCCGACTGGATAACTTTTGTCCAAAGCACGGGAGGCATCGATGCAGAACGATTCCGAGGTGGCGGGGCGGTCCAGGCGTCAGCAGTTGATGGATACGGCCGAGCGTCTGGCGCCGAGGCTGCGGGAGGCCAATGCGGCAATCGAACGGCAGCGCTTCCTGCCGCAGGACATTGCGACGGAGCTGGCGGCGGCCGGGCTTTACCGCATGCTCACCCCCGCGGCGCTCGGCGGCTACGAAGTCGATGTGCATACCTTCGTGCTCGTCATCGAGCGGCTGGCCCGCGCGGACGCCTCGGCGGCCTGGTGCACGTTCATCTCGTGCACGTCGGCGATCGTCGGCGCCTACCTGCCCCAGGCCGAAGCGCGGGTGCTCTTTGCCAGCCCGGAGGTCAAGTGTGCGGGCGTGTTCGCGCCGAGAGGGCAGGCGAGTCGCACCACACGCAATGGCGTCGAAGGCTTTCTCGTCAATGGGCGTTGGCCGTGGGGCTCTGGCTGCCGCAACGCGGACGTTCTCACCGGCGGCTGCTTGGTGCTGGACGCCGACGGCAAACCCGAAATGCTATCGGGTGGCACGCCCAATGTGCGATCCATGGTGTTCAGCGCGGACCAAGTGGAGATTCACGACACCTGGCATGCCCTCGGGCTGAAAGGCACGGGCAGCAATGACTTCGCCGTGCACGAGCTGTTCGTGCCGGCCGCCCGCTCGGCGGCATTGATGGCCGATACGCCGCTGCCCGGTCCCTTGTACCGGTTTCCCCTGTTTGGCCTGCTGGGGCTGGGCATCGCGGCCGTCGCCCTGGGCGTGGCCCGGCTGGCGATCGACAGCCTGGTCGAATTGGCGACGCAGAAGACCCCACAAGGCAGCACGCGTCTGCTCGCCGAGCGCGCCTCGACGCAGGAGCATGTGGCCCGCTCGGAGGCGCGTTTGCGGGCGTCGCGCGCTCTTTTACTGCAGGCGGTCGATGCGGCGTGGACCGCGGCCGTCGAAACGGGCCGTATCTCCACCGAGCATCGGCGCGATATCCGCCTGGCGACCACGTTTGCCACCGAGGAAGCCGCTGCGGTGGTGAACCGGATGCATACCACGGCGGGCGGCACGGCGGTGTTCGAGGCTTCCCCGATCCAGCGCTGCCTGCGCGACGTGCACGTCGCGACGCAGCACATGATGGTCGGCGAATCGACGTACGAAGTCACCGGGCGTCTGCTCTTGGGTCTACCGACCAATGTGGCCATGCTCTAACGCGCAATGGCCGCGCAGGATCTACTTCGGCGCGCGCACGCGGAGAATGCTGTGGACCAGGCGTTCCACGGCGGGCGCGAAGATTTCCGTCTCGAACTTCCTGCGTGGCAGGGCAGACTGCCCGAGGATCAAACCGCCGATGGAGTTCAGGACGAAGGCATAGTCTTTCTCCGGCTCGTTCGAGCCGAGGGCGATGAAGGCTTTGCGGCACAGCGCCGCGTGAACCTTGCCCCATTTGAGGAGCACCGGGCGCAAATCCGGATCGCGGATGCCGGCGAGGTTGACCTCGTAGAGCGCTAGGCCAATATCGGGGTGATTGACGACGTGGTCGATGTTGTAGCGGACCAGCACGGCCGCGAACTTGGACGGATCGGGGGCCGCCGCCTCCAAGTCGGGAATGATCGCGCCAAAGGTCGTCGCAATGTAGCTGCACACGGTTTCGACCGCCGCGACCATGAGCGCGCTGCGCGTGCCGAAGTAATAAGCGACCAGGCCGTGACTCGCCGCCGCTTCTTTGGCGACAGTGCGAAGGCTGACGGCGCCCGGGCCTTCCCGCACGATGATGCGCAGCGCGGCCTTGACCAGATCATCGCGGCGTTGGGCTCCGCGGTGAGTCAATGCGACATGCGCCGCATTTTTTACCTCTTTGCTCATGCGCTTCGATCTTGCCGGGCACCGTGCTGGCGCGCGGTCTTCCTCCGCAGGGACCGAAACGTACCACGCTTGTGCCGCACGCGATGATTTGACCGCAACGTGGCATTCGCGGGGGCCGAGAGAGCTTATGAGTCAGGAGATCACCGATGATGCGACCGATACAATGCCTCCTTGCAGCCGTGCTCGCATTTGCAGGGTGTCGCGCCGATTCGCAGGAGGAAAAACCGGATACGACGGTTGCGGTCGGGACGGCGGCTCGGATCCCTGACCGCGTTGTCGTCGATGCGCACGGGCGCGCGGTGCATTTTCGCGACGAGGTGCTACGGGAGGGGCCCGTCTTGGTGGGGTTCACCTTTACACGGTGCGAGAAGAGCTGCCCGTTGCTGGCCAAGCGGCTCGATGCGCTCACCGAGGCGATCGAGCGGCTGCCCGGGGCGGTCAAGCCGCGGATCGTCTTGCTCAGCATCGACCCGGAATACGATACGCCGGAGCGCTTTCACCAGTGGGCCGAGGGATTTCGAAATGGCTCGAAGTGGACATTGCTGACGGGGAGGATGGGCGACATTGGTGCCATCGCTCGGTCGCTCACGGGGAGCGTCCCGAGCCCCCGCGAGCACTCACCGACGCTGGCCTTCGTCGACTTGGCGCGTGACGTCCGGCGGACCCTCTATGGCCTTGCGTCCACCGAAGACGTTCTCGCCGAGATCTCCCATGCCGAGCCTGCGCCGAGCCGCGCACCCGTATCACGCCCGGCGGCGACCCATGCTGTCGAGTCGCAAATCGTTGGCAGTTGGTCGTCCGTTCCCGATTGGAGCGTGGTGGCTGTGCATACGGATCTTTTGCCGTCGGGGCGTGTGCTCCTCTGGCCGCGGTACGAGAAAACCGGCGACAACATTCCCACGGGCGACGCTGGTGCGAAGACGCCTCATGCCTGGGTCTGGGATCCCACGCAACCTCTCGGTGCACCCAGCCGCTTCGTGAACGTGCCCAACCCGAATACGAATCTCTTCTGCGCGGGCTTTGCGCATATGCCCGACGGCCGAGTGATGGTCATTGGCGGTCATGACCGCACCGCGGGATCGGCTGCCGATCGCGGTGTCGTCGATGTCAACTTGTTCGATCCCACCAGTCAGACATGGTCGCGGGTCGCCAATATGAATGTCGAGCGCTGGTACCCGACGCTCACACCTCTTGCCGACGGACGCATGATGGCCATCGGCGGCTCGTACAGCGGCACGCACAACGATGGCACGCCAAACCAGCAAGTGGAGCTATGGCAGCTTGGCGGCTGGAGCGGTTTCCGCCAGCCCGTGGGCAGCGCGGCCAACAGGGCGCGGCAAATCGTCGGGGTGCGCGCATCGGATGGCTCCACCGATATGGTCATGCGCGGTTTGGACAATCGCATATGGCGCAGCCACGAGCGATCTGACGGAACCTTTCCTGATTTCGCGGAGGGTCCCGTTGGCGTTTCGGCGAATCAAGCGAGCCGCATTGCGGCCGTCGCGCTACCGAATCGCGGCCTCGACGTGTATATGGTGGGGCTCGACAATCAAATGTGGCATTCGGTCATGCGGCCCGATGGGTCCTTTCCGGATTTTGCAGCCGGTCACGTGGGGTCCACGGCCAACAAGGCCATCGATCTCACCGTTGTGCGCCGGAAGTCCGGGCGCATGACGGCGTTCATGGTTGGCATCGACAATCACCTTTGGCAAAGCGAGCAGGCCGCCGATGGACAGTTCCCTGACTTTGCCGAGCGCCCGGTGGCCAGTCGCAGCAACCTGGCCACGCGTCTTCTCGCCGTACCGCTCGCCGACGATTCGGTCGAGCTCTTCATGATTGGCACCGACGGTCGCATCTGGCACTCGCACGAGCAGCCGAACGGGCAGTTTGCCGACTTTGCCGCGGGCCCGGTGGGCTCGCCGAGCAACAAGGCGACCGCCATCGCTGTGGCGCGCGGCGCGGGTGGGCGATTCCTCGTTCACATGGTGGGCCTCGATGGGCGCTTGTGGCGCAGCCAAATGCAACCCAACGGCACGTTCCCCGATTTTGCGGAGCATCCGATGGGAGAACAGAGCCTCAATGCGCGTGACGTCTCCTCAGCGGCGTATGCCGACGGTAGCGGTGACGTGTACATCGTGCGCACGGATAGCGAGAACGTTTGGCGCAATCGCCAACTGCCAAACCAGTTCGGGTGGAATGACCTCGAAATACCGCGAACGAGCAGCGTCGACGCGGGGTGGTACATCTATTATCCGTGGACGTTCGTGGCGCCGAACGGGTCGATTTTCGTTCCGAGCGCTTCGCAGCGCACATACTGGATCGATTTGGCCCCTCAGCCGACCCTACGCGAAGGGCCGCGGCGGGGCGTCTTTCGCGACTATGGGGCCGCGGTCATGTACGACAGCGGGAAGGTCCTGGTGCTGGGGGGCGGGACGACGACCGAGCAGCTCTCGGAGAGCAGCGCGGAGACCATCGATCTGAACGCGGCGTCGCCCGCGTGGACCCCGACGCCATCCATGCATTATGCACGTAAGCAGGCCAATGCGACGATCTTGCCGGACGGTCAAGTGCTGGTGACCGGGGGCACGCGGCGCGGTGGCGATCCCAGCGCCGCGTACGAAGACGAGGGCTATCGTGTGCTTCCCGCCGAAATTTGGAATCCTGAGACACGCCAGTGGCTCGAAACCGGTCCGATGAGCGAAGCTCGAACGTATCATTCGACGGCGTTGCTCCTTCCCGATGGCCAGGTGCTCGTGGCCGGCGGAGGGCAGGGGGGCGGCCCGCCGATCCCGTCGCACGCGACTGCTGAGCTGTATGCACCTCCCTATCTTTTTCGCGGTGCGCGCCCGCGCATCACGGCCGCGCCGTCGAGCGTGCAATACGGTCAGGCCTTCAACGTGACCACCGAGGATGCCTCCTCGATTCGCGCCGTGAGCCTCGTTCGATTGGGCTCGGTGACCCACTCGTTCAACGAGAACCAGCGCTTCAATTGGCTCACGTTCGAGCGCAGCGCCGCCCAAAACTTGATCGTGCACGTTCCAAGTAGCCCTCATGTGACCCCGCCGGGCCATTACATGCTTTTTCTGCTGAATACGGAGAATGTCCCTTCGATTGCTCGGATCGTGCAGGTGCGGCCTGCTCCATGAGGGGGGGCTGCTGGGGCCCTCAGGTCGTCGCGGCGCCGTTCGCGCGATGTTGACGTCAGATGTCCCTTTCTCGAAGGTCGTTTGCGTGCCGTGCGCCCTTGGTCGGGCGTAAGCTCGCGACTGGCATCCACCCGCCCTCCATCATGGCCAAGCTTCGTACCGCGGATCTGCCCTCGATCGTGATCGCCACGTATGCGGTCGTTCTCGCCGTGTACGCGTGCCGTGTGTGGTGGGTGGCGGCGCCTGGCCAAGCGTTTTGGGCGGACGATACCCTCTCGAACTATCTTCGGTTCGCAGATTTCTACGCATCGTTGAAGGCCGGCTCTCTCTTTCCCCAGTGGTCCACGTTCGTGCGCGGAGGGCTCGGAGAGCCGCAATTCACGTTTTACCAGCCGGGCCTGTTCTACGTGGGCAGCATCTTCGTGCCGCTGCTCGGCTTGGAAAGGGCGCTGGCCGTAACGCTCTTTCTCGCGACCCTCGCAGGCTTCGCGGGGGTATGGCGGCTGGTCGGCACGCGCACGGGCCGTCTGGCCGGCGTCACCGCGGCCGGCACCTTCGTCGGCTCCTTCTACGCCACCGCCAACATCTCGGTCCGCGGCGACTTTACGGAGTACGCGGCGATGATGCTGCTTCCGGCGTTCCTCCACCTCTACCTGCGCACCGAGGAGCGGGACGATCCTCGCGATGCCGTGAAGCTCGCGCTGGCCGGCGCCGCCATCCTCGTTTGCCACCCGTGCATCGCACTTCCCGCGTATGGCGGCGCCGCACTTGCCACCTTGCTTCGACGCCCGCGCGCCCTCGGTGCATGGCTCGCGCTCGCCGCAGGGCCGGCGCTTGCCGCCGCGTATGCCGTTCCGGTGCTTTGGGAGATGCATTGGGTTCGCTCGCCTGGGCCCGCATCGGACTTCCACCTCTATTTCAGTCCGATGGCCTCCCTGTTTGCGCTCGATGGCAAACGACGCGAACTACCGCTTACCTTGGGCATCGCCGGTTGGGCGGTGCTCGCGCTCTTTCTCGTCATGCTCGTGCGCCGCCGACGCGCGCTCACGTCCACGGAGCGGGTCCTCGCTTTCTCCGTTCCCATTGGCGCCGCCGTGTCGACGCTCCTCATGCACCGGATATCCTCGGTGGCGTGGGAAACCTTGCCGCTGCTGCGGTTGCTGCTTTTCCCTTGCAGGCTCCTTGCATTTCTCTCCCTCTTCACCGCCGTGGCCGCAGGGCTGGTGGTCGCGTGGACTCCGCGCCGCTGGGCGCCCTATGCGATGCTGGTGCTGCTCGTCGCGAGCGGCATCGCGTCCATGAAATACCGTGCCTGGCCGAAGTACCATGACACGGGCTTTCGCGGCGACGTGCACGAGCTTGCCACGCTCGAGTATTTTCCCGACTATTACGACGAGTGGGTGCCGCGTGGGGCCGTGGTCACCACGTCCGAGACCCCTCGCGCGCAGCCCGTGTCCTCCGGCGGATGCCGCGTGACGGAGGTCCAGCGCGAAATCGCCGTGATCGCGCTCATGTTGGAAGGCGATGGCCCATGCCACGTCGTCCTGCCGCAATATGACTATCCGGTGGGCTGGTCCGCGCGGCTGAACGCGATCCCCGTCTCCTTGTCGCACGATGCCGACGGCTTTTTGGTCGCGGAGGTCCCCAGCCCGGCACATGGCCGCCTCGAAGCGCGCTTTTCGATGACGCCATCGCGCCGCTGGGGCCTGGCGATCTCCATGCTGTCCGCGGTGGGCCTGGCGATCGCATTCCGGAGGCGGCGTTGGCCCTCGATGGCCTTGACGGCCAGCGCGGTGGTCAAGCCGCGATTTCCACTGAGAACGCCGGAAGAGCCGAATTTGTAGAACCAGCCCGACCACGCACCGTCCACCTCTTGTAAATCGAGAAGCGTTCGGACGTCGACGGATGCCTCGATGTTTAGCTTGGCACAAACGATCAACCGCATGGCGAGCGCCAATGCATCGCCTCGTGCGCCCAGCCGCTCGCGCACGCGAGCGGCCAAGAGCGGCCCGAGCCGCGATCGAAGTTCCGGGGCCACGTCGAGCAAACGAGAGATGAAGAAGAGAAAGGCTTCGGGGGATTCGTAATACCGCGTTCCTTCGATGTAAGCGCGGTATTGCAGCACGCGATGGACCCAGTCGAGCGTTTCCGCGAGCTCGTGACCGCGTTCGTTGGCGTAGAACAAGGTCAAGGCATTGGTGCAGACGACGGGATCGAGGCGCGATCGACGGCGATCGAAGTACACGGGGACGATACGATCGGAGCTGCGAAGCCGAAGGATCTCGTCCATGACCCCATCTTTGATCGACGGGGCGATGCGCTCGGAAACGGTGAGCCCCACGGACGTCGTATCGACGTCGCATGGAAATTCCGCGGATTGCTCGGCCTCGCGGAAAAAATTGAAAGGGCCTTCGTACTCGGTGTAGTCGACCAATGAGGGATCGCCCGTCGCCTCGAGAAGGAGAAGCTGGGTGAAGTTTTCGTTTATCGTCTGGTGAGTCGACGTATACGATAGATGGTTCTTCGCATGCGCGTGAAGGAAGGCCTCGCCGCGCTCCACGGGATCTCCGCAAAGGTTTCGAAGCGTACGTTCGACGTTGGCGAAATGATCGTAGGCCACGCCGCGCATGCCGAAAGAGCGAGCAGTGACCAGGTTGTCGAGCCTGTCGTCCACGAAGATGGTTCTTCGTGGATCGGCCCCCGTCTGCTCCAAGACGTATTGGTAGAAATCAATGTTGGGCTTGCGTGCGCCTGCCGCCGCCGAGGTGAAGACGCGGTCGAAGACGTCCCAGTCGAGAAGCTTGTTGCGGAGGACGATGGCGTCCGGTTCGGAGATGTTGGACATCGCATACACCCTGCGGCCCGGTTTGAGCTCTCGGAGGAGGGTGACCATTTCGGTGCGGGCCATCAAGGAGTCTCGAGCTCCTCGAAGGGCTGCGGCAATGTCGTCTGGCGACAAATCCAGTTCTCGGCCGATGGTGGAATAGCAGTCCACCTCGCTTCGCTGGCCTTTTTCGTATTCGAACCACGTGGCGGTGTTCAAGATTTTGCGTAGCGTCCGAGGAGAGATCGCGGTCTTCGTCTCCGCCGACCAAGTAAACAAGACATCGCCGATGTCGATGATCAGCGTGTCATAGACCGGTGCTATGTGTGCCATATTCCTCGTGCTGTTCTAGCCGCTTGTAAGGTGATTCGTCTCAGCGTCGGTATGGTGATATTCAACCGATCACGAGTCGAGTGCTCATTGATACTAAATCATTAAAATGAACGACCGCAACGTCCCCAACGCGGAATACGTCTCGGCGGAGAGCTCCCGCATGCCCGCCGGCCGTCCGGTTTGCACCGCGCGTGGTGCATGTTTTTCTCCGTAAAAACGGCCCCGTGCGCATTTAACGGAGCATTAACAGGCCGGCCGCCGCCGCCGGCCCCAAGAAGATATCGTCGCGATCGGCCCCAAGGGCCATTCGTTCTTATTTGCCACTCGTGCCAAGACTGAAATCACCATGACGGAACAAATGCAGTCGTTCAAAGGGGCGCATGCCATAGTGCTGGGCGGCGGAATCGCGGGTCTGGCCACCGCGGGCACACTGACTCGCCACTTCGCCGAGGTGACGCTCATCGAGCGCGATCGATACCCGGACAGGGCCGACGTGCGTCAACACACGCCCCACGGGGCCCATGTGCACATCTTGTTGGCCGGCGGGCTGGTAACGCTCTCCCGGTTGATCCCCGAGCTGGCGAGTTGGCTCGACGAGATGGGCCGTGATGAGGCCGACCTCACGCACCACACGCGGGTGGCCTACGAGGGGCGCTGGCTTCCGCGTGCGCGGTCGGGCGTGCCGATCCGCCCGTGCACGCGCGCCGAGGTGGAACAGTTGCTCCTCCGGAACGTGCGTCGCCATGCCAGCATCCGCGTGCTGGATGGGAGCACGGTGCAAAGCCTGGTCGGGGACGGGCGGATCACCGGGGTGAAGTTCACCCGCGAGGGCGTCTCCGACGTGCTTTCGGCGGACCTGGTGGTGGACGCGATGGGCCGTGGTACGCCGTCTCGTCGCTGGCTGGAGGCGGCGGGGCTATCCGCGGTGGAGGAGCTCACCGTCGATGCCGGGGTGGTCTATGCATCGGCGTGGTTCGAGCCGCCCAAGGGGATCGACGACGATTGGGTGGCGCTGGCCACGCTGCCTGCGATCCCGCGGGAGCCGCACATGGGCGTGGCGATCCGTTTCGGGCCTGACAGGATGCTGTGCTCGGCGATCGGATATGGGAGCCCGCGGCCACCCCGCACGATCGACGAGATGGCGCACCGCATGGAGGCCCTCTGCGTGCCGCACCTCGCGAGGCTGGTTCGGGCGTCGAAGGCCACCAGCGACGTGGTGGTCTATGCCAACACGCAGAACCGCTGGCGCCGCTGGGGGCGACTCCCACGCTTTCCCGACGGACTGGTGATCATCGGCGATGCGGTGTGCAGTTTGAATCCGCGCTACGGGCAGGGGATGACCGTGGCGTCGCTGGGGGCCGAGCGGCTGGATCGCGAATTGGATGCGCACTTCGCGCGGCACGGGAACCTTACGGGGTTCTCGCACCGCTTCCAAAGGAGCCTCGAGGCCGTGCTGGCGGTGCCATGGCAGATCGCGCTGATGGAGGATCGGTCATGGGTATCGGTGCTCTCGGGCGCGGCACCGTCGCCGCTGAGCAAGCTGGTGCTCGCCGGCTCGCAGCGGGTGCTCCAGACGGCCTTTTCGGACATCGACACGTACATCCGATTCATGCGGCTGGCCCATCTGCTCGATGCGCCCACGCGGATGCTTGCACCGCGCACGCTGGCTCGGATTGCGCGCGGCGGTCATCGGGCGGGGGAGCCGGAGGCGCCGAGTATTGGCTTGGCATGAGCACGACGTCACACGAACCACCACGCCCAGGCGATGAACAGCAATTGGAAGGGGAGGCGTAGCCACAAAAGATACGGCGGGATCGGGCGCTTTGGATCCAAGGAAATGCGATGGACCGCCATATGGACGTTGGCCGGAAATACGGCCACGTAAAGTACGATGAGACCCCAGGCGGCCAGCCGCTGCGTGAAGGGAAGGAGCAGCCCGACGCCGCCGGCAATCTCAAAGAAGCCGCTCACCAGGACGAGCGCGCGCGGATTTGGCAGCCATGTGGGCACGATGCGGATGAACGGCTTTGGCCTCGCGAAGTGAAGAATGCCAATGCCGACCATTCCGACGGCCAGCAAAATCTTGAACCACGGTTTGGCCGCCGCCAAGACGTCGGACGCGCTATCCATGATGCATCGTAGCATCTCCCGTCAGTGATTGTGCCGGGGGGTCGTGCCGCAGACACCGCGGTACTTCAGCGCCATTTCCATCACCGCGCCACCGTCCAATTGACCCACGGTGGTGCGATACAACTCTTGCCATGGAGTGGCGCTGGCCGGCACCGGCGGTGGGCCTTCGGCCGCGCGGCGTGCAATTTCGGATTCGGGTACCAGCATATCGCAACGGCCTGCAGCAAGATCGATGCGAACGATATCGCCGGTTCGCAACCATGCGAGGCCGCCGCCGGCCGCGCTCTCGGGGGACGCGTTCAAGATCGACGGGCTGTCCGAGGTGCCGGATTGACGACCGTCGCCCAGGGTCGGCAGGCTGGTGATGCCGCGCTTCAACAAGGCATCCGGTGGTTGCATGTTCACGACTTCCGCCGAGCCCGGCCAGGCGAGGGGCCCCGCACCGCGTATCACGAGCAGCGTTCGTTCGTCGATGCCGAGTGCGGGATCGTTGATTCGCGCGTGGTAGTCGTCGGAGCCATCGAACACCACGGCGCGGCATTCGAATGCCTCGGTGCCCGCGAGAAAGCGCTTCCGGAAGTCCTCCGAAATGACGCTCGTCTTCATGATGGCAAAATCGAAGAGGTTGCCGCGCAGCACCAGAAATCCAGCTTGCTCCTGGAGCGGCGTTTCGTAGGCCGCGATCATCTCGCGATCGTTCGACACGCGTCCCTCGATGTTCTCGGCAAGCGTACGCCCCGTGACCGTCGGCACCTGGCCATCGATGCGCCCCGCGCGCAGCAGCTCGCACAGGACGGCGGGCACCCCGCCCGCACGGTGAAAGCGCTCACCGAGGTAGAGGCCCGCCGGCTGCATGTTCACGATCAAGGGCACATCGCGCCCGTACTCCATCCAGTCTTCGGGCGCGAGCTCCACGCCCGCGTGCCTTGCCATGGCAACCAGGTGCGGCTGCCCGTTGGTGGAACCACCGATGGCTGCAATCGTGGCGATGGCGTTGAGGAACGCGCGCCGCGTGAGGATCTTCGACGGCACGAGGTCCTCGTGCGCCATTTCGACGATGCGCCGCCCGGTGGCGTAGGCCATCTGCGCGCGCTCCCGGTAGGGTGCCGGAATCGCGGCGCACCCGGGCAGGGACAGCCCCAAGGCCTCGGCGACGGCATTCATGGTCGACGCCGTGCCCATCGTGTTGCAGTGGCCCAAAGATGGCGCCGATGCCGCAGCCGCCTCGAGGAATTCCTGCGCATCGATCTCGCCGGCCGCGAGCTTGCGCCGTGCGCGCCAGATCACCGTGCCCGAGCCCACGAGCTCACCGCCGTGCCATCCATCGAGCATCGGGCCTCCGGAGAGCACGATGGCGGGCAAGTCGACGGTGGACGCGGCCATCACTTGCGCGGGCGTCGTCTTGTCGCACCCCGTCGTGAGCACCACGGCGTCGATGGGATAGCCGTGCAGGATCTCGACCAGCCCGAGGTAGGCGAGATTCCGATCCAAGGCGGCGGTTGGACGCCGGCAATTCTCGAAGATCGGATGGACGGGAAACTCGATGGGAATTCCCCCGGCGTCGCGAATGCCTTCCCGGACGCGCTTCGCCGTTTCGAGGTGCACGCGATTGCACGGTGTGAGATCGCTGCCGGTCTGCGCAATTCCGATGATGGGTTTGCCGCTCGCAAGCTCGCCTAGGGTCAATCCGTAATTCATGAAGCGCTCGAGGTAGATCGCCACCATGTCGAGGCGTTCAGGATCGTCGAACCAATCACGCGAGCGGAAACGTCGGGCCATGGCAGGCTCCTCTCGTGGTGGGGGCGTGGACACCATAGGGGATGATAGGCGCCTCACCATACCGGAAGTCCTGTAATGATTTGGACGCGTAATCCCCGATGGAGTTTGAATTGAAATCAGGCGCCCGGAGCGCTAGAAGCAACGGTGGACGTCATGCCTTCCATGCTGCCGCCAAGTCGTGACGACGTCGGTAAGACCCAGACCGCCGTGAGCCTGGCGGATGAGACTCGGACATTGTTGACCGGAGGGCGCGTCGCGCTCGTCGTGCACTACGCGCGGGGCACGGAGATCGCGCGGCTGGTGCCGGATGTACCGCTCGTGTTGGGGCGGGCGCCTGCAGAAGGGCTGCGCATCGATGACCCGACCTTGTCGCGCGAGCACGCCCGGTTCATGCTCAGCAACGGCCGTATCCATGCGGAAGACCTCGGGTCGAAGAACGGCACACGCTGTTTCGGACGCCGCGTCGAGCGTGCAGACCTGGAGCTGGGTGACGAGGTCGTGTTGGGGAACGTCCGTGTCGCAGTCCAGGCGCTCGGGATCGACGGCGAATCGCTCGGCATCGATGGCGAGCATCCCTTTCGCCAGCGGTTGGATCAGGAACTCACGCGGGCGCGGCAGTTCCGGCGGCCGTGTGCACTGCTGCTGGTGCGCATCGTAGCGTCAGATAGTGACGCGGGCACGCGTGGTGCTGGCCACACATGGCTCGAAGCGCTCCGCGGGCGGATCCGGCCGGTGGACCGCGTCGCGGTCTACGGAGCCGACGCGGCGCACGTGCTCTTGCCCGAGAGCGGCGTGGACGACGCCACGCGGATCGCGCGCGCGATCGCCGCATCCCCCGTGAACGACGCCGCGCGCTTCGTCATCGGCGTTTCCGTGTATCCCGACGCGGGGACGACGGCCGAGGCGCTCATCGAGCACGCCCGCGATGCCGCCCGCCGTGCCGCGCAGGACCGAGACGTGGTGATCTCTCCCGGCACGACCCGCTTTCTCGAGACTGGCGGAACCATATCCAGCGACCTGGTCGCGGGGCGCGAGATGCGCGCAGTGCTCGAGACGGTGGCGCGCGTGGCTTCGTCGCGACTGCCGGTGGTGCTGCACGGAGAGACGGGCACGGGCAAAGAGGTGCTCGCCCGCCTTATCCACGAGCAGGGCCCGCGGCGCGACCGGCGCATGGTGCGCGTGAACTGCGGTGCAATTCCCAAGGATCTGGTCGAGAGCATGCTCTTCGGACACGAGCGGGGCGCATTCACCGGTGCGGTACAGCAACAGAAGGGGGTCTTTGAAGAGGCCAACGGTGGCACCGTATTCCTCGACGAAATTGGCGAGCTCCCGCTGGGCGCGCAGGCCGTGCTGCTCCGCGTCCTGGAGACTGGCAGCTTCGCGCGCGTGGGGTCGAATCGCGAGATGGCCGTCGACGTACGCATCGTTGCGGCGACGCACCGCGACCTGGAAGCCATGGCGGAGTCCGGGGCCTTTCGGCCGGATCTGTACTACCGCCTCGGTGGCGTGGTGATCGAGATTCCGCCGCTGCGCGGGCGGGACGAGGAGATCGAACCGCTGGTCCTGCGTTTCCTGCGCGGAGCGAACACGGCCAACGGCCGCAACGTCGAGGGGGTGGACCCCGACGCGATGCAGCTACTGCGCACGTACCCGTGGCCAGGCAACGTGCGGGAGCTGCGCAACGCGATCGAGCGCGCGGTCGTCGTGGCTGCGGGCGCGCTCATCGGGCCAGAGGATCTGCCAGAGCGCGTGCGTGCGCCACGGGCGGAACGAAATTCGATGCCGACGCAACATTCCTCGGCACCCCCGATTACACCACCGCCGGTGTCCGACGCCGATCCGATCCGCGGCAAAGTGCAGGACTACGAAGCCAGGATCCTGCGCGACGCGCTTGAGGCCAGTGGGTGGAATCGCGCCGCCGCCGCGCTCTGCCTCGCGATGCCGGTCCGGACGCTCTCGTACAGGATGAAGGTCCTCGGGATCAAAAAGCCCACGAGCTAGATGTGCTCCGGACGTCTGTCATTTCATTTCGTTAGGGTGAGAGGCAGCCCTCCCATCGTGCTACGTTTGCCGCGGCAATCGTGAATGGGGGCCAGCCCGTAGAGGCTCGTGCGCCGTCACCACGTGTGATCGGACCGTACCGCATCACCGCCGTGCTCGGGCGCGGCGGCATGGGGGTCGTGTACCGCGGCGAGCACGATGAGACAGGCCATGTCGTGGCGGTCAAAACCGTTCGCGTCTCGTCCGACACGCTGGTGGAAAGCATCCGGCGCGAGATCCACGCGCTCTCACGCATCCGTCACCCCGGTATCGCGAGCATCGTGGGTGAGGGCGTATCCGACGGGCTCCCTTATTACGCGATGGAGTTGCTCACCGGGGAAACGTTGCGGAGCTACCTCGCGCGGCTGTGGGCGGGGTCGGCACGCGCGCGCTCCACCGTGGACACCGCCAGCCACTCCGGCACCGTCACCGCCAACTTGGCCGCGGATGCCGTACCCGACTCGCAGGCCGCGCTGCGCAAGGCGGTATTCGCGCCAGCGCGGGTTTCGCTCCCTGCGATCGCCCCGTTCTTTTCGCTGGTGCGCGGGCTGTGCGCGTCGCTCGCGTACCTGCATGGCGAGGGGCTCGTGCACCGCGACCTGAAACCCGAGAATGTGTTCGTCGATACGGATGGGCGGCCGGTGCTCGTCGACCTCGGAATCGCGGCGCTGTCGGGCGCCGCCGGGCGCGAGGAACTCCGCACGGAGCGCGCCGTGCTCGGGAGCGTCGGGTACATGGCGCCGGAGCAGATCCGCGGCGAGATCGTCGACGCGCGCGCGGATCTCTACGCCCTGGGCTGCCTGCTGTACGAGGGGCTCACCGGGCAAACACCCTTCCAGGGGGCGACGGCGGCTGCGATCTTGTATCAGCACCTCTCGGAGCGCCCGGTGCCTCCCTCCGCGCGGGTGGACGGTGTGGAGCCGGCGCTCGATCAGCTCGTGGTCAAGCTGCTCGCAAAGCGCCCGGAGGACCGGTTCGGTCACGCAGAAGACGTCGCTGCAGCACTTGCCGCGCTCGGCGTGCCGCCGTGTGAGCTGGGGGGGCCGCCCGCCAAGGCCTATCTCTATCGCCCGGCGCTCGTGGGTCGCGATGCCGTGCTCGCGGAACTCGACGCGGCGATCGATCGCGTGGTGGACGCGCGTGTGGGCGGTATCTGCCTTCTTGCCGGTGAAAGCGGGGTCGGTAAGACGCGCCTCGCGATCGAGGTCGCGTACCGCGCCGCACGTCGCGGTGTGCACGTCGTCACGGGCCAATGCGCAGCGGTGGCCGCGCCGCTGCACCCGTTCCGCCCCTTGCTCCGCGCGATCGCGACGCAGTGCCGGCTCCAAGGCCATGCCGGGTCCGAGGCCGTCCTTGGGCCGGGCTGCGGAGCAATCGCGGCGTACGAGCCCTCGCTCGCCGCCTTGCCCTGGGTGCGCGCACAGCCCGAGCCGCCGCCGCGCACTCCCGAGGCCGCGCGCCGGCACCTCGTGGAGTCGCTCGCCCGCGTCGTGCGCAGGTTCGCGCGCGCGCGACCCGTGTTGCTCGTCTTCGACGACTTGCAATGGGCCGACGAGCTTTCGTTCGCGGTGCTGCGACAGCTCGCGGACGACGGGGCCGGCGCGTGCTTCGTTCTGGGCGCGTACCGGTCCGAAGAACTCACACCGGACCTCGCGGTCATCGCGCGGGCACCAGGCGTGCGCGATGTCGCGTTGGGCCGGCTCGACGACGCGGGGGTCGCGGCCGTCGCCTCGGGCATGCTCGCCTTGCCCGAGCCCCCGCGCGATCTGGTCGACTTCCTCGCGGCGCAATCCGACGGCAACCCGTTCTTCGTTGCGGAATACCTCCGCGCCGCGCTCGACGAGGGGCTGCTTACGCGCGACGGCGTAGGGCAATGGCACCTGCATGAGCGGGCGGGCGGCGCGCGCGTGCTCGCCGCGTCCGTACCACTGCCCCACACGCTCGCCGACCTCATCGAGCAGCGCCTCGCGGCACTCGACGTGCCGGCCCGCGCGTTGGTCGAGTGGGCAAGCGTGTTCGGACGAGAGTTCGACGCGAGGCTGTTGGTCGCCGCGGCCGGCCTCGCCGACGACACGCTGCTCGAAACCCTCGAGGCACTGCGTTTGCGCCGCGTGCTCGACGAGCCGGTGCCGGGGCGCCTGCGCTTCGTGCACGACAAGATCGGCGAGCGCGCCTACGAGAGCATCCCCGAGACGCGGAGGTGTGCGCTGCACCGAGGCGCGGCGCACGTGATCGAGGACTTCTATGGCGACGTGCCTGACTACCTTCCGGAGCTAGGCCACCACTTCGCGCACGCGCGTGTGCACGACAAGGGCGCGCACTACCTCGCGCGTGCTGCCGATCGATCGCGCGCGGCGTACGCACAAGAGGACGCGATCCGCTACTACCGTGCGGCGATTCACGAGATCGCGCTCGCGGGCGCGGAAATGGCGCCATCACGGCACGGGCTCGAGGATGCTCTGGGGGACACGCTCGCCCTCGTCGGCCGCCAGGACGAGGCGCGTGCAGCCTATGAGGCCGCGCTGGACGCCATGCCGGCGGACGCCCGCGTGCCGCGAGCCGCGGTGCACCGCAAGATTGGCAAGGCATGGGAGACACACCACCAGCATGCCCACGCGCTATCGGCCTACGCCGAGGCCGAAGCCGCCCTGGGGGCGCCACCGCCCGACGAGGCTGCGTCCGCGTGGTGGCAGGAATGGGTGCAAATCCAAAACGACCGAGTCTACGTGCACTACTGGCTCGCGCAGATCGACGAGATGAACGACGTGATCGCCCGGCTCCGGCCCGTGGTGGAGAAGCGCGGCACGGCGCTGCAGCTCGCCCATTTCTTCGATGATCTGCTGCACCGCAACCTGCGGCGTGAGAGGTACCGTGCGTCGGCGGAGACGGTGGAGTACGCGTGCTCGGCCAAGGCCGCCGCGCAGAAGTCCAACGACGTCGCCAAGGCGTCTTACTCGTGGTTCATGATGGGCTTCGCGCTCTTGTTCCGCGGGGCATTCGTCGATGCGGAGGCCGAGTTGCTCGGTGCGCTGGCCGAGAGCGAGCGCATTGGCGACCGTACACTCCAGGCGCGCTGTCTGACGTACCTCACGATGACCTACCGGCGACAGCGACGCGTGGCCGAGACGCATGCGCGCGCGACGCGGTGTCTGCAGCTGTCCGTCGAAACCGCGATGACCGACTACCAGGGGGTGGCGAAGGCCAACCTCGCGTGGGTGCGATGGTGCGCAGGCGACATCGACGGCGCCGCGCGCGAGGTCGCCGCGAGTTTGGCATTGTGGCGCACACTGGCATCGCAATACCCGTACCCCATGCAGTGGATGGGCCTCTGGGTCGCCATTGCCCTCGCGCTTGCGGCCGGGGCCTTGGACGAGGCCGTACCGCACGTGCGCGCGATGCTCGATCCGAAGCAGGAGAGTGCGCCGCCCGAACTCTGCGCGGAGCTCGAGGCTGCCGTGGCGCACTGGGAGCGCGGAGCCGCACACGAGGCCGCGCAACGACTTGCCCGCGCGGCCGAGATGGCGAAGGACGCGGGATATCTCTAGATGAGCGCCTTACACGACCACGAGGTGAAGCCATGAGCGAGCAGGCAGGAGATACCAGCGTCTACCTTCACGTGACCGTGCTGCTGAAGGCGGACGGCCTGGAGACGTTCGTCCAGCACATGGCGGAGCTCCTTCCGCATTTCGAGCGCGTCGGGTGGCGACTGGTGACCGCGTGCGGCAACGTGACCGGGCGGCAGCGCACGATCGTGCACGTCTGGCGGATCCCCAGCGCGGACGCGGTGTTGCGGCTGGAGCGCGAGCTGGGCGCACTCCAGAGCTTCCAAGCCATCAACGCCTGCATCGAGGACGAGTGGATGGAGATCATGACGGCATTACCGTACGGGAAGTGAACAACGAGAGGTGAATCATGGAATACTTCAAGAAAGACCTGTTGATCGTGGCCGATGACGGCCACGTGTACCACGTGCCCGCGTCACTCTACCAAGACCCCGCGCGCCGGCTGCCCCACGACAAGCAAGAGGTGCTCAAGAAGACGATGCTGGCCAATGGCACCGTGGTCGCCGCGCTCAACCCCGCGGCGCCGCTTGCACCGCTCGGTGCGTGTTTCCTGCTGAACCTTCCGTCCCTGATCCAGCGCGACTAGCGGCACAAACGTGACGCCCAAGGGCTACAGCGCCGGTACGCACCGGACCGTCGCGCCAGCGGAAACGCTGGCGCGCGTGCGCCGGCTGATGCCGGTCTTCGGCATCACCCGCATCGCCAACGTCACGGGGCTCGACCGCGTCGGGATCCCCGTGGTGATGGTGTGTCGCCCCAACGCGCGTTCGCTCGCGGTGTCGCAGGGCAAGGGACTGGATCTCGACGCCGCCAAGGCGTCGGGCCTGATGGAGTCCGTCGAGGTTTGGCACGCGGAGCGAGTCCAGCTTCCGCTGCGGCTCGCGAGCCTGAACGAGCTACGCTACGAGCATACGGTGGCCGACGTGGCGCGGCTCCCTCGTGCGGCCGGTGGTGCCTTTCACGACCATGCGCGACTGCTCTGGGTCGAGGGCACCGACTTGCTCTCGAGCGCGGGAACATTTGTGCCGTTCGAGCTCGTTCACACGAACTACGTGCGACCGCTGCCAACGGGGAGCGGCGCCTTTTTGATGAGCACCAACGGCCTCGCATCGGGCAATCACCCTCTCGAGGCCTTGAGCCATGCGATCTGTGAGCTCGTCGAGCGCGACGCCACGACGCTCTGGAACCTCATGTCGACCGACGCGCAACGGGACACCATGATCGACGTTGCGACCATCGACGATCCGGCGTGCGTGCACGTCCTCACGCGGATTGCGCGGGCCGAGCTCGATGTCGCCATCTGGGAGACCACCAGCGACGTGGGCCTACCGAGTTTCCTCTGCGCGGTGCTCGACCGCTCGCCCGACGCACGGAGCGCGATGCCCCTTTCGAGCGGTGCCGGCTGTCATCCAAGCCGCGGCATCGCGCTGCTGCGCGCACTCACCGAGGCCGTGCAGACGCGTCTGACCTTCATCTCGGGAAGCCGCGACGATGTTGCGCGCGGTACGTACGAGGCGTCGCGCGATCTCCGCGTGCTGGAGCGCTTTCGATCGCGGTTCCGCGATCGCGCGGGCAAGCACTTCGGTGACGGGCCCGGTCGCGAGCACGCGCGCTTCGAGGACGATGTGGCCTGGGAGCTCGCAGCCCTGCGCGGCGCAGGGATCGCGCAGGTGATCGCCGTCGACTTGACGCGGCCCGAGTTCGGGATCCCGGTGGTGCGCGTCGTCGCCCCCGGGTTGGAGTCCATCGGCGATGCTCCGGGCTACCGCCCCGGCGCACGGGCGCGGCAGCGCATCTCGGAGGGGCGCGCGTGACGGTCTACGTCTTCACGGGTCCGACGCTCTCGGCGGAGGAAGGGCGGCGCGAACTCGACGCCGTGTTTCGGCCGCCCGCCGCCCAAGGCGACGTGTACCGCGCCGCCATCACGCGACCGACTGCCATCGGCATCATCGATGGCTACTTCGAGCGGACGCCGGCCGTCTGGCACAAGGAGATCCTCTGGGCCATGGCGCACGGTGTCCACGTGTTCGGCAGTGCGAGCATGGGGGCGCTGCGGGCCGCGGAGTTGAACGCCTTCGGCATGGAGGGCGTTGGCGAGATCTTCGCAGCGTTCCACCGCGGCGAATTGGAAGACGATGACGAGGTGGCCGTGCGCCATGCCTCGGAAGCCGACGGCTACGCGCGCGTGTCCGAAGCCATGGTGAACATGCGCGCGACCTTGCGCGCGGCGGAGGCCGTCGGTGCGATCGGCGCCGAGGCCCGCGTCTTCCTCGAGCGCATCGCCAAAGAGACGTTCTACGCCGACCGGAGCTACCCAGCGATGCTGCGGCAGGCTTCCGAAGCGGGCTGGCCGCGCGCCGATCTCGAGGCCTTTCGCGCGTTCCTGCCAGGCGGACGCGTGGACCAGAAGCGCCTCGATGCACTCGCGATGCTTCGCGCGATGCGGGCGCACCTCACGGAGCGGCCCGGCCCGAAGGAGGTTCGATACACGTTCGAGCACACCGACGCGTTCGAATACGCGCGCCGGCTCTCGATGCAGGTCGGGGTCGAACACGGGGGTGACCTGCTCGCGGACGACCTGCGCGAGGAACTCGGTGTGCTCGGAGCACTTCCGAGCGCGCTGTTGGGCGCGTCGGAACGTGCCCTGGCGCTCGAGGTCGCGCGCGGACTGGGGCGCGAGATCGGTCCCGACGAGCTACGCGCCACCGAAGAGGACTTCCGGCGCGAGCGAGGGTTGTTCCAGCCTCGGGATTTCGCGAACTGGCGACGAGAACATCGGCTCGCAGACAGCGACGTATCACGTTTTTTTCATGACGAGAGCCAAGCACGAACCGTGCGCGCTCTGCTCGAGTCCGAGACGGCGCGCGCGCTGCCGGATCATTTGCGCGCATCGGGTGAGATGGGCCGGGTTGCCGCGCGCCTCGCGGACAAGCAGCGCGTTCTCGCCACGCACGACGTGGCCGACGTGACGCTCGCCGACGCCCGGCTCACCGAAACGGAGTTGTGGCGTTGGTACTTCGAAGAGCGTCTGAGGTCGGTGGTACCGCCGGACCTGGAGGCCCATGCGCGCCGGGCGGGCTTCGTGGACGCCGACGCCTTGCGGCGCGCGGTGTTGCGCGAGTGGTTCTACCTTCGACGGCTGCCCGATCCTCGCTGAATCCGTTGTGCGGCAAGATCTTGCCGCGCGGCGAACCCTTGCCCGCGCCCCCGGCAAGAATTTGCCGGTCACCCTCGCCGCGCCCGGCGCGCCCGTGCGGGCTCGCGGAGGAAGGTCCCCGTGGCACCGTCGTACTGGATGGCTTGCGCGGCTGACGCGGCCGTGAAGCTCAGCGTGATCGCAGCGCTCTGTGCGACCGTCGCGGCCATGGCGCCGACGGGCACGTAGTCGATCACCATCGCCGTTTGTGTCTGCGATCGAAGCATGACGGTCAGTTCGTTCGCGAGCTCGAAAAAGCCCGCCTGGCCGGCCAGCACCTCGTCGGCGGACACGGGGCAGAAGGCGAGGGGCACGGAGTTGATCCGCGGGGTCTGCGCCAGTCCGAAGCCCAGCGCCCCACCATTGTTCGGATTGTTCGTGGTTTCGCACTGGTCCGGCGGCAGCTGCGGGTTCAGCGTCCCCGCGCCGAACTGCTGCGCGGAAAAGGGGTACAGGTACTGCGGCGTCACGGTGGGCACTTGGGCCACCGGCAGCACGATTTCGCCGGGCTCCCGCGGCGTCTGCGTCGCGTACAGCGAGAAGCTGTCGGTCCACTGGACGGTGTTGAGCTCGAAGGGCGCGAACGCAGCCCAGACGACTTCGATCCCGGGCGCGGGCTGCCGCAGGATGACCACCGATTCGCCCGCCGCGTGAATGGCTCGCAGATCGTTTGCCGTGAAGCCGATGGTCAGCGTGAAAGCCGTCATTTCCCGCGGAACGAACGCAAGGAGCGAGCCCCGGTACACACGTTGCTGTTGCGGACGAGGTCAACCCTCAACCAGGAGCAACCCATGTTCGATCTTTCATCCGTCGAGTACCGCAACGCGCGACTCGCCGTTCAAAAATTCGATGCACTCTTGATGCGCGATCCCAACGTGTGTGGTGTCGGCGTCGGTACCCGCAAGCGGGGGGGCCAGGACACCGACGAGATCGCGCTCGTGGTCTACGTTGCGCGCAAGGTCCCGCGCAGCGCCATGCCCGACAGCACGTTGCTGCCGCCCGTGATCGACGTCGGCGGCGGCCGCCGCGTGCCGGTCGACGTCGTGGAGGCCGGCCCGTTTCGCCTGCAGGCCAACACGGCTCACATCCGCCCTGCGCAGCCAGGCACCAGCATCGGCAACGTGGCGATCACCGCCGGGACCTTCGGGGCGGTGGTGGTCGACGGCTCGACGGGAAGGAACGTGATTCTGTCGAACAACCACGTGCTCGCCGACACCAACCGAGCGCCCAATGGCTCGGACATCGTACAGCCTGGGCCGTACGACGGCGGCCAGGTTCCGGGAGACAAGATCGGGACGCTCACCCGCTACGTCACGATCGTGCCCGAAAAAGAAGGCGTCAACTTCGCCGACGTCGCGATTGCCACGCCGGTCAAAGTCGAGGACATCTCGATGGTGCCGCTGAACAACGTGCCTGCGCCGAGCGACCAGTATCCCGGCGTCGGGCTGCTTTTCGCCGGCGACGGCTTGAGCCGCTCCCATTACAACCCGCTGAAGACTGCACTGAAACTCATCAACGCGAACCTTCCCGCAGGCGGTGCCGTGCGCGATCCGGTACCGGGCCTGGACGTTCAGAAAAGCGGGCGCACGACCGAGCGCACCACGGGCAGGATCCAAGAGATCAACGCCACGATCCGCGTGTTCATCCCCGATCTGGGGGCCTGGGCGATCTTCCAAGACCAGTTCAGCACCACGCTGATGTCCCAGGGGGGCGACAGCGGCTCGGTGGCCGTGACGCTCAAGCCGCAATGACCCTCCAACCCGCACGCATACTACCGCTACCCGCATGAACGCCAACGATCTCGCTGCAGCTACGGCCGTTCTCCGGCGCCACGAAGCCGCTGTGATGTCCATCCCCGGTGTCTACGCCATGGGCGTGGGCTCGGCCGCGGACCACGGCGGCGCGGACGCGCCCTGCATCGTGGTGCACGTCACGCGCGACGTGGCACCCGGCTCGGTGCCGGCTTCGCTCGAAGGCATTCCCGTCTTCGTGCTCGTCGGCGAGCCTCCCCGACTGCAATCGCTCTGAGCGCGCCTCGTGGCGCACGCCTTGCTTAGTGACATGTCGAACATATCGACGGGGCGGCGCGCGCAGGTGACCGGCAATGGTGTCGGTCGCGTTCGCGCGCGTCTCTCGACTCGGCTCCTCGCGAGCCCGTTACCCGACAAATAGAAAGAAGGTTCCCATGCCCGGCTACACCCTAAACCTCGGTATCGATCAGGAATCACTGAAGATCATCACCGCCGCGCAGCAGCAGATCGTCCTTGCCAGGCCGGTCGACGGCGCCTCCCCGAACGTCGTCTGGGTTGCATTTAGGCCCTTCGAGGACAACAGCGTCACGTGGGTGGAGGAGTTCGGGCTCTACGCGTCCACGACGGAGTTCCAGAGCGGCGCAGAGATCGTGAAAATGAGCCATACCGACTTCCCGGCGCAGGACGGCATGTACTACTCGTTCGACGCGACGGCGACCTTCTCGGGTCCGTTCTCCGGCGCGCAGGCGCCGCCCCTCGGTTCGTACCGCACGTACAACAACATGCCCGAGAAGGACTACCCTGCGCTGACGTTCGGCCTCCAGCAGGTCGCGACGGTCAACGGCAAGCCGACGCTTCCCACCCCCGTCAACGCTGTCTCGGTGCTCGCGAACGAGCAAGTCACGTTCACACCGCTCACCACCGTGTACGCCTGGCTCCAATCCACCATCGTGAGCGCAACCATGATCTCCGACGTGCAAGGTAACTCCGCAAAGGTGGTATTCGGCGACGGCGTCACCACCGCGTCGCTCCGCTACGACCCGACGGCGGGCCGTTTCGTGAGCTCGACCTCGAGCCTGCCTCCGGGGCTCAAAGTCTCTCACTACGACCGTTCCGAGCGGCTCTTCGCGCCCCAATCGAGGCGCTAGACCACCGTTCCGATGCCGCGCCTCCCCACACCACGTGGGGAGGCGCCGCGATCCATTGCATCCGTTGCCATTGGTTCGACGGACCCGCGTCACCTCGGGCGGGTCACCTCGACCCCACGAGGTCGTTGTTGGGGGATTTGCCGAACTTTCGCGAATACTCCCGGCTAAATTGGCTGAGGCTCTCGTAGCCGACGTCGAAGGCCGTTGTCGAAACCGAACCTGCGCCCGCCACCAACATCCGCTTCGCTTCGAGCAAACGGAGTTCCTTCTGGTACTGCAGCGGCGACAAAGCGGTCACCGCCTTGAAGTGCCTGTGGAACGAGGAGACGCTCATCCCCACGTCACGCGCGAGCTCGGCGATCACGATCGAGGAGCGAAAGTCGCGGCGGATGAGGGCGATGGCGCGCGAGACGAGGGCCGCGTGGCTGTCATATCGAATGAGGGTTCGCAACATCCCACCCACGGGATCCATCAGGAGGCGATAGTGAATCTCTTTCGAAATCATCGGACCCAGGACCTTGGCATCCGTGGGTGACTCCGCGAGCTCCAAGTATCGTCCGAGCGCGCCGAGCATGCGCGGGGTTGCGGTGTGGACCTCCAGCGCGCGGGCATCCGTTCCGTCGCCGGGCGAGTCGCCGAGTTCATCGTAGAGGCCCCTCAATGTGTCGATTTGGACGTCGAGAAGCAGCGCCATGTAGGGAGCTTCCACGATGCGGGAGACCACCGGTACGTCATGGCTTACCAGCAAGCACTCTCCAGAGCCCAACCGAAACGTGCGCTCCCCGAAGGTCGTCTCCTTTCGTCCTTGTAGAATCAAGCAAATCACCGGCTCGTAGATCCCGGCCTCGAAATTGGTGCGTGCGTGATGCTTCAGAAGGCGTAGCCCGCGCAGCGGGGACACGAACTGAAGCCCAGCGCCCTGCGCTTTCGGGGTGCGTTGAAACAGCCGCTCGGCGAGCTGCAGCATCTCTACGGGGATGGGGCCTCTCGGTTTGCTGGTGGCCATTGGTATGATTCTGTCGTTCTTGGTAGAAACAGGCAAGGCTCAGCAAACTTCCGGCAAGCGCATCATGGCGCGGACACCTATCGTGGAGCTCACCACCAAGGAGACACTCATGAGCAACGAGCGCACACGAACATTGGCCCCCGGCGTCGAGATTCCCTACCTCGGCTTCGGCACGTACCTCATCCCCGACGGAGAGGTTGCTGCCGCGGTGCGGGAGGCGATTCGCATCGGGTACCGGCACATCGACACCGCGGAGGGTTACAAGAACGAGGCCGGTGTGGGCGCAGGCATCCGGCAAGCGATCCAGAGCATGGGTCTCTCGCGCCGCGACATTTTCGTCACCACCAAGTTGTGGCCAGGCAATGCGGCATGGGGACAGACACCGAAGACCACCGAGTCGACCATTGCGTCGCTGAACGAGAGCCTCGAGCGGCTCGAACTGGACTACGTCGATCTGTATCTCATTCACGCTCCCTACGACCGGGAGCAACGGCTCGCGCAGTGGCGTGGGCTCGTCGCGCTCCAGGAGCAGAAGAAGGCACGCGCCATCGGCGTCAGCAACTTCGACATCGCACACATCGAGGAGCTCGAGTCGGCCGGATTGCCACTTCCCCACGCGAATCAGATCGAGCTTCATCCTTGGTCGCAGAAGCCGAAGCTGACCGAGTACATGACTCGGCGCGGGATCGTCCCCATCGCGTACAGCAGCCTCGTTCCGCTCTCGACGTGGCGGAGCGCGCCCGGACAGGACAGCGCGAAGACGGCCGCGATGCGATCTGACGGCCAGAGTGCGGATTCTCCGTTCAAAAACCTGGCCACCAAGTATGGGGTGACGGAATCGCAGGTGCTCTTGCGATGGGCCATTCAGCACGGCTACCCGGTGCTTCCGAAGAGCACGAACCCCGATCGCATACGGCAGAACGCGGACATCTTCTCGTTCGAGATCGACCAGGGCGACATGACCGCGATCGCGGCGATGGATCGCGGTGACGGCGTAGCCTGGTCCTCCGGCGATCCGACCAAGGCCTCGTGAATGGCGCGCCGCGGTGACCTTGCCGGGCCCAGCGCGGGGCACCACATACCTTGGCGATCATGGTTGCCCTGAACGACCGGCTCGCGGCCCAAACCTTCGGAACCCACGAGCAGGTCGTGCTGTTCGTCCATGGTGGCGCACGGCCCGAGCTCACCTGGTCGCGCCAAGCTCCGCTCGCAGACCGTTGGCGGCTCGTCATCCCGTGGCGCCGTTGCTTCGACCCGAGCCCACCCGGTCCGCGTCAAGATTGGGAAGTCGACGCCCGTGACCTTCGCGAGATCCTGCCGCAGGGGGCCCACGTCGTGGCGCACTCCTATGGCGGTGTCGGCGCGGCGGTCGCGGTCGCACGAGAGCCGCATGGCGTCTCCTCGCTGACCTTGATCGAGCCGCCGCTCTGGTTCGTGGCGGAGCACGATCCGGAGGTCGCGCGCTTGGTGCGCATCGCACGAACCGCGGGCGATCCGAATGCCGATCCGGAGCTTCGCAAGCGCTTCCTGCAGCTGGCAGGCCTTCCCGAGCTTCACCCGGACACCGCGCAGCTCGAACGACTCGCCCGCGACCTGCGGGATCCTGCCGAGGCACGCCCCGACCTCGATGCCATCCGCACGGCGGGCATGCCGACCGCCATCGTATCGGGCGGTCATAGCGTGGGCCTCGAGCGCCTATGCGACGCGCTCGGTGAAGGGCTGGGCGCTGCGCGCGTCGTCCTGCCCGGCGCAGGCCATGCCGTTCAACGAACCCCCGAGTTCAATGGCTGGCTCGCATCGTTTCTCGAGAAGGCAACACCCGCTGCGTCGCCATTTCGGGATTAGCGGCCGTGCGGAGCATTCCGCGCGGCAAGTTCGATCAGTTGGGCGACCTCCCACGGGTGCGAGCGGTACACGGAGTGGCTCGCCCCGGCGATTTCCACTTTGTGGCTACCGGCACGTGCAGCATACATCCTTTCCAATTCGGGGCTGATGATGCGATCGGCCTGCGCCACCATGTACCAGCTCGGCTTGACCTTCCACGCGGGGTTCTCGATGGGGGTCGAGAAGACCTTGCCCGCGGTGAACATCTGGGAGCGTGCCTCGAACTGCGCTTCGGCATAGGGAAGGTCGGCGGCAAACTCGGCGTGGTAGCGCGCCGGATCGATGAACGTGTATCCATCGGGCGTCTTGGTGATGGCATCGCGCCCGGCGGCCGGATAGCGCTGGCCGTTCCCCGTTTCCGTTTCGCCCTGATCGGGTGCGTGTGCCGCGATGTAAACGAGACCCGCCACCTTTGGATCGGCACCCGCTTCCGTGATGATGGCCCCGCCATAACTGTGTGCGACGAGGATGGTGGGACCATTCTGCCGGTCGATGATGCGCTTCGTGGCGGCCACGTCCTCGTCCAATCCGGAGAGCGGCTGCTGCACGATGCTCACGTTGTACCCGTCGCGCGACAGGATATCGTAGACCGGCCTCCAGCCCGAGCCGTCGACGAAGGCCCCGTGCACCAGGACGATGTTCTTGATGGGCGCGGCCGGCGGTGTGGCTTCCGCGGCCTCCGCAGCGTCCCGAGTGACGAATCCGGCGACGACGCAGGCGACAGCGATCATGAGGCGGTGGTATTTCATGCTCGGGACTACGTCACGAACCCCCGCGGGTTTCGCGGAGAGCAGCTGAACTAGGTGAAAGGTTGGCGTCGGCCCCCGCGATTCAGAGGCGAATGCCGTCTCGGCGTTCTCCTTTGTCATTCGCGCAGGAGACGCGTGCATCGGCGGCCGTGCAATCCCACGTCGAGGCTTGGTCCCAGATGGTCCACCCACGGACCTCGCCGGTGGGCTTCGACACGCGGGCTTCGACGAGCACCGTTCCATCCGGAACCTCCACGGCGGCCCGATAGCGGTCGGGCGTGATATCGAAATTGTCACAAATGCGTAGGGGGCGAGCCCCGGAAGCATCCAGCTGCGCTCCTCCGGCGACGGCATACGCGATGTTGCGTTCGCCGTCGGGACCGGTCACCTGCGACCATTCCGTTCCGTCCAGGGTCGTTCCCGAAACGGAGCACGAATCGACCTCGAGGTGGTAGCGGATATCGATGAGAGGTCGCCGCTTCGTGCCCGATACATCGAAATGAATCTCGCCCCCGTCCGGGCACGCACACGTCGATGCAAAGTGGATGTCTCCGTCGGGCAGATGGACGAGAAGGGAATCCTCGGCCGTGAGCTCCGGACAGAAACCGTCCTTCTGTCCGATACCCAATGCCGCGATCGCGCGGGTGTGGGCGCCGGGCGTCCCCACCCCGGCGCCAAAGCCGATTTTGAGCGCGTCGGCCGCGGACGTGACGAGCGACTGTCGCGGTGTCGAGCCGAGGACGGCCGTCGGAGATGCGGACGAAAAGGTTCCTGCCGTGTGCGCGCGCGGCGCGGCGATCTTCGCCTCGGTGCCTGTCACGTGCGCGGCCGTCTTTTCGTGCGGGGCGCGTGAGCACCCCAGGTTCGCGCCGAGAACGAAGAGTGCGACGAATGAACTACGCAACATGATGACACCCGTCAGAAATTCCACGTGAGGCCGACGAGGTACCGTTCGCGGAGCTGCCGATTGCCCGTGAGATCGAAGCCGAAGGACATGTACCCATCAATCGAGAAACGAGGCGAGAAGTGCGCCTGCACCAGCGGCAACGCCCGATAGCCGAGACTCTGCACGGAGCCAATCACGAGGAGGGGCTCGGGTGTGATCAACGGCTCGTAGCCGGCGTAAACTTCTCTTCCACCCAATCGAACGTCGCTCGTGATCCCAACGGCTGCGTTGAGCGTCACGCTGTTTCGAATCGTCCAGCTGTATCCGGCGGCGGCGGTGCCGCCCCAGGTCGTTGGCGCCTGACCGGGGTGATCTTCCGTCTTGATCCCCATGCGGCTCCGGGCCACGAGGCTGACGATGATGCTTTGATCATACCGAGTCCACGCCCTCGCGGCGACCCCCACATCGGGTGTCGCGAGAAGCACTCGTGCGTAGTTGAAACCAGTGAGCCCCGCGCGGGCGATGACCTCGAATTTACCCGCTTCGCCAAAGCGGTACGCGAAGGCGGGCACGGGAATGGTCCACGAAAGACGATCGGTGATTCCATACGTCAAGGTGCCGATGAGGTCGAAGCCGCGGGAGCTGTACCTTTCTTCGGTCAATGGGAGGTACACGCTCTTGTCGTTTTCGGCGCGGTATCCCTCGTACGCATCGTACGAAGGCTCACCCCACGTGCGCGACGGACCTATGCCCATGCCGAGGGCGAGTCGTGCTTCGAACCACCCTTTCGGCATGGTCGACGCCGTGCTTATCGGCGGAGATGCCGCCTCGCCATCGCCCTTCATCGCGAGGCGTTCGGTGCCGGACGCTTCGAGTTGTCCCTCGGCGAGCGTCACCACCGAGCCGGCGCGAACATCGATCTCTTTCGCGTGGACGCGTCCATTTTGCACGCGCCGGACCATGTAACGTCCTGGCGGAAGCGCGAGACGTAGCTGCCTTTGTCCGGCGGACAGTTCGGCGATCGTGATGCCGCTCGATAGATGAATGACTTCGAGGGGGCCCTCCGTCTGCTGGAGCTCGAGGGCGCTCGGGCTCGAGGCCACTTGGGTGAGCACCACGTCCTGGCGTCCGCGAAGTTGAACGTCGAAGCTCGGATGCTGCGTCACCATGGCAAAGCGTGCACTATCGCGAATGGTGCGCTCCTTCGCGTAGTCGAATGCCTCTTGCAGGGTGATGCTCCCGTCACCCGTTCGATCCGCGGCGCCGAGAAGGCCCGCTGCAAGATGGTGCGTGAAGAACGAGCCACGAACGAGATCCGCCTCGTGCGCATTCTCGAATCCGGAGCTCGATGAAACGAGCGCCGAGCCTTCGCTGGTCAAGGCCGCGAGATCCGCAGGCTCCAATGGGGGCCCCACCGAGACGCCTTTGCTCTGCGTCCACGTGCCGCCGCGGCACGTATCGAGAATGCCGACGCGCACGCGCGCGTTGATGTGTGCCAGCCGGTCGCGGAGCGCGGCGAGGGGCATCATTTCGCCGTGCGGGAAAAGCATCTGTCCGTCGGAATGGCCCGAATAATAGAAGACGAAGAGCGTATCTTCCGCCGCCGCCGCCGCCGCACCGACCTGCACGGCGACCGCATCGAGGACGCGCTCGATCTCCGCGGGGCTCGGCTCCAAGAGAACGTGCACGTCGCCGTGCGCGAACCGGCCGACACGCTCGAGGACCGCCCCCATGCGATTCGCATCATCGAGCGCGAAGCGCAGGGGAGTTCGGCCGCGAGGCGGAGAATTCGCACCAATGAGAACGGCAATGCGGCGCACCCGCGCCGGCGGCGTCGCGGACGCATTCGAGGCAAAAAGACTCGCGACGAGCGCCGCCGCGGCCGAGAATATCAATGAGAAACGAGACAACGTCATGGTGTGATTACCTTCGGAAAGACGAATTCGACGATCCAAGCCTTCTTCGTTCGGTCGCGGTGCCGGGCCGCATCGCGAAGCACGCCGTCGTCCAGGCGCGCGGCGCTGAATACGACGCTGACGCGTTCTTCGCCCGGCGCGTCGTCCACGACCAGCGTGAACGGAAGCGGGGTGCTTCCCGACGGGCATGCGCCGTCGAAGAGCCGCGACCAACCGTCTGCCGAGGGGGCAATGACCGCAACGTGCGTGAATCCCTCGCAGCCGGCACGCAGGGCAATGGCATCGCGGGCGTGGACGGGCGAACGGCCGTCCCAGATGCGTGAACGCCCTTCGCTGCGAATGAGTGCCTGCGCGGCCGGAGTTCCTTTGCTTGCCACGTAGCCTTTTTCGTCGCCGTTCACCGAACGCACGACCCCGGCGACCCCGGCGGCGAGCGCGATGGTTCCTGCGGAAATCGAGAGGATGCGGCGAAGTCGCGGGCCCGTCTTCGCAGGCGCCGACTGCGCCCGTGTCGGCGCTCCCGCGAGCTTGCTCGCGTCGAGCGCAGCAAGGTAGCCCCGGCAGCGGGCGCAGGTCTCGAGATGGCCTGCGAGGCTCGGGTCACCTCGGCAGCCATTGGCATAATACGCGTCGATCGTGAACGTCGACATGTGGGGTTGATCGTCGATGGCCGTCATGATGCAAGCTCCTTTCGCCCGCCAGAGGCATCGGGAGATGAAGCGGGCGAAACAGGCACGGAAGCGAATCCTCACCCGTTACGACGACCGCGGGCGCCGAATCCGGCCAAAAAAAATTGGCCATCCGATCCGCCGCACCCTCGCGGCAAAATGCCTCGTTCGCGTCAGCCGGTCGTCACGGCTGCGCGAGGAATTTTTCGACCGCGTCGACGAACTCCCGGCGGCCATGCTCGGGGCGGTCGAGGAAGACGAAATGGGTGGCCTGCGGCAGCATCCGCGTTTCGACGCGGCGCGCATGCCCGAGTTCGCGCTGCAGCGCCGCGACGTCTTCGGGGCGCGACCAGTGATCGAGCTCGCTGCGCACCAGCAGCGTGGCCGACCGAATGTCGCCGGCCCGCCAGAACTTGGTACCGCCCGCGAGGAGGTAGCTGTCGCGCAGTGGGCCGTTCGGCAGGCGCACGCTGGGCGGTGTGCGCTGCGAGGACGTTGGGTCGCTCGCGACCGCGCCCGATGCGTAGGCCTCGGCGACCTGCGGATCGCGCCAGCTCGTCTTGTCGGCGGCCGGGATGGCCGCGTCCCAGCTGCGCAGCATGCTCCGGGTATCGCGCGCGTTGTACGCCCCCAGAGAACGCGCGAACTCGCCCGGGCGGTCCGAGTCTTCGAGCATCGCGCGCATCGGCCACGCGCCGGGCGTGCCGTAGATCGTGTTGAGCAAGACGATGTGGCTGACCGCATCCGGATGGGTCGCTGCGTACATCCCGACCCAATGCCCGCCCGTTGCCCAGCCAAAGAGTGCGACCGGGCCATGTTCACGCGCCCGGACCGACGCCACGACGGCGCCGATGTCGCGGACCGCTTCCTCGGACGGCACCGCCGGAGGGTTCACGGCGGCCGGCGCCTCGAGCGCGGGCGGGCGCGTCGAGCGCTCCCAGCCTCGCACGTCGAGCACGATCACGGCATGGCCGGCGCGGGCGAGGTCCTCGGCGAGCGAGTAGCCTGCAACCGGTGAATCGAACGACGTGACACCGCCTCCGCCGAGGCCATGGACGAGGATGACCGGCACGCGCCGGGGAGCGGAGCCCCCGACGGCGACGACCTCGCGTACCGCGATCCGGATACCCGGGTCGCTTTCCACCGTGGCATCCCGTCGCTCGATTCGCATCACGCGGTCGTCGGCACGATGCTCGGCGTGGGTGGCCGGCGGGTGCGCAGGCGCGCAGCAAACGAGAAAGAACGCCGCAAAGGCCGCAGATCGCATGGCTCGACGGTAGCACGCGGCCGGGGAGCCGGCGCCTCCTCAAGGCGTAGGAATATCTTGCTTGGGGGAGGCGCCGAACTTGCGCGTGTACTCTCGACTGAACTGGGTGGGGCTTTCGTAGCCGACGTCGAAGGCCGCCGCCGAAACCGAAGTTGCGCCCGTGCGCAGCAGACGGCGCGCCTCGAGGAGCCGCAGGTCCTTTTGGAACTGAAGAGGCGACGATGCGGTGATCGCTTTGAAGTGCTTGTGAAACGAAGAAAGACTCATTCCGACGTTGCGCGCAAGCTGCGGGATCTCGATGGGCGACCGAAAGTCGCGCCGCAACTGCGTGATGGCGCGCGCGATCGCGCTAGCGTGACTATCGTGGCGGATCAGGCTGCGCAGCATTCCGCCGAAGGGGGCGGTGGCCAGTCGATAGTGAATCTCGCGCGTGATCAGCGGCCCGAGTACGGCAGCATCCATCTGCGTACCGGCCAGCGCCACATAGCGGGCGAGCGCATCGACGAGTGACGCATCGCACGCATGGACGGAGAGCGAGCGAGGCTCCGTGGTCGAGGGCGAGACGTCGGCCATCTCGCGATAGAGGTCGCGCAACGTCTCCAACTCGATGTCGAACAGCAGCGCGACATAGGGCGCTTTCGTGACGCGCGCGATCACGGGAAGGTCGTGGCTGACGAGCAGACACTCCCCAACGCCCATCGGGAACGAATCGGCGCCAAGGACCGTTTCTTTGCGCCCGCGGAGGATTAGGATGATGACGGGATCGTAGATCGCCGCTTCGAACGATGTCGGCCGGTGATGCCGGAGAATGCCGAGCTTCGGCAAAGGACGCACATATTGGCTGCCGGAGCCGCTCGATCGCGGAAGCTGCCGCGCAGCGAGATCGGCGAGATCGGCAAGGTTCATGCGGGTAGCCTAGCACCGCCGATGCTCCGTTCTTCCATTCATAGAGAAGATTAGGCATGAAGCGGAGAGGTCCTGGCATGAAATGGGCGACGCGGAGACCTAGGTTGACGCCATGACCGACAACGAGACGCGCAAGGCACCCCTGCTCACGATCCATCACCTTGGCCACTCGCAATCCGAGCGCATCGTCTGGCTTTGCGAAGAGATAGGCATTCCCTACGAACTGCGGCATTACCGACGCGACGCGATGACGCGCCTCTCGCCGCCCGAGCTTCGTGCGCGGCATCCGCTCGGCGCCGCGCCGCTGCTCGAGGACGGCGACCTGCTACTCGCGGAGTCGGCCGCCATCGTGGAATACATCCTCGTCAGGCATGGGGGTGGCCGCCTCCGGCTCGACCCCGAGCATCCGGACTACGCCGCCTTTCTCTACTGGTTCCATTTCTCCAACGGCAACCTGCAGCCCGCGATGCTCCGGCTCATGATGGTGAGCCGCGCGGGCTTGCCGGTGGACCATCCCGCGCAGGCGTCGGTGCAGATGCGGCTCGATCGTGTCATGCAATGGGTGGATGCGCGCCTGCGCGAGGCCACCTATTTCGCCGGGAGCGAATTCACGGCTGCGGACATCATGAGCGTGTTCTCGCTCACCACGATGCGGCGTTTCCAGCCCGTCGACCTGCGGCCGTATCCGGGCATCCTTGCGTACCTGCAACGCATCGGCGAGCGGCCGGCCTACCGGCGCGCGATGGCCAAGGGCGATCCGGATCTCGTGCCGATGCTCGATTGAGCATCTCGGCTCACTGCCGGAAGCAATAGAGCCGCAACGAGACGGCGCAACTGTTTTCGACGCCCTGCGTCCAATCGTAGTCCTTCTCGGTGTACGTGCTGGACCAGCCCCTGACCGTGGGATACGAGCCCGTGGGGCCCGGCGCTTCATTCGACTTCCATCCGCGGCAATCGCTCATGATTTGCGAGTCACGGTAGGCCGCTCCGCTCGAGTTCGTGTTGGTCCACACCCCCGTGTTGTACGGAGCCAGCTCGAGAGCGTTCCCGTTTTCGTCCCAGTGGATGGTGGCTTCGAGCCTGCCCGAGACCAGAGCGTCCCAATTTTTGGCAATCACCGTGCCGTCGGTTCGAACGTAGGGGACGTCGCCATGGGGAAATCGGTACAAGGGGCTCGACTTGGTTCCCCCGCTGAAGGTGTCATTGATGCTGAGCCACGCGCGGTAGGTACCGGGAAGGGGGCGCTTGGCGGCCGCCGCAAGCTGTTGGCATTTGGCATCGGCGCCGTCGAGGCCTCCCAGATTGCCGTCGAAGGTCTTGCTCGTCACGAAGACGTATTTCGCATCCGGGAGCGGCGGGTTGCCCGTTCCGCAGGTGCCCGGGCCGCCGCTGCACGGTACGCATAGGCCGGCGGTGGTGTCGCACGACGGCTTTCCTGGCCATTCGCACTCGGCGTCGGAAAAGCACGTCTTACAGGTGGGTTCGTCCGGAACCGCGGCCCGCGCCTGGCGAAGGCCCAAAAGACAGCCTTGGCTGCACACGGACGTATCATTCTGCTGCCAACACGAGCCATGGTCGCCGTACGCGTCCACGATGACCCCGAGGTCGGCGGGGCTCGTATTCGACGTGCACCGCACGTACGCGGTGCACGCCTCGGTGGGGCTCACCGCCGCCGAGTCGGTCTTGCCGCTGTCATGGATGTCCGTGCCGTTGGTGGCCGATGCATCGTTCGACGCGCACGCGCTGGCGGTGAAGGCTATTGCGAAGAGGGTGGCAAAAACGAGAGGGATCCGATGAACATTGGGCATGGCGGGTATTGCTACGGGCCCCCGTGGCGCAATCTTCCTCCGCGGTCGTTTTCGTCCAGTGCGAGCTGGATGGCGCGTTCGACGGGCGATGCCTCCGATCGCATGGGATCCACCGGTTCCCTGGGAAGCAACGGCGGTTGCGCGAGGAAGCGCGGGGCGCGTCCTCGGTGGGGCTGCGCCGCGTGCACGAGGAAGGGATGGCACAGGTACACCGTGCCGGCCGCTCCGGTCGCGAGCACCTCGGGGCAGTGGGCCGACTCGGCGAACTCCGTGCTCGCGAGCTCGCCGAGCGTCAGCCCTGCCTCGCCGTGGGGGGCGAGCCGGCGGGCCATGTCGAGGTGCGAGCCAACGCGAATGCGCGTCGGCGCGTCGTCCTCGCCCGTGTCGGAGAAGAGGAACAGCATGAGCAGCGCGCGGCCTTTCGAGGCGACGTTCGCGCGCCACTTCAAGAAATCGGGTTCGCCCTCCGTGCCGAAGCTCGCGTCGATGTGCCAGCCGCAGTCGCCCGGATCCTCCACCGACGGGAAGCGGATCGGAAATGTGCCGAGGCTGCCGCGAGGCAGCCAGCGCCCGGGCCCCACGAGCGCATCGTAGGCGGCGCACAACCGCGGCGTGCTGGCCGCGTCGCGGAAGAGCGGGTTCGGGATCTCGCCGATGCGCACGACGGGACGCGTCCACGTCGAGGGGTCATCCTCCTTGCAGCCGGTGGCGAGCCATAGGATCCGGCGGCACGCGGCGGCGAGATCCCGAGGAAAAGCTTCGTCGATCCGAACGAAGCCATCGAGAACGAACTGTTCGATCTGCGCTGCAGACAGCGCGACATGATGAGGCATTTGCAATCTCCGTGTTGTTCAGCTCGGGACAAACCACCGCCACACGACGAAACGCGTCGCGGGCGAACGAGGAGCGCCAGGGGGGGCGCTCAGCCGAGCAAGAACACGGAGAACTTCATCATGGGACGTACACCATAGCCGACGGCACGCTCTCCTTCAATGTTGGTTCGTCCGACGTCTTTTTCGCAAAAAGAATGCGCCCCCGAGGACGGCGAATAGGCCCATTGCCCCTTCCATCGAAACCGCTTGATTCGAACTCTGACAACCCGATGACTCGCCTCCCGATGTCGGATTGTCGGGTGGTCCGGCGTCGGGTGGCGTTCCAGCGTCGGGTGGGATCTCCGCGTCGGCATCGGCTCCCGCATCGCCGATGGGGCAGGCACCGGAATAAGGACCTGCATCGTGATCGCCCAACACCTCGTGATCGATGTAGGCCCATCGAGGAGGCGGAGGCGGTCCGGCTGCAGCGTCAGCTTCTAGGGAGCGAGCAAAAAGTGAATGGACGCCGGGCCCGAGGACGCATGTTTCCAGTTCGCCGTGAATCGACATCACATGCGGTGCCGGCAGAACCACACCTCTTCCACGCCCTAAGAGTTGATCCCCATCGAAGAACTCGAAAGTCTTCGACTGATACGTATATAGCTCCGCGGGGGTCACCATAGTAACATTTTTGCCATAGAAGGATGGACTTGGCCGCGAGATCAAATATTTGCTCAAAGAGATTTCCGGCGGCTCTTTCGGCAGAACGTCGACGACCTTCGTGGTGGATACGGCCCCATGCGACGAATCGCCGACGTACTCTGCGAGGATGGAATGACGACCGATGGCCAAGCGTGGACTCGTAGTTTCGGCGTAGCCCGAGGGGGTCGGTCTCGCCTCGACCAGCACAATGCCACCTTCGCTATAGCGAATCGTGCCGACCCAGTCACCCGGCGCGCCTTCCAGCGCGGCGATCCAGGAGATTGTCGAGCCTTCCCGGATGGTGTCGTTCGAGACCGACATCGTCGTTCCGCTCTCGACGATGGTTTGAACGACGGGGGCTGACGCACTCGGATTGTAGTCGTCAGATCCCTCGAAATTAGCGTTGAACGTAAGCGAAGCCGCCTTTTCCGGAGTGGGCCCCAAGGCTACGAAGTTGCTCAATGTATCGTAGATTTCCGTCTGGCTCGGGGCGCCCCCACCCTCGTATCGAACGTGCCCAAAGACTGCGAAAGCAGCGTCGCTGGGAGCGACGGGACGCACGATGACGTTGTATCGAACAGGGCTGCCCGCGCGCAGCGGATTTCCCTTGAGGAGAATCGTGGTGGTCGTGGTGGCCTTGTTGACAGCCTGCTCGAGGACTGCCGAGCGGGAGGAGCCCACTGTGCCGTCTCCAACGAATTCGGCGAAAAGCTCGTGCTTGCGTGTCGTCAGGGTCGAGACAGCAAACTCTCGTTCGGCTGGATACGACGCGGTAAGCACGCTGGACGGGCCATCGTGTATTTTGATGATCCCCGACGGTTCTTTGCCATCTTCCGTTTGCACATGAATGGTCAATACGATCTTCTCACCATGAACGGCGGCAGGGTTCGAAGATGTAAGGGTTGTGGCGGTGGGCACGCCGGCCGCGGCTAGAGAAAACCTGCCGGAAACCATCACGGCCGATGCGGCCAAGAGGGCGATGAGTGCGCCGGAAAAGCTAAGTCGATTCAATAGCTGCTCCTTTCAGAGTTACGTATGGTATCGGACGCGCTTTCTCGATGCCAGTAAGGCCAATGCGTGGGTGGTACGCACTCTCGCGACGTAGCGAAAAACCGTCTCTCGCAGCGCCCCGAATGCGAGTAGTCGGATGTCTTTCGACATGCGAAAGCGAGACAATGGAGACGGCTCATGCCATGACGTTTCCGCGTCGGGTCGCTCGGAGCGCGAGGCTTAGAGCGGCGTGCTGAGGTAGGCTCCAGGTGAAAAGCTGGACGGTCGCCACCTCCAAGCCTGCAGATTCCACGCAAATCCCACCCGATCTCGCCATGCCGTTTCTCCATGTGCGGTCGATGTCGTTCTGTGCATTGACTTCGCTCTTGTTGCGGGTAAATGATGATCGTTATCATCATTGAATCGAGGCTGAAGATCGCAGCTCGGCGTGGCCGGGCTGCGCTTCGCGAGGAGCGCTCCCATGTCCATCGTTACGCCGAAGGCTGGCTCGGTCATCGAGGTCCGCAACCCGGGTACCGGAGAAGTGCTTGGCCAGATCACGGCCATGACCGACGAGCAGATCACGCAAGCCGTCGACGTGGCGCAGGAAGGGCAGCGTGTGATCTCGAAGATCCCGGCCCATGAGCGCGCACGGCTGCTTCTGGGCGTGGCGACCCGGATCGAGTCCGAAAAGGGAAGCCTTGCCAAGTTGCTCGCGCGCGAAAACGGTAAACCCATTCGGCAAACCCAAGGTGAGATTGATGCGGCCATTCGCATTTTTCGCGGCTATGCGGCTGAGGCGACGCGCTTGTTCGGCCGGCAGATCCCGCTCGATGCCGTGCCCGGCCTGGAGCGTCACCTGGCCGTGACACTTCGCGAGCCGATTGGGCCGGTGGCCGCGCTCGTGCCGTTCAACTACCCCGTCGAGCTCTATGCCCACAAAGGTGCGGCTGCGCTGGCCGCGGGCAATGCCGTCATCGTGCAACCGCCGACCCGCTGCCCGCTCACGCTGATTCGTATTGCGGAGCTGATTCGCGAAGCCGGCATACCCGAGCCCGCGCACCAATTGGTGACCGGTGAGGTGCGGGTATCCCAACTTCTCGCGCAGCTCCCGGGCATTGCGGCGGTCACGCTCACCGGGAGCACCGCCGCCGGTCGCGAGATCGCCCGGCTCGGGGCGCAGACCTTGAAAAAGGTCATGCTGGAGCTCGGAGGCAATGATGCACTCATCGTGTGCGACGACGCGGACGTCGCCGCCGCCGCGAAGGCGGTCGTGCTCGGCCGATTGGCCCGTGGCAATGGGCAAATCTGTTGTGCGGTGAAACGCGTTTACGTGCAGGCAGGCGTGCACGATGCTTTCGTCGCCGCGCTGCTCGAGCAAACGGAGCGGCTGGTGGTCGGCGACCAGCTCCTCGACACCACCGATGTGGGGCCGCTCATCGCCGAGCAAGCCGCCCATCGCGTGGAGTCCGCGGTGCAGCGTCTCGTATCCGACGGTGCGCGCCTGGTCGCCGGTGGCTCCCGGCGGGGCGCCTTCGTGGACCCGACGGTTCTCGTGGGCGTGCCCCAGGCGAGCCCCGCCTTCGCCGAGGAGATCTTCGGCCCGGTGGCGCCGGTCGCGCGATTTTCGGACCCCCTCGAGGCCGTGCGGCTGGCCAACGACTCCCCCTATGGCTTGCACGCCGCCGTATTCACACGCGATGTTTCCAACGCCTTCCGCTTGGCCAAGTTGCTCGATGTCGGCAGCGTGATGATCAACGGCTCGACGGCACTGCGCGCAGAGAATCTGCCCTTTGGCGGGACCAAGGACACGGGAGGCTATCGCGAGAGCCTGCACGAAACCGTGCTCGATTTCACACGGCAAAAGACCGTCGTGGTGATGGACGCCTTCGAATGAGCCGTCTCGAACTTCGCAGTGTCCAAAAGGACTTCAGCGGGGTGAAGGTCCTGCATGGTGTCGATCTGCGTGGGGGTGCGGGCGAGGTCCTGGCCGTGGTTGGCGCGAACGGTGCGGGAAAGTCGACACTGATCAAAATCCTATCCGGTGCGCTGTCCATGAGCGCCGGCGAAATGTGGGTGGACGGCGCGCGGGTCGACCTGCGCTCACCGCACGATGCGCACGATCTCGGGATACGCACCGTTTACCAAGAGATGTCCCTCGTGCCGGAGCTCTCGGTCACCGAGAACCTGCTGATGGGCACCTTTCCGCTCCGATTCGGCATGATCGACTGGGTTGCGGCGCATGCGCGGGCCCAGGCGCTGCTCGATCGGGCGGGCTTCGGCTCGATCAACCCGCGGACCAAGGCGCGGCGGCTATCGGTCGCGCGCCAGCAGATGGTGGAGATTGCCAAGGCGCTGGTCAGCGAGCCGCGCATCTTGGTGCTCGATGAGCCTTCGGCCGTGCTCGCGGGCGCGGATTTGGAGGCATTGTTTGCATTGGTGCGCCAGCTGCGAGCGCGCGGTGTTTTGGTCATCTACGTATCGCATCGCCTGGCCGAAGTGCTCGATCTGGCCACGTCGATCGTGGTGATCAAGGACGGCCATGTCATCGAGACGACGGTGCCCGCGAAGACGAGCGAGCAGGAATTGATCCGGCTCATGGCCGGGCGGCGCCTGGAGCAGGTCTATCCAGACCGCCGCGGTAAGCCCGGCGACGTGCTTTTCGCCGTCGACGGATTGAGTCGTCCGGGGCAATTCACGGATATCTCGTTTCGCCTTCGCGCGGGCGAAATCGTGGGGTTGTTCGGCCTCGTCGGCTCCGGGCGCAGTGAATTGGCCCGATGCATTTTCGGTGCGGAGCCCGAAGCCAGGGGATTCCCAAACCCGGCCGCGGCCATCCGTGCCGGTGTGGCCCTGGTCACGGAAGACAGGGCGCGCAGCGGTCTCGTGCTCGGAATGACCGTGCGCGACAACATGTCGATGACCACGTGGCACGCGAACGGCACGCGGGGGTGGCGCCCTCTGCTCGACGCCCAAAGGCAAACGCGCGACGTTGCACGAATGGTGGAGGAGCTGGGCATCCGCCCCGCGGACTGTGTCTCGATGCAGGCCATGCATCTCAGTGGCGGCAATCAGCAAAAGGTCGTGCTGGGCAAATGGTTGCTCACGCACCCGCGTGTTCTTCTGCTCGATGAGCCGACACGAGGCGTGGATATGGCGGCCCGGGTCGACATTTACCGCGTCATCGACGAATTGGCCCGGCAGGGATTGGCGATCTTGCTCATCTCCTCGGATCTGACGGAGGTCATCGGCGCCACGGATCGGATCTTGGTGATGAACCAAGGTCGTATCGCCGGCGAGCTTCGTTCGGCCCAGGCCACCGAAGACCAGACCCTCACACTCGCCATCAAGAGCCCATCACGGGCCCGCGCGTCGGACGTGTCATGAAATCGGGCATCCGCGGTATCTCCGGCCCGCTCGGATTCGCCCTGGTCATCGCCCTTTTCGTCGTGGTGGCCGCCTCCACGTCGAGTGCATTTCTCACCCAAGCGAACATCACCAACTTGCTCAAGCAAATGGTGACCGTCGGCCTGCTCTCGTTCGGGATGCTGGTCGTCATCCTAACCGGTGGTATCGATCTTTCCGTCGGCTCGGTCGTGGCGTTTGCCGGCATCGTCACGGCCGGCTTGGTGGCCCGATTGCCCATCCCGTTGGCCATGGCCATCGGCGTCGTCAGTGGAATCGGCTTCGGCGCGATCAACGGTGCGCTCGTGGCCTGGTTCGCGCTCGCTCCGTTCGTCGTCACACTGGCGTCGCTGACCACCATTCGAGGATTGGCCTTCGTTTACTCGGAAATCCCGATCTCGCCGGCCGATCCCTCCTTTCTCGTGCTCGGCTCCGCGATGATCGGGGCCATTCCGCTCGCGTCGCTCATCATGCTGGCGGTCTTCGTGACCGGGAGCGTGTTTCTCGAGCACACGCCGGCGGGCCGATCCATCGTGGCCATTGGTGGCAATGCCGAAACGGTCCGCCTCGCGGGCATCGACGTGCGCCGGCACGTCATCGGCGCCTACATCCTCAGCGGGGCATGCGCGGGCTTGGCCGGCGTCATTCTGGCCAGCCGGGTCGGCATTGCTCAACCCAGTGTGGGCGTCGCATTCGAATTGGACGCGATCGCGGCCTGCGTCATCGGCGGAGCCAATCTGGCCGGCGGACGTGGCTCCGCGAAGGCGACGTTCGGCGGTGTTCTCGTTTTGGTGCTCATCAACAATTTGCTCAACCTGTATGGCGTGCAGAGTTTCTGGCAACAGGTCCTCAAGGGCCTCATCATCGTCGCGGTCATCCTCGTGCAGCGCACGAACCGATTTCGCACGACCTGACCCATATCTTCTTGGAGACAGCAATGAAGAGCCATCGACTGGGGGCTTTGCTTTTGACCGGGGTTCTCGCCGCGGGCACGGCCTGCAAATCCGAAAAAGCGGAAAAGGCGAATGCTGGAAAGTCGTACACCATCGGCGTCGCGAATTTCATGTTGAGCGGGCCCTATTTCAGCGGCATGGACGCGGCCATCGCGGCGCAGGCCAAAGCCAAGACGGCGGGCGACGTCACCGTGCGCGTCATCAGCACGGACGCGAACGGCGATGCGGCAAAGCTTGCGGCCGACGTGGAAGATCTGCTCAGCAAGAGCGTCGATGCCGTCATCATCTCCGGCGGACCCCTGGAATCGGCCCCCGCCGCGCTCAACGCGATCAAGGCGGCGGCCAAGCCCGTGGTGCTCGTCGACCGAAAATTCGGCAGCGGCGACTATACGAGCTGGATTGGACCGGACAATGAAGCCATTGGCCGACAAGACGGCGAGTTCTTGACGAAGCATTTGTCCGGCACGGGCAAGGTGGCCATCATCAAGGGCGGCCCCGCGGACAACAGCATCGGCCTGGCGCGGACCAATGGGCTGAAGGCATCGCTCGCCAAGGCTCCCGGCATCACCGTCGTGGACGCACCTGGCTTTGGCGGCTGGGGCTCCGACGGCGGGCTTACCATCATGGAGAGCCTCTTGGCGACGCAGCCTGATCTCGCCGCCGTCTTTTGCGAGAACGACGCCATGTGCCTCGGTGCGCAACGGGCCATCGATGCGGCGGGCAAATCCAAGCAGATTGTCGTTGCGGGGGTCGACGGACAACGCGAGGCCCTCCAGGCCATCATGGCGGGGGGCAGCTACGCCGTGACGGGTTTGAACAGCCCCAAGGCCATCGGCGGCATGGCCCTCGACCGGGCGATGCAGATTCTCGGCGGGGCAAAGGTGGAAAAGGACACCGTCGTTCCGTCTCCCCAGATCACCAAGGACAACGCGGCCCAGTACCTCGACCCGAAGTAACGGAAGGGAGAGCTCCAATGTTTATGCGACACGCGCCCGCGCTCGCGGCGACGACCCTTTTGGCCATGGGCGGATGCACGGAGGATACGGCGCCCCCGGAGCCGGGGGCAGCCCCGTCCGGCACGAGCTCCGCGAAGCTGAGCGCCGCAGCCCCACCCGGTTGGAGGCTTCTGTACCTCGAGAACTTCACCACGCCACTCGACAGCAACGCCGCGCCGTGGGTGCGCGACACGTATGCAACCGGCTTCGACACCATCAGCGACGACCCGGGCCTGTGGTATCACAATGATTACGGATCGGCGTGGGACACGGCGCTGGCCTCGTTCCATACGTACCGCAAGGATATCCGCCTTGGACAGAATGGATGGCTCACCGCGTCCCTATCCGCACGCGACTTCGACAAGGACGGCGTCATCGAGTCGCCGCCTTCCATCACGACGCAGGCCTTGGGCAGCGAGAAGGTCGCGGTGCTTCGGGTCCCGGAGAGCACGGGCGGGGCCATCTTTCGCCCCACGAACCGGCTGCCCGATCAGTACCGCATCGAGTACAAGCTCAAGACCCTCGACTTTGGCGGCAAGCGCAATGGAACCATCGACTACGATGGTCGCACCAATGGATACAGCACAGCGGGCTGCAAGACGCAGCACCCGTGGGGCGAAGGCCAGAATACGCCGGGCTGGAGCGGTGACGCCTCGGCACCGTATTGTGAATGGCAGAGCGTGCGCAACGGGCCCTACGGCTACAATGGTTTTCACTTTCTCACCATCGTGGATTTTGCCAATCCGGCGCCGCGCAACAACCATTTCTGGCACTACCACCGCAAGGTGCTGATGGACTCCTTCTCGCAGCATCCCGACCGCATCGGCACGGGGACCGGCGGACGGATTTGCGATGCCTCCACGAATACGTATTACAATTACCGCGACAGCAACTTCAATACCGTCAACATGTGGATCAGCGGCATGCCCAACTGGACGCCGGGCCCCGGAGGGGTTCCTGGCAATTCCCAGTGGTTCATGACGACCTGCTCCGGCGGCGTCGCGGAAAACCAGCTCTCGACCGCAGGGGAGCTCCAGCCCGAGCTGATGCCCAATCAATTCTACTCCTTTGCCATCGAACGCAGCGCGACGGCGTACACGCTCGAGGTCACCGGCAATTTCGCCCGCTCGGGGTATCGTACGTTGCGGTTTACGCGACCCTTCGTCGTCAGCAACGTGCCGATTTGGCATTACAACACCACGGCCAGCGAATACGACGGCCGGTTCAACGGCACCTTGGTCCAGAACGACGACCACGGATCGGCGCAGTGGCCCGACCAGTGGCCGGCCGGGTCGGCCTACCCGGACTATTTCGTCATCGGCGACTTGTACACCAACGTGTACGAAGGCAGCGCGAGCCTGACCGACATCGCACTTTACGTTCCGCAGACGACGCAGAACCTCGCGCTCGGCAAACCCGCGACGGCGTCCAGTCAATGCGCGGCCGCGGAAGCGGCGGGGAAGGCCGTGAACGGCAGCTGGACCGGCGGAAACTCGGACAAATGGTGCGCACTCGACGCCGAGAAATGGCTGCAGGTCGACTTGGGGAGCGCGCAGCAAGTCGGCAAGTTCGTGGTGCGCCACTCCGGCGCCGGTGGCGAAAAAGTGGCGTGGAATACGCGGGATTTCGATCTTCAGGTCAGCAACGACAGTATGCAATGGACCACGGTCGCCCAGGCCCGCGCCAACACGGCCGACGTCACCACCCACACCTTTGCTCCGGTGACGGCACGGTACATCCGGCTGGACGTCATCACCCCCACGAACGATAGCGATACGGCTGCTCGAATCTACGAGCTGGAAGCCTACGCCAACTGACCTCGGGCCCAGCGCGGAGCGCGGTGTCGTTCGAACGGCGCAATTGGAGCTAAAGTAGGGCGAGTGACGTGGCCGTATTCGGGATGATCGGTGCGATCATGATCCCGTTGACCATCTCCCTCGCGACCGCGCGATTTCACGATTTCGTGATTGGAATGCCTTCTGCAGTGAAGCGCGAAGACGCTTCGACGTGGCACACCATCACCGTCGCTGGAGGTTCATCGTGCGAAAGACATTGCCGTTCGTGGCCATGGCCGCATTCCTATTCGCGGCTGGGCATCCCATCCCCGGCCATGCGGCTACCGCTTCGTCCGTTGCGCCCTATGTGGATATGGGCGAGTGGCCCACGCCGTCGCTGTCCGCCATGGCCAGCAAATCGGGGGTGAAGAGTTTTACCCTCGGATTCGTCACGGCCGCGGGTTGCAAGGCAAGCTGGTTCAATGCCTACGATCCCCGTGCGGGGTGGCAGAAGGAGGAAATTGCCAAGATTCGAGCGGCGGGCGGAGACGTCAAAGTCTCGTTCGGCGGGGCCAGCGGCATCGAGCTTGCGCAAAATTGCATGACGGTCGACTCCTTGGCCAACGAGTACGACGCTGTGGTCAAGGCCTACGCCTTGAAGTACATCGATTTGGACATCGAAGGCGCGGCCGTGGCCGATCCCGCGTCCATCACGCGCCGATCGCAAGCGTTGGCCATCGTGGCCGGTCGCAACTCGGGCTTGAAGATCTCGCTGACCTTGCCGGTGATGCCCAATGGATTGGACGCCAATGGGCTGAACGTGGTGAAGGCGGCGAAGGCCGCGAACGTCCCGCTCGACATGGTCAACATCATGGCGATGGACTACTACGAAGGTCCCGGCGACCAGGGCGCCAAGGCGGTATCGGCGGCCAAGGCGACCATGGCTCAATTGAAATCGCTCTATGGGCTATCCGACGCTGCAGCCTGGAAGAAGGTCGGCGTCACGCCCATGTTGGGGGTGAACGACTCGGGCAACGAGATTTTCCTGCAGAAGGACGCACGCACCCTGGTGAATTTCGCGGCCTCCGTGCACTTGGGCATGCTCTCGTATTGGGAGCAGGGACGCGACGCCAACGCATGCCACGGCGACCTCGCGGTGTGCACGAACGTCACCCAGCAGCCCTACGAGTTTGCCAAAATCTTCGCCGGGTTCAACGGACTCGCCGCCTCGATCGGTCCGGTCGAATGATTGCCCATGTTCGGAGGGCAGCGTTCCTCGCATGGGCGACGGCCGCGTACGGGTGTTCGGCGTCCGCGGAAGACGTCGACGCACCGCCGCCGGCCTCGGAAGCCTCCGCGGCGAGCGAGCATCCGCTTGCGGCCAGCTGGAATCTGGTCTGGTCGGACGAATTCGACGGCAATCAATTGAACACGGCCAACTGGAGTGTGCTCACCAGCAATTACGATCCGGTGACCAACAATTGCAATTTTGGAACCGGAGAACTCGAATACCCGCGCCCACAGAACGTGGCCGTACGAAATGGAAAGCTCGTCCTATCGGCCCAACGTACGGGCGACCGTCCCAACGATTCGCGGTGCGCCAGTTATGGCCCGCGATCGTTTTACTCGGGGCGAATCCATACCAAAGGCAAAGTCGAAAAGACCTATGGGAAAATCGTGGCCAGCATCAAGGTGCCGTCGGGGTACGGCATGTGGCCAGCCTTTTGGACCTTGGGGGCGAACATCTCGTCATCCAATCCGTGGCCGAAATGCGGCGAAATCGACATCCTGGAATGGCATTCCAACGACCCGAGTTGGATGAAGTCCGCGCTGCACTGGTATGAGAATGGACAAGCCGATTGGGGAACGGGGGCCAACCGTGGGTCCAGCGTCGCCGACGCTTTCCATACCTACGAGGTCGAGTGGTCGAAGGACCGGATCATGTTCCGGCTCGACGGCAATGTGGTGGCGAACAACTCGTTTGCCAACAACAAACCGGCCTTTCAGAAGAGTCACTACATCATCTTGAATCTGGCCCTCGGCGGAAACTGGTACGGCAATCCCGCGCCATCCGCCGTCGATCTGCCGTCCGGCGTGACCAAGACCATGGAAGTGGACTGGGTACGCTGGTACCAACTGCAGTAGATCGAAATCTGCGCGGTCGAAAATTCGTATCAGCTGATCCGAAGTTGGAGCCGTTTGCGTCAAGGTTCCACTCGGACTCGGCCATTCGAAGCGGCGTGCCATCGGGCGGGTTTCGCCGTCCGACTTGTTGGACGGTTTCCGAAACGTTTACGAACCGACACCCGTTCGACTTGCCTGCAGTTCAGCATCGCGCGCCACGATTGCGGAGGCCATTCGATGTTTCGATCGAGATTGTTCCAAGGACTCGTACTGATTTTGCCGGGCCTGGTCCCGGTTGCCGCCCACGCGCAGAGGGGGGCGGCATCGGCGGCTGCGGTGCCACGCACGGCCAACGCCGCGGCGGCGCTCGTGACGACGCCGAACAGCATGCTCTGCGCCGGGCAAACGGCGTACGCGCAAGGACAAACGGTTCTCGTTTCCTACGCCACCGCGCGCGCAGCCGCCAAGAATTGGATCGGTATTTATAGCGAGGGGCAGACCCCTGGCAACGTCGGGTCGCTGGTTTGGTCCTACACGCCGAAGGCCGCGGGCTCTGTCGCATTGTCCACGAGCGCGTTGTCGCCGGGACGCTACGTGGCCTATTACATGTACGACAACGGCTATACGCAACTCGCCAATCCGGTGCGCTTCGACGTCACCGCGAGCCCTGCGGCGGGGAGCCCGAACCTCATCGTGAACGGCGGCGGCGAGTGTGGGAACGCGTCGGTCAGCGGATACGACGGCGCGACCATCCCGGGTTGGCAGATCACCGGACTCCCTAGCGTCGTTGGCTACGACGCGGGCCAGGGATTTCCGTCCCCGAGCACCGCGGGCCCCGACCTTCGGGGCAGTCAGTTCTTCTCCGGTGGGCCCGTTGGCAATTCCACCCTTCAACAAGGGATCGACGTTTCGACGGCTGCGGCGGCGATCGATGGCGGCAACGTCGACTACGAGCTCTCCGGTTGGTTGGGAGGCTATTCGAGCGAAACGTCTTGGACCATCGTAACGACCACGTTTCTCAATGCCAGGGGCGCCCAACTCGGCACGGGCAAAGTTGGGCCGGTCAGCGCCGCGGATCGCCAGAATACCACGGGGCTCTTGGAGCGCGCTTCGCGCGGAAGGGTGCCTGCTGGAACGCGGAGCATCTCCGTGACCATGGAATTCGTCGGTGAATCCGCGAGGAATCTTCGCAATCAATACAACGACTCCTATGCGGACAATCTTTCGCTGACGCTTTCGACGCCGGTCCCCGCACCCGCGGTGCCTGCGCCGGTCGCATCGGCGGTTCCTTCGTTCGACCATGTCTTTTTCGTCATCCTGGAGAACGTGCGTTACGACGCGATCATCGGCAGTTCGTCGCGCGCGCCGTATTTGCGTGACCTCGCGAACGCCAACGTGGCCCTCTCGCAGTCCTACGGTCTGATCCATCCGAGCGATCCGAACTACATGGCCGTGGCCGGGGGATCCACCTTCGGGCACCAGGACAATCCCATGCCCGGAGGCATCGGCACCATCGGCGCGCCGCACCTCGGCGATCTCGTCGAGGGCGTTGGAAAATCGTGGCGCGGTTACATCGAGGATATGGGGACGCCGTGCAACCTCACGAAGAATGGGCACTACGATCCGGACAACCTTCCGTTTCTGTTCTTTCAGAACATCGGCGGGCCGGATCGCACGCGATGCAAAGAACGGATTCAGCCCATCACGCAGCTGTGGGAAGACCTCAAGTCCGCCGCGACGACTCCGAATTTCGTGTGGTTCGAGCCCAATAGCTGCAACACCATGCACGATTGCGCGATCGCCACGGGGGATGCCTGGTTCAAGAGCAACCTCCCGAAGATCCTCACCTCGCCGGCGTGGACGAGCCAGCGCTCTCTGTTGGTCATCACCTTCGACGAAGACGACAACTTTGCAGGGCAGTCGATCCCGACCATCGTGCTCGCGTCGCCCGGAATCACGAAAACGGGGTACAAGTCCCAAGTTCGTTACACCCATTACAGCGTATTGCGCACCATCGAGAGCGCACTCGCGCTGGGGAACATGACGCAGAACGACCAGTTTGCCACTCCGCTCAACGACATCTGGCGCTAAATCGCGGAGAAGAAGGACCGTTCCGACAGGCGGCGCCAAATGCGGCCGCGCCGCGCGCCAGTACGAATGGCTGAATACGCGCCCAGGGATGTGGCAACGTAGGTTGCAATGTTTTCGCCTTCGGGACCACGCGTCTGGGCGCGACGCCAAACGGTCTCCACGCTCGCCGGCCCGCACGACGCCCCGTGGCGCGACCGGACCATCGTGCTCGATATGCGGCGAGGCCGTTATCGCCGCTTCTCGGGCATGGGGTCGCGCATTTGGGAACTCCTGGAGCATCCGGCCCGTCTGAACGACATCGTCGAGCGGCTGGAAGACGAATATGATGCACCGCGTGCACGCATCGGTGCCGATGTGCAGGCTTTCCTGGTCGACCTCGAACGCATCGGGCTCGTGGAAACGCGCGCGATCGTCGCCGCTCCGCCCGCGCCGGCGGAGTGCATCCTTGCCCTGGCCGCCGCCCGCACCCTCGTGAAGGTGGCAGGGCTCCATCGCGCGTTGGCCGTCCTTCGAGCGCATTCGCGCGGCCGCCCGTCGCTGGTGAACCGCGATGTCGTGGAGCAGGCGGTGCGTGCGATGCGCGTTGCCGGTGCGCTGTATCCCGGACGCGCCGAGTGCCTCGAGCGTTCGATGGCGCTCTGCTTCGTTCTGCGCCGCAGAGGCCTGCATGCTCGGCTGCATTTCGGAGTCGACCCTTTCTATTTCGACGGGCACGCATGGGTCGCACACGATGGCCAGCTGCTCGATGAAACACGCGAGACGCTGACCACCTATGTGCCATTGACCGATATCGAGCTATGAAGTTCGTATGCGCCTACCGCCCCAGCGGCGGTCCCGTGACGGAGGCCGATTTGGCACCCTTCGCTCGCGCGCTCGGGCATGATCCGCCCGCGGTCTATGCCGGTCCCTTTGCCGCAGCGGGGGCGTGCATCGCCGAGCACGGCGCGCGCATCGCCGTCGGCAATGCGTATATGGGGTACGGCCGCCGTTTGCCCGCCATTTTGAACGAGCTTGGCGACGAGCGCGTCGAGCGATGGATCGGCGACTTCGGCGTCGTGGTCTTCGACCGCGCGTCGCGCCAGATCTTGGCGATGCGCGACCCATTCGGCGTGCAATCGCTGTTTACGGCCCATGCCCGCGATCTCGTCGTGTTCTCCTCGCACCTGGCCCTGCTCGAGCGACACGTGAGCAAGGCGTACTCGGGAGAATACGTCATCGATTTTCTCGTCGAGGGAGGCACGCGATCCGCAGGCACCATTCTTCGAGACGTGCGCACCATCCCGGCGGGAAGCGTGCTCGCGCAAGTCGGCCCATCTCGGCAGATACGGCCATTTTGGTCGGCCTTGGACTTTGCCGCGCGGGATGAAGACGGGTCATCCGAAGCGAACGATATTTCGCGATTTCGAGAGCTCTTTCGCGAGGCGGTGCGTTTCAACCTGGGCGGTGCGGGGGAAACCTGGTCGCAATTGTCGGGCGGCCTCGATTCATCCTCCATCGTGTGCACGTCCACGGAGCTCGCACGCGAGGGCACGCCGGCCGCGGAGCTGGCGGGCACCGTCACCATCTACGACGATCTCTGCGACGCCGACGAGCGCGTCTTCGTGGACACGGTGACGGCACACACGGGGGTGGATAATGTCAAATTGGTCGGGTACCACGCATGGCACGGCGGCGAGGCTCCGCACGCCGACGTGCCCTCGGTGCCCAACGCCCACCACGCGATGCGTGCTGGGATGGAGGGCGCGGTCCTGTCGGCGAAAGGACGCGTGCTTCTCAGTGGCACGGGATCCGATCACTACTTGGACGGCCGCCCGTTCTTCATTGCCGATGCGCTGGTCCGTCGCGGGATCTCCGCAGGCGCACGGGCCGCGTTCGAGTTTGCCGTCGAGGAAAAGGGATCGGTGTGGACGGTGCTCGGTCGATGCGGGGCACTCCCACTTTTTCCGGCGGCGGTTCAATCTCGTTTCGAAAGGTCGGGCGAAGGGTTCCCTCGATTCTTGCGCAAGGACTTCTTGCGTGCCACCTCGGCGCGAGAGCGATTTCGCGATGCACGTGCCGCGCTCGGAGGCGTGGGGAGAAAGTTCGATCATTCCGTACTCCGGCAGCTCGCAGGCCTGCCCAGTCCGATCGAAGCCGAGCGATTCGACCACGTCGAGATGCGCTATCCATTTCTCTACCGTCCTCTCGTCGAGCATGCGCTGCGGACGCCGGCGCGGTCTCGGCTGCGCCCCTCGAGCCGCAAATGGATCCTGCGCGAGGCGATGCGCGGCACGCTTCCCGAGTCGGTGCGTACCCGTCGGGACAAGGGCGGGAATACCGCGCGGACGCTGTGGGCCATGTCCAACGAACGGACGCGATGGGACGCCTGGTTGCGCGATCCCTTCGTCGCGCAGCTCGGATGGATCGAGCCGGCGGTTCTCCGCGCGGAGATTGACGAACTCGTGGCGGGGCGAAGCAAAGAGCTGATGCCGGTCCTGCACGCGCTCTCCCTCGAAGAGTGGCTCCGCGCACGCGAAAACTAAGGGCTTTCCTTGTCTTGGCTTGATGACAAATGGCAACTTTCCAATAGGTGACGCATGGAACGCATCGAAACTCGTGAGCCTGTCGCGCTCCCCAAAGTCAAAAAGACCTACGAGTCCCCCCGCGTGGAGGACTTGGGCAATGCCGTCGAAAAAACCAAGGGCGTCATCGGCAACGTCGCCGACATGGTGGGAACCTTCCGGACCCGCGGCCACGGCTGGTAAACGCGTCGTGTGATACGGCGTCCGGCGCTCCAGCGTGCGCCGGACGCCGTATTTGGTGTAACCAGGTCAGACGAGACCGTCGCCACCTGGTGCACCCATGTCAAAGCCCCTACTTCGCATCGTCCTGTCGGCCGTTTGCTTTTGGCTCTCGGCCATCGCCACCGCGCCCGTTGCATTGGCCGCGCCGCCAGCAGCGGTCTCGACATCGGCCTCGGCCGGCAGCAACGGCCCGCCCGTCCCCACGCTCAAGGAGTTGCAGGCGCAGGAGGACCGGCTCAAGCAGCAAGTTTCGACGGCTACGGGGCGCAAGCAGCTCGACGACCTCGTCGACGATATCCAGGGTCTCGGGGCCAATGTCGACAAACTGAACGAGAAGCTCGCCCCGGAGCGCGCTCAAGTTCAAGACCAGCTCGATGTACTGGGACCGCCTCCGAGGGCAGGGGAGGAGCCGGAGGCGCAAGCCATCGCCGACCAGCGCGCGAGCCTCATCGCCCAAGGAGCACGGCTCGACGACGAACTCAAACAAGCGGCCGGCACCAAGGAGGGCCTGGCCAACCTGACCCAGCAGATCGCGAAAATGCGGCGCACCCTGATGAGAAATCAGCTCGTGCTGCAGTCGGGGAGCATCCTCGGGCCGACCTTCTGGGCGCCGCTCTTCAAGCTCGAACCGGCCGACGAGCTGCGTCTGCACGGATTCAGCGACGAGGTTGCGGCGCAATGGCAATCGGTCTGGCGGAAGGGGCAGCGCGGACTCACCTCGTTCCTGTTGCTCGCCGCGCTCGCCCTGTGGCTGCTCGGCGGCCGTCTGCTCGAACGCGGCCTCGCGTGGGTCTGCCTCCACCGCATTCCCGAAGGACGATTGCGCCGCAGCTTGCTCGCATTCGCCACGGCTTTTGCCTCGGTGCTCGCCACCGCGCTGGCCATGCAGCTCGCCTATTTCGCGGTGGCCCGCGCCCAGCCGTTCACCCCCATCCTCGAGGAATTCGCCGACGAACTCGTCAAAGTCGCCATCACGTGCGCGATGATCGCGGGGCTCGGTCGGGCGCTGTTGTGCACGGAGCGTCCCAGCTGGCGATTGTCGGCGATGGCCGATCCGGTTGCACGCGCGCTGAAGCCGTTTCCGCGCATTCTCGCAGGGCTCCTGATGGTATCGGGGGCGCTGGAGCAATTGAACAGGGCCGTCGACACGAGCGTGCCCGTCACCGTGTTCGGACGCGGGTTGGTCGCCCTCGTCGTGGTGCTGACCATCGGCGCGTCGCTGCTGCGCGCGAATCGGGTGCGCGGCGCGCTCGCCGCCGCGGGCGAGGCGCCGGAAGCGCGGTCGACGCTGACCGGGCTCGTTCATGCCGGCGTCACGCTGACGGTGACGATCGCCTTCGCCGCGCTGCTGATCGGCTACATCGCGATTGCGCGATTCCTGACGTACGAGCTCGTTTGGTTCGATATCGTGCTGTGCACGTATTACCTATTGACGAAGCTCTCGCAGGATATCTTCGAGAGCCTCTTCTCCGCCCAGAATTCGAGCGGCAAGACCATCAAGCACCTGTTCGGTCTCGACGATTCGCACCTCGCGCAAGCCTCGACGGTGCTCTCCGGTGTCAGCACCAGCTTGCTGCTGCTCCTCGCCGTCCTCGCGCTGCTCCAAGGCGGGGTCGGGGCGACCCCCGCGATTCTCGTCAACAGCATCGTGAGCGCGTTCGGCAACGATCAGCTGAACAAGATGAATATCGCGCCCTCGCACATCGTGAACGCGATCATCGCCCTCTCGGTGGGGATCTACCTGCTCCGCGCGGTGCGCAAATGGTTCGACGACGACCTGCTGCCCAAAACCGGCATGGACCTCGGCCTGCGCGCGTCGCTGGTCACGCTTTTCAGCAACATCGGCTACGTCGTGATCGTGCTGGTGACCTTGGCGATCCTCGGCGTCAAATGGGACAACCTCACCTGGATCGTCAGCGCACTTTCGGTCGGAATCGGCTTCGGCTTGCAGGAGATCGTCAAGAATTTCGTCTCGGGGATCATCCTGCTCACCGAGCGCCCCGTGAAAGTGGGTGACATGGTGAGCATCAGCGGCGTCGAGGGGGATATCCGGCGCATCAACGTGCGTGCCACCGAGATCCAATTGGGCGACCGGTCCATCGTGATCGTGCCGAATTCGCAGCTCATTTCGCAGAATCTCCGCAACGTGACGATGGGCAATCGGTCGCAGGGCGTCGCTACCTTGATGCTCACCTTCCCACTCGACAGCGATCCCGAGCAGCTGCGCGATCTGCTGCTCGACGCCTACCGCCAGCATCCCGCGATCCTGGAGGCCCCGGCCCCGTCGGTCACGTTCAGTCAGCTCACGCACGACGGTATCACGTTGAGCGTAACGGGCTACGTCGCGAGCCCCCGCATCACCGCCAACACGAAGAGCGATCTGCTGTTCGAGATCCTGAAGCGGCTGCGGGCGGCGAACATTTCGCTCTCGAATCCGCAAATGCTGATGGTGCAAAACCAGCCGCCCGCCCAATCGTAGTCCTTCGGCCGTCGATTTGCCTTTGCATCCCTAGGCCACGGCATGGAGCCGCGCATATCCGACGATCTGGTGTTGAAAGCCATTGCGCAGCGCATGGACGAGACGCCTGCTCACGTTGCACTTGCCTGGGCCGTGCAACGCGGCACGGCCTTCCTCACGACCTCGACGAATCCCGATCACATTCGGGAAAATTTCGAAATTTCGCCACTCCCCGCGGAAGCGTTGCAGGAGATCCGGAATGGCATGCCCGGCTTCATTCCGCAGGTGCCGCCTCCGCCCAGATGAATTCAGGGTTCTCGGGTGTTCAGCGTTGGCGATCTTTGGATTGATGATTCGTAGATAGCCTAGTTGGAATTTATGCGTTCGTAGCCGGACATTCGGCCGTCCACCCCTGGCATGGCCGAGTGTCATCCGGCTCGGTGATGACACGCGCCCATTGGGTGGCCAATTTTCGCCGCCCGGAGCGAACAACCAACTTACTTAGAGACTGTCTGTAAATCGGCGCTCGGTCCATCCGCGTCGCGTTGACACCTCTTGGGACGATATTAGATCGTTACACTAGGTGAGCCATTCACCCGTGCGGCGATCAAATGGCCCCGATGGTGGTCGGCCGCTTGCGATGGAAGACGTTGCATTCGCACCAGCTCGCGCGACCGCGGAGCAAAGGGCACCGCACGTTGCCCACTCGATGCCTGCGAAATCCGGTTTGAGCGTATCAGGTTGCAACAAAAGGAGACGTTTATGCGAAAGTGGATGGTATTGAGCATCGGCACCGTGCTCTTTGCGACGGCGGGTGCCGTCTACGGTGCTCCCGAAGACGATTCGGCCGCGTCGCTTGCCAGTAATTCTACGACGCTTCCCAACAATTACCCGTTCTCGAACGAGTCGGGCAGAGCCTCGTCCTTCAGTACGCAGGGCGATATCGAGAAGACCGGAGCCTTCTTCGAGAAGCTCGGAAACAACGACCGCACCTGCGAGACGTGCCACACTCCGAGCGACGGGTGGGGGCTTTCGACGCGCACGATACGGGACGCCTTCCGAAGAACCGGCGGCGTCGATCCGCTGTTCGAGTTCGATGGTCACAATTGCCCGGAGGACGATCTGTCCACCGTGGATGCGCGCAGGGCAGCATCGAGCTTGATGCTCTCCAAGGCGCTGTTGCGATTCGCCAAAGCCCTCCCGGAGACCCGCGAGTACGACATCATCGCCGCCGATGGGCTGAAATGCACCACGAGCGACTTGAACCAGCTCTTTTACGTCTACCGCAAGACGCTGGCCGCCACGAACTTCCAGAACGTTTCCAGCGTCTTGTGGGACGGCAGGGGTGGAAACGGGCAAACCGGCTTGCGGCAGGTGGCAAACGGCGCGGTCTTTCAGCACTCGGAGCGGGTGGGTGGGGACATCCGCGAAGACCAGAAAGATCACATCGTCAATCTCGGAAATTCGTTGTCGAGTGCGCAGTCGTGGGACGTTTCGGCCAAGAGTTTGAGCGCCCAGGGAGCGCTCGGCGGGGCGGTGAACCTCTCGACGCTTCCCACGTCCGGCCCTCCGGGTTTCACGATTTACAACGCGTGGAGCAGCCTTTACGGGGAGGATGCCACCACGCAGGCGCGAAGATCCATTGCCCGTGGTCAAGCCATCTTCAACACCCGGACGTTTGCGGGCGGGCAGACGTGCACCACCTGCCACAACTCGCAGAACTTCGGCAACAATCTAAACGGCGCGTTCTTTGCGACAGGCGTTGCCTCGAAGGAAAACCGTGCGCGCGAGCTGCCGCTGTACACCGTGGCGAATCGCAGCACGGGGGCCATCGTCAAGGTGACGGACCTCGGACGCGGCATCGAAAGCGGCAAGTGGGAGGACATCGGGAAATTCAAGCCGCCGATGCTACGAAGCTTGGCCTCGCGCCCACCGTACTTCCACGACGGTTCCGCAGCGACGCTCTCGGATGTCGTGAGCTTCTACAATCGACGCTTCAGCATCGGTCTTTCCTATCAAGATGGGCAAGACCTCGCGAACTTCCTCAAAGCCTTGTAGGAACCCATCCCGCAGGCCGTTAGGAATTCGAACCGCCAAGACGCCGAGAACGCCAAGATTTGGGATTCGTGAAGGAGGCGATCCTTCACCCAACCCATCTATCTTGGCGGCCTTGGCGTCTTGGCGGTCAAAATCTCTGCTCTCGGCTTGAGTCGGCCTGCGTGAAAAAATGATAAACAACAAAGGGATGGCGGAGTGATATCCGCCATCCCTTCGCGTTGTCGACTCCTTCGAGTTACTGGCGCGGAATCTTCCGGTCCAGAAAATCGCCCATCAAGCCGGCAATCTCGTCGCCCTTGTCCTCCAGGGCAAAGTGGCCGCTGTCGAGCAGGTGCAGCTCCGCGTCGGGTAGATCGCGCAGGTAGGGGTGCGCACCTTCCGGCGGGAAGATGACGTCGTTGCGTCCCCAGACGATCAGCGTGGGCGGGTGACGCTCGCGGAAAAAGTTCTGGAACTTCGGGTAGAGCGCGACGTTGGTCGCATAATCCTTGAACAAATCGAGCTGAATTTCCACATTGCCGGGGCGGTCGAGCAACGTCTGGTCGTGCAGCCACGCTTCGGGATCCACGCGCGACGGGTCTTTGCAACCATCGAGGTATTGCGATTTGGTCGCGGCAAGCGTCGTTCCCGCACGCAACGCGTCGCGATGCTTCTGCGAGCCGTCAGCCCAGTAGGCTTTGATGGGGGCCCAGAACTCGCGCAGACCCTCCTCGTAGGCATTGCCGTTCTGCACCACCAGCGCGCTCACCCGCTCGGGGTGGCGGAGCGCCAGCCGGTAGCCGACGGGGGCGCCGTAGTCTTGCACGTAAAGCGCATAGCGCTTGGCCCCGAGCTGATCGAGCAGCCCATCGACCAGTTCGGCAAACTTCCCGAAGCCATATTGAAACTGCTTGCGGTCCGGCATCGCGCTGTTACCGAAACCGGGGTAGTCCGGCGCAATCACGTGGTAGCGGTCGGCCAGCACGGGAATCAGATTGCGGAACATGTGCGACGACGTCGGAAACCCGTGCAACAGCACGACGGCAGGAGCGTCCTTGCTACCGCTTTCGCGATAGAAAATATCGACGCCATCGACCTTGGCCGTGCGGTGATGGGTAACGGGCAATCCGGCGTGTCGCTTCTCCGCGGGGGCCGGCGCGGGCTTGGCCGCGACTTGAGCTCCCGACGATTCGGCGTCGCCAGCCGGATTCGCAATTTTGGTGTTGTCCTTGCTGCACGCGGAAAGCGCGCTGAGCATGCCGAGCGCAGCGACCGCGGTCACTGAAGAAAGCCTGCGTTTCATGATCGACCCTCCGAGCCGGTGAAGCCACCGGCCACTCTTGTGTAACCAGTGATCTGCATGGATTGACGTTACGGTGGGCCATGTAACTTGTCAATATCAACTTCTAAAGTTACGATGTAACATCAGCTGGACCCCACCATGCTCCTCTTTCTCGGCAGCCACCCCGCATTGGATTTTCTCAACACGCGATACGGCCCACATGGGCAGGTGGTCGAGTGCATCGGCGACGGCCGTTCCTTGGTCGATTGGCTCGTTGGCGCAGGCTTGGTGGACGCCGCGGGCGCGACCAAGATGAAGCGCCGCTTGGGGCAGGAGGCGCTGGATACGGCCTCCGAGGAGGCGAGGCGCGTTCGCGAATGGGCGCGCGGCTGGATCGCACGTTGGGCGGAAGCGCCGACGGCCGACTACGGTCGCGAATTGGTCGTGCTCAATGGTCTGCTCGGGCGGGCAACGTCGCGGCGCGAGGTCGTGCTCTCCGAGGGGCGTCTTCAGCTCACGGAGAGCCATCGCATCGAATCCGCGGAGGAATTGCTCGCCATGGTGGCCCTGCAGATCGCGTTGCTGATCACGAACGAGGAGCCCGCGCTCATCAAAGAATGCGCCAGTTCGGCCTGTACGCTCTCATTTCTGGACCGCACGAAGTCGCATCGACGACTGTTCTGTAGTGCAACCGTCTGTGGAAATCGCGCGAAGGTGGCGGCGTTTCGAGAACGGCAGCGCAAGAACGACTGACGCCGTGTGGCACCGTCAGTCGTATCGCTCGGAGTGCACGTGGCCCCGGGGAATGGCCATGTCGTTGCGAAGCAGATCGCGGACGGTGCTGACCATGCGCTTCAATCCGCAGATGTACGCGTGCGGAGTGCCGAGGCCTAGCGCCGTGAGATCGTTCCAGAGCGTGGGGACATGGGTTTGCACGTATCCGCGGGCCCCGCTCCAAGTGTCGTCGGCCCGCGAAAGCGTGGGGACGAAGCGGATGTTCGGGTGCTTCCGCGCCAGCTCCGCGAATTCGTCCCGGTAGCAGATATCGCCCTCGTGGCGGACCCCGAAGACGAGCCACATGGGCAACGTATGCCCCGTCTCGACGGCCGCCCGTATCATGCTGCGCAGAGGCGTGACGCCCGTGCCCGTGGCCACGAAGAGCGAGGGGCCCGTCTTGTCGAGGGGGCGCGAAAAGAATCCCTGCGGGCCGATGGCGGTCAAGGTCGCGCCGCGCGAGAGCTCGTGCAAATACGTCGACCCCGGCCCCCCGTCCACTTTGGTGACGGCGAGCTGAAACGACGGCGACGCCGAAGGATGCGAAGCAATGGAGTAGCTGCGTCGGATTTCGCCGTCTGGCCTCGGAAGAACCAAACTAAGCCACTGACCGGCATCGAACGCGAAGGCAGCGCCGTCCTCGCGCTCGAAGGTGAGCTCACGGACGGAGGGTGAGAGCTTTCGACTATCAATCAGGCGGACTTGGAAGTTAGGAGGAAGAGGCATGGGGTTCCTCGGACGCGCTGCCCCAAGAGCTGGGGGTATAGCGGCAGGTGATGGCCCAGAACAGCAGCGCCAAGGCATTGATGCCCGCGCCCAGTGCACACACGGCGGGCCAACCACCTCGCGCGTACGTCGCGGTGGCCACGATGGATCCGGTGGCACTGCCAATGGAATAGAAAATCATGTAGCCCGCGGTGAGCCGGCTGTGCGTATCGGGCGGTAGAACGCTGTAAATCATGCTTTGGCTGGCGACGTGCGTGGCTTGGATGCCCATGTCGAAGAACACCACACCCACGCCGAGCGCCCACAGGCTCCGCTGCATCAGGCCGATCGGCAGCCACGAGACCAACATGAGGGACAAACTGAGCGCCGTTACCCAGCGTTCGTAGCCGCGATCGGCCAGCGATCCGGCCTGGGATGCCGCGATCGCGCCGGCCGCGCCGGCAAGTCCGAACAAGCCAATCTCCGTGTGCGAAAGGGACAGGGGCGGGGCACTGAGGGGAAGAACCATGGGGGTCCACAGCACGGTGACCGATGCAAACGTGAGCATCGCCAGGATCGCCCGGATGCGCAGCACCGGCTCCTCCACGAACAGCCGGAACACGGACGCAATCAGCTTGGGATACGGCGTGGAGGCTCTCTCGAGGTCGCGCGCTGGCAATGCGCGGTAGAGCAACGTGGTAATCGCCACCGTCAAGGCGGCAGACAGGAAGTACACCGACCGCCATCCCGCGATGTCGGCGAGCACCCCGGCCACCGTGCGTGCCAAAAGAATGCCTGTCACGATGCCGCTGGTCACGATGCCGACGACATGGCCTCGTTGTGCCGGCCCCGCCAGCGTCGCCGCCAGTGCGACCAGAACCTGCGTGACCACGGCAAGGAAGCCGATGGCCGCCATGGCGGCCAGCAACGAGGCGCCGGTGGGCGCGACCCCCACCGCGACCAGCGCGATGGCGGAGAGGCTCGATTGAATCACGATCAGCCGCCGTCGATTCAGGAGATCGCCGAGCGGCACGAGCAGCAGCAGCCCCAGCCCGTAACCGATCTGCGTCGTGGTCACCACGATGCCGACGATGGCATGCTCGATGCCGAATTGAAGCGCGATGGCATCGAGCAACGGTTGGGCAAAGTAAACATTGGCCACGGCGAGGCCGCAGGCGACGGAAAAGAGCAAGGTCACGTACCGCGACAGCGGTTGGGCAGCGCGCGCTGTCGCGGTTTCGAGGGAAGATGAGTCGATATCGATGGATGTCATGGTGTGGAGCGCGGCGAGGCGAAATCGGACCGGGGCACGGCATCGCGCGGACGATGGGTGGCGACGACGAGTCCCGCGGTCATGAGGACGATGTTCTTGAAGACGAACTCCCCCTCGGTGGTGAGTAGAAACGGATTGCCGTCTCGAAAGGCGATTTCGGGCTGGGTCACGAAGACCAAGAAGGTTCCGCAGAGATGCGCAATCATGGTCACGACGACCCAGCGTACGTGGGGGCCATCGAGGATGAGGCCCGCGGCGAGCGCCATTTCGATCGCGCCCAAGGCGGGAACGAACCAGGTGGGATCCAAGAAGGGAACGGTGCGTGCCACCATGGCCGCGACAGGGGTTACGCCCATGACCTTCAGGGCGCCGAACCAAATGAAGACCGTGCCGAGCGAGAAACGTAGCATGCGCAGACTATTCATTGGACTACCCCCGTGATCAGCTCCCGAAATTCAGACTCGCTACGAGGGATTCGAACACCCGATCCACGTCGGCTTCCGTCGTGCGCCAATTGCAGAACGCCACGCGCAAGCCCCACGTGCCCTCGTGGACGGTGGTGGTGATGAAGACGTCGCCGCGGTCGCGGTTCGACTTCATGTAGGCGTTGATGCGCTCCTCCGTCGGATTGTCCGCCAACGTGAAGCAGACCACGTTGAGGCGCGTCGGTCCCAGCAGCTTCAGGCCGGGTTGTTCGGCAACCCGATGGCCGAGGCGTTGTGCCAATCGAATGTTGCGCTCGACGATTTCGGCGTGCCCCGCTCGCCCGTAGGCCGTCAGCGCAAACCACGTGGCAATGGCACGAAGCCGGCGGGAATTCTCGGGGGTTAGGTGCACGAAATCCGGATTGTCCGTCGGCACGCCGAGATAGGCCGAGCTGTTCTGGAAAATGCGCACTTGGAGATCGCGGCGGCGGGTGAACTGGACCGCCGCGTCGTAAGGGACGTTGAGCCACTTGTGCAAGTCGATGCAGATCGAATCTGCGGCATCGAGGCCTGCGGTCAAGCCGGCATGGGCGGGTGACAGCGCGGCGAATGCCCCGAATGCGGCATCGACATGCAACCAAAAGGGATAGCGCTCCCTCAGCGCGCCGATGGCCACGAGGTCGTCGAAGTCCACCGTGTTGACCGTTCCTGCGCTGGCCGTGACGATGGCCGGCTCCCCTCGCAGGTCGGCGAGCGCCGCCTCGAGGGCCGCGAGGTCGACGGCCTCGCGTCCGGGTTGCGTGGCCACCTTCTTCACGGCCTTGCGCCCGAGCCCCAGCACGCCCAGCGTCTTGTAAATGCTCGAGTGGGTCGTTCCGCCCAGCACCGTGACCGGTCCGAGTGCGGCGACGCCTTGCTCGGAGACGCGGACGTCCCTCCGCTCGCCGATCCATTCCCGGCCAATGGCCAGGCCGACCAAGTTCGACATGGTCGCGCCGCTGACGAGGACACCCTGCTGCGCCGAACTCAAGCCGAACAGCTGTCGCAAGTACCCCACCGTCTCCCGTTCGAGATCGGGGGCCGAGCTGTCGATTCCTGCGGTCGGATTCTGGTCATAGGCGCTGGTCAGCCAGTCGCCCGCCACCGAAGCCGGTGTTGCGCCGCCCGTGACGAAGCCAAGGTAACGGGGCCCCGCACTGCCGGAGAAGCCGGGGGCCCAACGGGTCGAAAAGGCTTCGAGCGCGCCCGCCAGACCGATTCCCTCCTCCGGCAGGGGCACGGATGTGACCGGTGGGGGCGCCAGGGCGGCGGGGCGCCGGTCCAGAGAGGATAGCCCTTCGAGGGCCAGGCGACGCGTACGTTCCAGGAGTGCATCGATATCGGCGAGGTCGGAGGCAAGCTTGGGATACATGGGTCCTCTCACGGGTGACTGGCAGGAGATCTTCGCATCGCGGCATCGCTCGATGGCGAGCGCCTACGCCGCGGCACCTTCGCGCAGCATGGTATCCATGACCGCTTGCGCGCCGGCGTAATAGTCCTTTTCGACTTCGTATCGAATCAAGCAGCCAATGCAAAGGTCGCGGATGATTTTCGGGTTCTTCCGCGCCAAGGGAAGCAGGACCCGCGCGACCAATTGCTTGCCATGATTCGCATCCACGGCGACGTGCAGATCGTGGTAATAAATATGCTCTTTGGGGACGTTGTGGCGCTTCATGCCTTTGAGCATCTTGGTGAAGCGATACGGAACCGTTTGCTCGAGCAACGTCAGCACGCCCAGCAGACGCCCCACGTGGTGGCGGCGCGCCGAGTACATCAGCAAAAGGTTGCCATTTTTGACCGCGGCGGGCGGCATGTGCGCCGCAACGTCCAGGCCATTGAGCTGCTCGTAGAACCACGGGGCCGAGCGCATGAAGATGCGCGTGTGCATCTCTTCGAGTTCGCCCAACCCCATTTCGTCCCAATAGTTCTCGGCCAGCGCAAGCTTCATGTCGCCGCTCATGCCGAGCTGGGAAAGCGCGATGATGTCGTCGAAACGGCCATCCACGTGCGCCTCCAGGGCGACGAAGAACGCCAATTGAGATATCGAAGCGCGATCAGCCAGAAATTCGAAGAAAGGCGCCACCTCTTTGCGATGCTTTTGACGTAGCGCGATGTACCACTGATCGAACCCATCGGCGTCGGTAGGGAGGCCCGTCAGGTCGATCCTCGATTCCTCGTAGGCATTCCATTCGGCTTCCAGGCCAATGATGCGGAGTTGCTCGTCCGGCAAGGGGACGGTATCGAATTCTTCCGGCGGGGCGAGCGATCTCAAATAGAAGGAGTTCAACTCCATTTGCCCTGCGATGGTGTTGCAGCGTAGCATGTCGGTCGCATTCTTCGTGGTCGAACGTGTGCTCATGGTAGTTGTCTCGGATAAGGTTGATGGCTTGTCGTTCATGAGCTTCCAAGTGGCATCTCGGAAACACTCGAGTCGCTGCCGCCGCGCCCGATGTGCGGGCTCGCCGTGCGCATTCGGAGGGACTGGAACAGGCGAACGATCCAGCGGCGGGTTTCCGCCGGGCTGCTCGTTGCAACCATCCCGGCGAGCGGAGCTTCGTGCGCGGAGTACGTGACGTCTTTGGGAAGGGCTTTCCCGAGAGGAAGCTCGTTCCAGGTGACCACGGAACTGCTTCGGCGCAACGCATCGGCGCCGTCGAACCCATTGAACAGGTGTCCGCTCAATTGATGCCCAGGGAAGGCGAACCATCCGTACCACTGACGGTCCTTGGGCGGGGGAGGGAGCGTGCCCTCCACGGTATCCTGGAGCAAAATCCTCAACTCTTGCGAAGGCAGGTGGATCCCCGTTGCCAGCTCGAACGTGGGGACGACATCGGCGCCGCCGACGCGGTTGCCGACTTCGAGGAATACCCGCTCGCCTTGGTGGACGATGGCTTCCAGGTGGAAGCTGCCGTTGTGAATATCGACGGCGTCCAGCGCGCGTCCGACCCAGTCTCGCATATCCTCGGACAGCTCGATTTGGTAAGAGCCAATCGGAAGACCGCGTGCGTATTCCAGGCACGTGCCGATGTATTCACTGGCGGACAAGGTGAGAACCTTTCCTTGCTCCACCAGACCATCGAAATGCAGAATGGGGCCGTCGAGGAACTCTTCGACCTCGAACAGGGATGGGTCTGCGCTATCCTGGTCCAGCTTGCTGACACCGGAGCGCTTTTCGACCCACGCAGCATGGATCTTCGACGGATCGTCGAACACCACGACGTCGACGCTCGACGCGCCGCTATGCGGCTTCAGCACGGTGGGCCCGGACCATGGTGCCTTGCCCTCCCGGCGAATCAGCTCGGGCAACGGCAAAAAGCGTGGCACGCGCAGGCCTGCGCGCGCGACCGCGCCCTTCATGAGCACCTTGTCGCGGGCCAGCAGGACCTGACCCACGGGGGCGCCGTCGACCCCGAGCCAGTCGCGCAAGTGTGCAGCGTCGAGCAATTCGTACTCCGACATCGAAATGACCCGGTCGAAATCCTGCGGGTATTCGGTCAGCCAGGCGCGCGCCTCCTCCAATGCGGAGTTTTTTCCCGGTCGCTCGACGGCCGTGCAGCGCAGATCGGCGGGAAGGCTGGCGAGAATTTCTCGCTTACCGAAGTACGTGACATTGTGCAACGTGTGGTCGATACCGCGGTGGTACTCGATTCGAGGATACGGCACGCGATGGAGAATGAGGATGTTCATGGGGCCACTCGACTTTGGGTTCGGGACGTGGATGAAGGGGCCCGCACTCACATCGACGCTGCTTGCTCGACGCGTGCGTAGCTATTGTCCAGTGCGACCAGCCACTTCTCCCGCAAGGTTGCCACCACGTCGCGGATGTCGGCGCGCGTCGTATTCAGGACGATGCATGCCTGTGCGACGAAATCGGCATTGTCTCGCGGGATACCGTGAAATTGTCGCCGTTTCTGCGACAGCCAGGCGAACTCTTTGATGCTCAAATCGTCTCGCTTCAGTCCGAGATGATCGGCGGTGGCCGCCACGGCGTCTTCGAAGGGCGTTGCTTCCGGGGCCAGGTCATCGGGCGAAAATACGCGGTCACTTGGAACGCCCAGCATCACGGTGGCCGCCGAGCAGAGGGGCTCGGGCAGGGCAAGCGGCGGCGGTGCGCCGAAGGCCGAGTCGATCCACCGTTGATAGAAATCGATGCCATAGACCCAGCGCGCCAGCGACCAGATTTTCATGCCTCCCGGTCGCCGATTCGGTTCGACGACCGCGGAGCGTTTTCCGTCGTCGCTCAACTTGATCTCGTTGTGGAAGGGGCCATCACATTGGCCGACGAGCCAGTTGACTTGCTTGCCCGCGCGCTGGAGCGTGGCACGCTCCGTCTCGTCGAGTCGCGCGGGGAGGACCTGCGCCACCTCGACGGGGTAGCGCCCCGTCGCGCTGATCTTCTCGGTGATGAAGAACGATTGGCCGAGCCCGTCGAAAGAGAATTCCCGCTGATACGGGATGATCTCCTCGCAGATGACGCCGTTGGCGAGATACTGCGAGACTTCGGCAAACGCGGCCCGTCGGTCACCTCCCGCGCGGACCAGTACCACGCCGCGGTTGTTTCCTTCTTTCGTCGGCTTGATGACGAATCCGCTGGGGTGCTTCGCCGCGAAGGCGTGCAAGTCCTCCATGGAGGAGACCTTGGTGAAATCGGGAACCAGCATGCGCTGGGCTTCGAGAAGCGCGCGGTAACGCGCTTCACTGAGTCGATATTGATACTTGCAGAATGCGCCGTGTGCCAACTCGGACGAGTCGACGTGCAATCCGAGTCGCTCGAGCAGCGCCGCGCCGCTCTGCACGGCATTGTCCGAAAAAACGATCCCCGCCTTGAAGTCGCCCCGACGCGCGCCTAGAAGTTTCTCTCCGGCTTCTGCGAAATCGCTGCGCAAAGGGTCGAGATCGATCACCTCGTCGCAGATTTGCGCGTCGAGCACGGTCGGATTCGCGCGAATCAGCGCCGTTCCCGCACCATGGCGTTCACGTGCGTACTTGCGCATGTGAATGACGTCATCGATGCGCGTCAGGTTGTAATCGACGATGAGCAGCAACCCTGAAGTTGACGACATAACGAGTCCTCCAGCTCAAAATAAGTCCGAGTTCGCCGCAATCAATGGATTGTCGGCGTACACTCATACATCGTAATGAATTTCGATGGCTTCTTCAGACGTGCGCAACAAGTGCGGAAGTTGCTGCGCGCGCTCTTCGAGCGGGAGCTTCCAGAGAAGCTGTCCGAGAAATACTTCGCGTGACGTGGAGTCGATCGTATCGCCGGCTTTGAGCAGAATGTGTGAGACGACGGGGGTCGTCGGCTGCTCGCGAAGAGCGATCTCCTTGATGGTGCCCTGCTTGGCGAAGTAGACACGGAAGAACGTGGCATTCGATACGGGCGACGCACCGTCGGTGGTGAACGAAATGGCCTTCAGTCGTGTTCGGAAATCGTTCCGCGCCGACTCGTCGTCGCCCGTGTGGGAAAGAAGCGTGTCGAGCCATAGGTCGAGCATGCCGTACGTGCCGGTCATCGCCTTCACGCTATGCGAGATCAGGCTTCCACCGACACGAGGGTTCACCTCGATCAGATCCCAGCGCGACTCGTGATAGCGAGCTTCGACGTGGAAGCATCCCCACCGTGCGTCGAGATGCAACAACACGTCCCGGACCCAGCGAATGCCGTCGGCGCATTCGCGTTCGCTCAAGGTGAATGGAGGACTGGTGCAGCAGTTTTCCAGCACGGTTCCACCGACCTCCGTGAGCTCGCACTTTTCGTGGATCGCGACGATCTGTGCGTCTCCGTCGACGGCGATGACCTCGAAGCTGAATTCGCGTCCCGGCAGATAGTCTTCCGCAAGGAACGACAGCCCCTCGCCGAAGGCCGATGCGTAGACCGTGTCGAGCTCGGCGTGCTTCGCGATCTGCTCGAGCTCCGACCATTGCGTCTGCGGTCGCAGGGAAAACGCCCCATAGGAGGCGATGCCGCTCACGGGTTTGATGAAGTAACGGCGCTCACTCTGCTTGAGGGTCTCCAGGGATTCCCGGGTGAGCGCCGTTGCTCGTATGGACGTCAAGCTCGCGTCGGCGAGACGATTGCGCAGTGCGAGCTTGTTGCGCAGTGCATGAATCAGCGACTCGTCCAGGTCGGGGACACCGAGGTGCGAGTTGGCGAGCGCCATCAGGTGGCGATAGCCTTCCCAGACCGTGATGCAGCAGAGAACGCGTTCGCCACCCTGCTGCAGGCTGGCCATGCATGATTCGAGATCTTCGCGAGTCAGCACGTGCGATTCGGTCGAGTGAAGGACGTCCACCTTCTCGCGAAGATCCTGCAACCTTTTCGGTTGATGCTCCGGAACGGGCAATGACGACAGCAGGAAGACTTTGAGTTGACGTACGCGAAGGGCCTCGATGAGATCCTCGACGAAGGAAAACCCGACGTGACTGAGTACTAAAACTCCACCTTCGACGTTCATTGCCATTTCCTCGACCTTAGGCTGCTTTCTTTTCGGAGTTCGCGAGCGTTGCCTCGTAGAGCTCCTTGAAATACATCGCGAGGATCGTCTGGTGCTCCTGCAGGTACTTCTTGGTCGCCTGGACGTCTTGGTCGTCGCGGATCAGGAAGCGAAGGGCAGCCCAGACCTCGCCGGGGTGGTCGTCGTTGATGTCGGTATGGGAGTGGTTGATCTGCCCGGCGATGTTCTTCTCGCCAACCGACTCTTTCAGCGCCGTGAGCTTTCGTGGCTCGAGTTTGACGTTGACGTACTCGACCAAATACGAATAGGCAACGACCCCGAGCGGGCCCTCGTGGTCGAGGAGATACGAGAAGAAACCGGTGAGCAGCTTGGTCGAGAGGTAAGGCTCGGTTGCCAGGAACTGTTCACGCGATACGCCGGCCTGTTGCAGGTCGGTGATGAACAATTCGTCGTGCAGCATCTCCTCGCGCTCGTAGTTCGCCCAGATCTGCGCGGCTTCGGGGCTGCGCTTCGCGATCTCGCCGAGCGCCTTCGACTCGGACACGCGCAGGAGGCGAATGCGCCACGCGGTCTCGACGAGGTGGCGCTTGTAGTACTCGGAATTGACGTTCTTGCCCTCGAGATGTGCGGCGGCGGGAACGCTCTGGTACCACTCGTCGATCTGGCGATCGATCTGTTGGTCCACCTCGGCGCGCAGCTTCAGCGAGGCCGCTGCGTTCAGAAACGGCGTGCGATTTCCGAAGCCAGCGTTGGTTACACGATTGTTCATGGATACACTCCGTGAGTTCAATGTCTTGAATGAGAATGAACGGTCATACTGTTCGGTGCACTGCTCCGGCCGACGTGAGCGCGTTGTGCGTCGCGCTCAATCGACGCGGACGGTCGCTGGACCAAGTAGACGGCATTGACATGCCAAGCGGTGTTTGCCATCTGCGCGACCCAAATCTTGTAAAAAATCGAGCTCCTCGTCCCCCGCGTCTCCCAATACTTCGAGGCCTTCCAGTACTTCGACGATGCAAGCACCACAGGCCCCCGAGCGGCAGCCGAAAGGAATGAGTCGCTCCGGCGACTCGTATTCGATATCCGTCAACGGTGAACCGGACGGCAGTAGAATGTCCACGTTCTGCGGCAGCAACGTCAATTTGTGCAGGACCATCGATTTATGGGTTCTTGCGGTCGTTTTGCGAAAATCGCCACTGTCGCGGCGTTCGAATGGATGAACGCCCCGCTGCGCCACGTCGTTTTGGCGCTTATTCGAATTACGGCCGCCATGAATGCATGAGAACGACCCTGCTCGTTCGCTTTCGAGAAAGCGTCGGCGGTTCCCCGATCGGGCTAAGTTCTATTCAGTGGCCGTGTTACGCACTTCGGGAGTCCGAAAGTGCCAATGTCTTCTGCGTGACCGTGCCGTGTCGAGGGCTTCTGGAAATCAGTGGTCCAAGATGACCAGGGCACGATTGCAGTTTCCTCGTGCGATGAACGGAAACATTAATGTCGACGGGGGCTCTGTCAATGAGCGGAAGTGCGGAGATAAGTTAATTTAGAGACTGTCTGTAGACGCCTTGCTCTTTCGGGATCGGCGCGTGTCTCGAATGAGCGCGGCAAGGCTGCGTACGGAGAGTCCTTCGTTGACCGCGCGCTGCACGAGGTGCCATCGCGTGTGCCGGCTGGTAATCTCGGAAACCAATTCGAGATGGGACCAAGTAACGGGCAGCCCATTGGGCCGCCGCAGGCGTAACATGTCCTCGAGCTCGTCGCGTGTGAATATCGTGCAAACACGTGCACAGCGCCGGAGTGCAGTCGAGTGCACATCCATGGCGTTCGACAGACGATCGAGTGGAGTCACGCCCTTTGCAGATCTTCTATCGTAACGCGCGTTGGCCACGAGCTGCCCCAACTCGTAGCGCACGCGAATGTTGTCGATGGCGACCTTCGCGAACCGGTCGACGAGGTGCGCCGCCATCTCCTCGAGAGGGACCGGCGCGTTATCCGATTGACGATGCCGCTCCTCTAGTATCGGCGCGACGGCCATACCGTCTTGGTGTGCGGCATCCTGTTGAATTTCGACCTTGTCGATGCGGGGTGTATCCGCAACTGTGGACAAGTTGTTCATTGTAACGCAAGCTCCCTCCGTAAGACGAGTCGCCCGCTCGAACTATGCGGCGACTCGAGTTTTTTGCGGGATTCGCACGAGCGAGCGTGGTTGCCCAACGGACCTTCGCAGTCGTGAGACCCACCTCGGCTTCAGGATGATGGATCTCATCGTCTAGAATGTCGAACAAAATCTGCTTGCGGATGCACGTTTTACGTGCGTGTCACCCGTTCTGTTGACAACTCCGCGTTGCCCGGAGGACGGACGAGGCCTTCTACTTCTTTTTCTTGGAGCTACCGGAGAGAGCTTTCAGCTCCACGCGAATCGTCTCGAGGATTTCGGACGAAAGCTTCTTATCGTTGACGGCGCGTGCCAGCGTTAGAGATCCGACGAGAGCACTCCAGATCATGATTGCGCCGGCCCGCTTGCTCGCGGCGTCTCCCGCCGAGAGCATCGCGGAGACAGATTGAATATTTCGCTTCACTTGACGGGTAAAGACGGACTTGGCTCGCGCACCACTACGGGCCACGTCCCCGGCAAGCGTCGCTACCCCGCATCCGCGTGAAGGCGTGTCTCGATGGGACTCGGCGAGGTACGCGTCGATCAGGGTGGTGAGCGTCAGGTTGTCCCCGGACAATTCCTCGAGACCACCCCGCGTCTCCCCGTCCGCCAGTGCGTAGGCGATGGTTTCGACCACGAGATCTTCGCGTGACGGGAAGTGACGATAGAAACCGCCGTGGGTCAACCCGGCTTCCTTCATCAAGTCGGCCACACTAAGGCCTTCGAGTCCCATCTCCCGAAAACGGGCCGCGGCGATCCGAATGATACGATTGTGGTTTTCCGTCTTTTCGGCTTGCGAGTGACCCATCTGGATGTCGATCATCATACTGACTGGATCCGGGCTTGTCACGTCCCGAGGGGGCAAGCCGCGGTTGTTTGCTGGGCGTGCGGATGACCTGGCGTGAGGATTTCGATCGACATCCAGGAAGATGATGAGTACAATCCTCAACGATCGGTAAAATTCACGTCGAGAAAGAGGCGCCTGGGCACCTCCAGAGGAGCAACGACATGGGCGGCAAAGTCGCACTGGTGACCGGGGTGGGGCCCGGAACGGGCGCATCCATCGTGCGGAGATTGGCGAAAGGGGGCTACGAGGTCGCGATGCTATCGCGCACGGAAGAGCGCCTCCTGCAGCTCGAGAAAGAGATTCCGGGCACCCATGCCTTCGTGACGGACGTTACGGACGAGGCACAGCTCGACGCGACGCTCGGGCGAATCCGGGGCAGGTGGGGACACCCGTACCTGGTGGTGCATAACGCCGTCAGCTTCGTCTTCGGGACGTTCATGGAGATCGACCCCGCCGCGGTGAATCGGAACTTCCAGACGAACGTCATGGCACTACTTCATTTGGCGCGTCGAACCGCGCCGGCGATGGTCGAGGCCGGGGGTGGCTCCATCGTCGTGACGGGCAATACTTCATCGCTGCGCGGAAAAAGTACCTATGCCGGTTTCGCACCGACGAAAGCGGCGCAGCGAATCCTGGCCGAGTCGATCGCGCGCGATCTCTGGCCCAAAGGCGTGCACGTCGCGCACGTCGTGATCGACGCGGTGATCGACCTCGAATGGACACGGAAACTCCATCCAACCGCGCCCGACGACTTTTTCATTCAGCCGGACGACATTGCCGAGGAAGTTTGGCACGTCGCGCACCAACCCCGCGGCTCGTGGTCCTTCAACGTCGAGATCCGGCCAGCGGGCGAGCATTGGTGACGGGTCCACCACCGTTGAGAACCGTCACGGCCAACTTGGCAATCAGGTCCGACAGCTCACGCGGCCGCGACAGAAAGGGTGAGTGCCCAGTGTCGAGGTGTTCGACGTGCGATGCCTGGGTGGCCATGGCCTTCTGAATTTCAGGCGGAATGGCCTCGTCTCGATCGCATACGACGTACGCGCTGGGAATGTCATGCCAGGATGCGCTGCGCAACGGCTGCGCAAACGTCGGCAACGATTGTGGCCGCACTTGTTGCATCGCGGCCATGGTTTGCTCCGGGGTACAGTCGTTGTAGAGAGCGCACTCCGGCTCATGGAGCCGTATGACATTTTGTTCGGCGTGGATGCTCCACCACGGCGGCGGCGTGCCGACGGCGGATAGCAGAGATTGCCCGACATCGAGCATGAATGCGCACAAATAGATGAGACCGACAACGTTGGGCGCGCCCGCGGTGGCCTCGGTCATCACGATCCCGCCATAGGAGTGCGCGCATACGACCACCGGTCCCTCGACCGCATCGAGCACCAACCGCACGGCGCGTGCATCCGACTCGAGATCCCCGGGTGGGGCGGCGCCCACGCCCGGCAATTGCACCGCGATGACGGAAAATCCACGTTCTTCGAGGGCGGGCTGGACGCTGGACCAACACCAGGTGCCGTGCCATGCACCATGGACCAGGACGATGCTCGGTGTGCTCATTGGGGCGGGCTCTCCGTTTGCGGCATTCGCCAATCAGGATCGAGTGCGCGATGCATCGAGGATAGGCCCATCGTCATCGAGGTCAACGCGGGGGCCGCGCACGAATGGACCACGGGTCTTGACCCTCCCCCTGGGGAAGACTCCACACCTTGCCCATGCACCTCGACGAACTTCGATCTCGCCCCCTCTTCGATCTCGTGATGACCCTCGATCCGCCGCAGCAAATCGGCGCGACGCCCCTTGGCAAGCGGCGAATCTTCACGGTGACGAGCGGCACGTTTCAGGGGGACCGATTGCGCGGTGTGGTCCTACCCCAAGGCGGCAGTGACTGGCTTCTCGAGCGCGCAGATGGCTCGGCTCGTCAGGATGTGCGCCTCGTCCTTGAGACCGATGACGGCGCGGCCGTCTTGATGACCTACAACGGCGTGCGTCACGCCTCACCCGAGGTCGCTGAGCGGCTGGCGCGCGGCGAGCCGGTGGACGCGAGCGAGTACTACCTCAGGACCGCGCCATTCTTCGAGACCGCCTCGGAGAAGTACGCGTGGCTCAATCATCTCGTTTCGATCGCCGTGGGCGAGCGCACGCCAAGCGGTGTCGCGTACCGGGTGTTCGAGATTCTCTGATCGGCTCCGTTCAAAGCCGCCGCCACGCGCTCGGCAAAGAGGCGGTCGCCGCCCCGAGGGCTCGCCGCCATGCGAAAGGTGCCGCCTTCGTACATGCCGCTCGTCCAGGTTGCGCCGCCGTTTCTCCAGAGTGGTTGCCATGACACGGCGCCGCGCGACGAGGCGAACCATCGATTGTCCTCGCGCCATGCCGAGCCGGCGCGGTACGCGAATACCAGGCTGCCATGGTCGTCTCCGGAGAGCGACCACCGGGCGAAGCCGGCGGCATCGCCTTCGCGTTGCAGGTTCGCATCATCGCCGACCCAGGGAAAGACCGTGTCGAGGCCGAACGCCGTTTCCCAAACGGGCGCGGTCGGCTCGGCCGCGACGTGCCACGTGAGCGCATGATCGATGTAGTCCTCGCCGAAGACGAAATTCCAATCGACGGTGACCGGCTCATTGCCCAGGGGGATGCTCTTCAGCGAGAGGCGTGTGCCATCCGGGCTTCGTTCCACCTGTGCCGGCGCCCCCATCGCATCGGTCACGTCGAAGGCCCCCACCGCGAGATAGGGCCCGGTCGCTCGAAAGCGCGACGTGAGAAGCTCGCGCGGCGCCTCCCCGGGAAACGTGGTGAGAAACGATCGCAGGGTGGCCCGCGGAGCGATCTGCACGGTGGCTCGGTACGTGGGCCGGGTCACGTTCACGTACGCCGTCGGCTCCCATCGCAAGGGCGCGAGCGACACTCCGCCCTGTCCCCATCCCGCCGCGCTCACGTACCACGATCCATTGTCGTCGATGACTTCCGCAGCGTGCGCAGGAATCGACCCCACCTGGTTCGACGGTTCGAAGTGAAGAGGATTTTTGCTGTAAAATACACCCGTCGACGAATACGAACTACGAGGCCCGATGAATAAGTAGTAATCCTCGCCCATGGCGACCACGAAGGGCGATTCCGTGGGCCCTCCGTACGTGCCGCTTGCCGGCTCCTCGTACGCGATGTGCCTCTCGCCGAAGTGGCGGAGATCCGTACTCGTTCGATAGGCAACGACGTGCGCACCCCCCGCCGCCTCGCTCGTGGCCGTGTAATAGAGCACCCACTGATTGCCGACGCGGAGCACCATCGGGTCGCGCGCGTCGAAGCCGTCGGTGAACAGCGGCGCAGGCTCGCGCGCCCACGTCCAGAGATCCGTCGAGGTGGCGAGACGAATCTGATACTGCGCATGATCGTCGCCGCCCGCACAATAGAACATATAATATTTGCCATCGTGAAATATGACGTACGGCGCCCAAAGCAAGGTCTCGCCGTAGGCGGGATCGGCCACGAGTGCGGGGGCCTGTTTCTGCCACGGCCCACCCGCGAGTGACGGGGACGTCGCATGCGCAAACGTCTTTTCGTCGAGAGGATTGGCCGGCTCGGCATGCGTAATGCCGAAGAGGTGCCAGGTTCCATCCTGGCCGCGCACGAAGGTGTGGTCATTGATGTACCACGGCGAAGTTTCCCCGACGCTCGGGTCGTAGATTCGGAGAAACGGACCGGATGTCACCTCGTACGCGTTGACGCCGCCGTCCCCATCGGGGGTTGCAGGCGGTGGAGGTGGCGTGTCGCCGTCGCTATCGGAACAGGCACACGCGAAACATGCAAGGAGCGCAAGGACACAAGCCGTTTCGGAGCCGTGGATCATCGTCATGGATAGCCTTTGGACTTTCACGACATCGTAGACCTTCGCGGGAAGGTAGGATCCCGTTCATGAACAAAAAGCTCAAAGAGGTCATGCGCGAGCTTGCCACACTCGAGGATCCGAGGATGCGCGAGGCCAACGAAAGCCGTGGTGACGATCACGGGGTGAACCTCACGCACCTTCGTGCGCTCGCGAAGCGGCTCAAGGCACAGCATGAGCTCGCGCTCGAGCTCTGGGCAACGGGCAACACGGCCGCGCGCCTCCTGGCGACCTTGTTGTGCAAGCCGAAGTCGCTCTCTGAGGCGGAGCTCGACGCGATGGTGCACGATATCCGTTCGCCGAAGCTCCTCGACTGGTTCATCGTGAACGTGGTGAAGCCCGGCCACCACGCCGAGGCGCTCCGTCTTCGCTGGAAGGACGGGGACGATCTCGTAGGTCGCGCAGGCTGGAGCCTGACCACGGAGAGGGTGGTCAAGCGCGCGGAGGGGCTCGACCTCGAAGCACTCCTCGACCAGATCGAGAAGGAGATGAAGCCCGCGCCCGCGCAAAAGCAGTGGGCCATGAACCACTGCCTCGCCGAGATTGGCATTCATCATCGAGAACATCGCGCGCGGGCGATCGGGATTGGCGAGCGGCTCGCGGTCCTCATCGACTACCCTGCATCACCCGGCTGCACGCCACCGTACGCGCCTCTCTGGATTGCCGAGATGGTTCGCCGACAGGGCGAGGTGCACGGTCAGAGACCACGCTCGAAGACGGCCAAGTCCGAATCCTGAGAGGCTATCCCTGTCCCGACGCGATCGATGCCCCAAGCCCGGCAGGATCATCGGATCCTGCCGGGCTCGCGGCTTTGATGCGCTCAATCAGAACATGGATAGGAATTGGCGGAGAAGTTCGATGAGATGCGTTTGCATGGTCAGCTCCTCTCTGTTGCCCGTGGGCGATGTCGGACAATCGGCAAGGGGTGTGCCGGCGCGGCTGCGACATGGCTCGAGAGGACGATGGCGATAAGAGCATGGATGGCCGCGGCCGTGGCTGCGTAGCCGAGCCGTCGTGAGGTGTACCAATTCGGTAGTAGGTACGATACGCGATACAGTCGATGGTACAGATGACCTACGAGCGTGCGGGCTGCACGGGCCACCCACCGTAATCGGAGTTAATCGGACATTGAGAGCGAAAGTTGTGACGCTTAGAAAGAAAACTCGCTTCAAATGTATTGATTTTAAAAGCCTTCTTTCCTTGACCGACCCCAAAAGTGGACACACGGTAGCCGCTGTGCGCGTATCTCGCGCCGAAGTTCCGCACCGAGGAGAACGTGCAGCACGTCGCCGTGCTCGCATCGTGCCTTCGCTCAGGTGGTATTCGCTAGTTAGCACTAGTTGATGATGATGAGCGCCCGCCATGGAGGTCACGATGTCGAACGAATTGAATGTCGCCGCGATCAACCCTTCGTCCGAGGATTTGCAGAATACGAGCCACGACGACAACGTCGAAGGAGGCTTCGACCCGGACAATCTCATGCTCGACTTTTTTGGTGTCCCCGAGACCGAATCATCGAGCGACTGACATGAAGTCGGACGTGACAGAGACCGACGCCGTTCGCGGCCGAGGTCTCTTCACCCTTGCGGGAGCAAGGGCATCGATGGATCCCTTCAGGCACCTCACCGTGGAGGAGGCCCTTCGGCCCGAGGCGGCGAATGCCATTCTGGAGTGGCTCGAATCGACGGATCAATTCGAGACGCGCCACGACAGCGCGAATAGACCATATTATCAATTTAATATCACGAGAGGCAAGGCGGCCGCAGCACCGCCCATAGCACGCGAAGTCTTCGATCTCGCCTACATCGACGAGCTGCGACGCCCACTGGAAGAGCTTTTCCAAACCCGCCTCCGAGCGCGGTGCTCCTTCATTGCCACGAGATACCTTCCAGGTTGTCTCGCCGTTGCCCATCGCGATTACCTTCCACGCTCCCCCGAACGCGACGGTCCCACGCACTTTTTCATCATCTACATCAACGCCGGCTGGTGCCCCAAATACGGTGGGGAGCTCACCCTTCAAAGGTCGAGCAAACCGGAGGACGTGGTGAAGAAAATCGCGCCGCTGCACAATGCGGGCCTTGGTATGGCGCTCGGACGAAGATCCTATCACGCGGTCAACAAGGTCGAGGATGGCACCCGCTACGGCATCCAATTCGGATTCGTCGCGGAATCAGGTTGGTATCAGGACGGCTAACCGATGGCACGCGAACCGTTCTTTGCCATGGCCGGGGCAACGACCTCCATGGAGCCGTTTCGGCATGTGGTCGTTCCAGAGGTGCTGCGCCCGGGTGCGGCGCGCGAAACCCTCGCGTGGTTGGAATCCACGAATCTTTTCGCGCGACGCGAGGACCCACGCAGGCGATACGCGCAATTCCAAATCGAGGCCGTTGAATTGCCGGCCGAAATGCCGCGCATTCGCGATGTCTTAGGCCCCGAGAGCCTCGATGACCTGCGCGGGGCGCTGGAAGTGCTCTTCGGCGTACGCTTCCAGCGCCGGTGCGCGTGCCTGGTGATGCGATGTCTCGCCGGGGACAGCATGACCATTCATCGCGATTACCATCGGCGCGCGGGCGCGGACCGCTACATTCCGACGCACTCCTTTCTTCTCTACCTCAATGCAGCCTGGCGGCCCGACGACGGTGGTGAACTCGGGCTATTCCGATCGGAAGACCCCGCGGATATCGCGGTGACGGTCGCGCCGATTCACAATTCGGGAATCGGCATCGCGATTGGACCAAAGTCGTTTCACGCGGTTAGCCCCATCAAGCAGGGCTCACGGTATTGCATCAACTTTGGGTTCATCACGGAATCGGATCGCTACCAAGACGCGTGATGAGCGCGCGGATCTCGGTGGCGACCGTCGCTCCAAGGACGAGAATCATGAAGGCTCCGATGCCGCCAGGGCGATGGCAAGCAGCCGCTCGTCCTCACCGCTGGGAACCGAAAGGAGAAGACTCGTGGGCATTCCCGTGGGATCGACGCCCGTCGGAAGCGCAACACCCGGCATGTCGAGAAAGCTACCGACCATCGTAAGCCGCAAGGTTGCGAGGTTCGTCTTGAAAAATAGGTCCATGTCTCTTTCCAACGGGGCAAGCTCGGGTGCAACGTGGCCCACCGTGGGAAGGACGAGCACTGCGCCGTTCAGCTCCTGGCGGATGCGCGGGATCAGGTTTTCGCGCGCCCATAGAAGATTCACGTAGTCGCTTGCACGAAAATTACGTGCACCTTCCAGCCTTTTTCGAACCCGTGGATCCATGCGCTCGGCATCCTTCGAAGCGAGCAAGGTTTCATGGATGGCCACGGCCTCGGGCGCCGCCAGCCAACCGAAACGCTCGATGAGCATGAATACCTCGTGAAGCGCGTTCACGCGGCGATTTTCGACGCGCGCTCCGCGGCGACGAAGCCCATCGACGGCGCGTTCGAGGTTGGCTCGCACGCCGGCTTCGATGCGCGCATCTCGAAGAATGACGTCGTCCACGACGAAGCGCTGCTGGGCGAGATCCGCCGGCAAAAGCCTCGACGGTCCATTTTTGCCGCCAAATAGAGCGTCGAGAAGAATGCAGTCTTCGACACTATGGGTCAAAGGGCCGATGGAATCGAGCGTGCGCGAAAGCGGGAAGACGCCATCTCGCGAATAGTGATGGCTCGACGATTTGAATCCAACGAGGCCATTGAACGCCGCCGGAACACGAACGGAGCCGGCCGTATCGGTTCCCATGGCGAAGGGAACGAGCCCGGCTGCCACGGCCACCGCCGATCCCGACGAGGATCCACCGGGCACACGGGCCACGTGTTTGTCATACGGATTGCGCGGCGTACCGAAATGGGGATTGATTCCGATTCCCGAATACGCAAATTCGACCGTATTGGTTTTGCCGATGCAGACCAATCCCGCCTTGGCGGCTATTTCGACGAGCTTCGCGTCGGCGGTTGCCGGCGGATGGTTCGCAAACACCGCGGCGCCGGCCGTGGTGATGGTCCCTTTTACATCATACAAATCTTTCCACGCAATGGGCACTCCGTCCAAGGGCCCCAATGGCTGCCCGCGACGCCATCGTTCGGCGGCAGCCTTGGCCTCGGAGCGAGCGCGTTCGGGCGTGAGCGTGATGAACACGCTCTCCGAGCTGGCGGCCCGCGCAAGGTAGAACTCGAGCGCCGCAACGGGATCGGTCTTGCCCGCCTTGAATGCGCGCCCGAGCTCCGCGCCGCTCACCAATGGGTTTTCCATCGGTGCAACGGAATGGGGGGCCCTCGACGTTGCGCCCGCGGCGCACGAGAGCGACGACGCGCCGGAAGCCAAACCGACGCCCGAGAGGGCCAGGCCCTGGATGAATCGCCGACGCGTGCAGACACCTGGGGCCATGCCGTCATTGGGGCAATGACGGCCAAAAAGTTCAAGTCAAATCACGAAGTCGAAAGCGCCGCGCCCGCGGATGGAGCGAGCGCGGCAGGTTCTCCTTATGGGGAAGCCGGCTCGTGCCCCGCGCCGGTCCGCACGTCGAGACGCAATCCACCGAACGTGCGATTCGCAAAGTTTCGCCCGTCGCCCGAGTGGGTCATCGGTGCGTCGGCGGGGCCCACCACCACGATGCCCGTGGTGTCCATGTCGACGCCGAGTCCGTGGAAATGGCGTTCATCGTTGGCGAACGGAATGCGTCGCGCGGTCACGGTATGTCGTTCGGGATCGAGCAGCGCGATGAGCGGATCGGCGCCGCGAATGATGCTCATTCCGCCGTTCCATCGGTCCCAATCCGAAGCACCGGCGGCCACGATGTCCTCGTTCGTCCAACGGACCGTCGCGAAGTGGTCGGCTCGCCCCTGGTCGACGCTCGTTTCGAATCGAACCGCCCCGGTGTCGCGATCGAGCACACCGATGTAGCCGTCATAGGGGACCAGGTTGTTCGGGGCGCCTTCGCCTGCCGAGTAATAGCGACGACGCCCCTCGGCATCGGTGCGGACGAGGGTTCCAGCGAGCGCCAACTGCCCGGCGTGTGCGGCCATGTCGAAGACCACGAATTCACTCAGCCCGTCGGGCGCGAGCACATTCGTGCGCCCGCGCACCCCGGAGCTGGAGAACGATGTGGTCGCGAAGGGCTGATACTCGACGTCTTCGGGGGGCGAGGCCTTTTTCGTGGTGCAGATCGACTCCTCGACCTCGTGGGTGGTGCGCGCGAGCGAAAGGCAGCGGTGCTGGCTGAACGTCCTTCCGACGATGGCTGTGCCGTCGTCGTCCAGGGCGAGCACGGGCCTCAATGCGGCGTTCATCCAGTCGAACTCGTCGTACACCCAGCCGACCGGGTCGACGTAATGACGCCCATCCACGACGCGCGACCATGCCTCGTCGTAGCCGGCTCCGGCCCATCGCATGGCTTCGACGATGGTCACGTAGTGGAACAGGGGATCGAGCGTCCCGTCGGAGCGCCCCGCCCTGGAGAGATACGCCAAGGTCACGTCCTCGCCCCGCGGCTGGACGCGAAGCCATCCCTTGGCGAGGGCGCCGAAGTCGAGCGATTGCATGCGCACGACCGTGGCGGCGGGCCCGTCGAGGCTCCCATCGGGGAGCGTGGTCGGTGCGGGCAGGGGGGCGCGCATACGGAGTGCGCCATGCGCGTCGAGGCGCACTAGCCGATATTGGCTGGCGGCGCCCGCGCGATTCTCGGTCGCGACGGTGATCTCCCCTGATGGATGCACCGCAAAATCGGAGAGAAACTCGTTGGGCTCACCCGCCCACGTCCACAGCGGGGCCGCCCCGTCCGCGCCATGGCGCGCGTAGACGGCGAGCCGGCGCGACGACGTTTCCGCGGCGTCGCGCACGACCTCGAGGACGAAGATGCGGTCTCCCACCAGCCGGACCTCGAGCCCCGCAAAGTCCGGTCGAGGCGTTTCCGTCGTGCGGATCGTGGCGCTCTCGAGCCCAGAACCCGCGTCGGGCTGCCCGGAATCGGGCGGCGTAGGCGCGGAGCCCGATGCCTTGTCGGACGAGCATGCGAAGAACACCAAGGGCAGCAGCGCAGTAAGAATGGGAAGAGGCCGGGGAAGGTCGGTCATGCGGACTTCTTCGGCCGGCAGAACGCTCGGGTTGTGCAGATCTTCGCTAGCCGCGACGCACGCGGCGAACCGGCGCTGCAACGGACGGGCTGGCATCGCCCAAGGCCACGAGCACCTCACGCAGCAGGTCGGCGACGTCGCGCGCCGTGCGCTCGGGGACGGGGCGAAAAAATTCGGCCTGCGCCGCCGCATAGACCCGCACGGCCTGGTCCGTGATGCGAACGCCTTCGCGTGTGAGACGCACCCACGAGCTGCGTTGGTCGTTGGGATCGTCCCCGCGCTCGACGAGGCCGGCCTTCTCGAGCCGGCGGAGTACGTTGCTGGTCCCGCCCGACGAGATGAGAAGAGCGCGCGTGAGTTCGTTGGGTTTGAGCCGCCCCGTGCGCCGGAGGGTCGACAATACGCCGAACTCGGCCTTTTGGAGGCCAAACGGCGCGAGCGCGCGATCCGTCGCGGTCTCGATGCGCGAGATCAGGCGCGCAATCCGCTTGGAGATCTCGGCCGGGACGTGGGCAACCGCGGGATCCTGCGCGCGCCAGCCGTCCATGATGTCGTCGACCACATCGGGCACGGGCGCCCGTTTCTCTTTCATGCGCGCGAAGCATAGCAGGGCCGCAGTTGACGCGGGAGCGGGCCGTATTGTGTATGTATAAAGCTTTTTGGAAAGGTTTTTAGATCATGAGCGAAGAATTTCCCTCGGGGGCGCCGGCGTCGATGGCGTCCGGCGTCCCAAGATGGCGCCGTACGCCCGAGCCCACGGCACGGGGGCTGCAATTCTACGGGTCTACAATGCCATTCTGTAAATCATTCTTCACGGCCGGCGTCTTCGTTTTCACCACACTGTCGATGGGCTGCCGCAGTCAAGCGATCGACGAGCAGGCCAACTTGGAGCGCACGGTCGCCCGCGAACGCGCCACGGGCGATACCGTTTTCAGCACCTGCGGCGACGAGAAAAAGTTCGGTCCGAATTGCGGCCTGGTATCGAGAAAGCTCGCAGACCCCGACTTCCGCACGAAGTTCCGCGACAAGTATTGCGGCGAGGTCCCCGAAGAGCAGTGCCAAACCCTCTTCCAGCGGATGTTCGACGCCGAACTCGCCAAGCGCTACTTCGCGGCCGACGTGCGTGCCGTCGTCATCACGTGCGATCTGCACCCCACCGAATGCGACGACCCTGCGACCTACGAGCGGTATCTGCTTCAGTCGCACAACCAACACGTCCACGAACGCCTTGCCAGGGAGGAGACCGCCATCGAGGATGCGCGCGAGCGCGCACAGGCCCAGTACCAGCACAAAACGTGGGAGGGCGTGCACGCGATGGCCCGCGCGGTGGGCCAGCTCGTCGAGGAGGATCGTTTCCGGCGCGAAGGCGGCGTGAAATGCCGCTCGTACCCGGATGTCTTCACGGGTGCCACGACCTATTGCGAGCGCCGATAGTCCCATGGGCGTCAAGCCCGGCCGAGCAACACCCGCTCCCGGCTTCCGGTACCCACCGAGGGTACGGAAGCGGGACGGATGGAAGCCTCATCTCCGGCGCGATTCGAGGATGCTCTTGTTCGATTGGGTCGGGATGACACGCACTAGATCGAAACCGGCCGCGTTCAAGATCGTCGCGAACTCTTTCTCCGTGCGTTCGCGGCCGCCGGTCGTCATGACCAACATGAAGAGATCGAGGACTTTGCCATCATCTGGCGCATTGCCCGGTTGAACGATGGCGTCGAACACGAGAAGCTTTTGACCAGGCTTCGCCGCCTTGTGCACGGTCTTCAAGATGCGCACGGCATCCTCGTCGCTCCAATCATGAATGACGCTCTTCAACACGTAAGCATCCGCCTCCGGCACCGACTCGAAGAAACTCCCGCCCACGACCTGACAACGGTCTTTGACGGGCGCCCAATCATGCCCCTGACCGACGGAGGCAACGACCTGCGGCTGATCGAAAAGAATGCCTCGGAGATGGGGATATTTCGCCAAAATGGTACCGAGCAGAATGCCTCGACCGCCTCCGACGTCGCATATCGTGCCGATGCCTTCGAAATCGTACGCATTGGCCATCGCGTTGGCGTACATGCTCGAAATGGACGTCATGCCCGCATCGAAGACCGCGCCGGCCTCTGGATGCTTCCAGAGGTATTGCCAAATATTCTCGCCGTAATGGAGGTCGAACGACGGTTTTCCGGTTTGGACGGTGCCTGGCAGCTTCGTCCAAGCCTGAGACATGATGTCGTCATTGATGAAGAGAACGTTGTTTCGCATCGAGTTCGCACCGTCAGCGCGAAGCAATTCGGATAACGGAGTGTTCACGAACCGGCCATCGTCGAGCTGGGCGAAAAAGCCGGAGCCAGCGAGTGCGCGCAGCAAACGGGCCACGGTGGGAGCATGGGTGTTGCTGCTCTCGGCAAGTTCGGTCGATGTTTTTGGCTCCGAAGCGAGAAGGTCGGCAAAACCGAATTTCGTTGCCGTGTACAATGCGTGAGCGATTCGCGCTTCCAGGAGAGTGTCGAGCAGCCGCTTGGTCAGCGTTGCCTGGTCTGCAGATGTCATGCGAGTGTCCCTTCCGATGAATGCGGATTCCTGCGATTGCTGGAGAGGTTTTATGCAGCACGCGCTGGTGGTCCGTCCGACCTCCTATGGGAGATCCTTGTAAACTTATACGTATTTCCCATGACGGATATTTTGCTCGCGACGCGAAGTTGCATTGCAAATGGGATAAAGACGGAAATGCTCAATCCAAGATGGCGGAGCCCGGACTCCGTTCGCGATCCTTGGTCAGTAGCCGCGCATGCGCAAGAGCGCGTCTTCGTGGCGCAGTCCGACCAGCCGGGCCAAGCGTGGACCGGTTTCGTGGGCCATTCGGCGCATCGCAAGGCCTTCACTTCATCGTGTGCGCAAGTGAAGTTGCGTATCGATCGATACGGTTGAACTTCGAGCCGAGAGGTATACGCATTACGATCGTCATCGATAAAACGAACCTGCCATTGAAGCGCGAGCAATCATCGAATGGCAACCAGTGTTCATTCGCATTGAGGTAGGAAATCGTTTCAATTGCGAATATGGCAACCATACGTCGCCTCGGTGCACAGTAACCACTGTATCGACGCAGCGCGTTTCGATTCGAAATTGGATTTACAAACATGCAATGCACGAATATGGGTATGCGCGCTGAGTATCGTCATCGCAGTTCGTTGGTGTAATTTTTCCTCATTTCGGCAATTGCAGCAAATTCCAAATCGAGCACGCCGATTTTGGCACATGCCGATCGGCATCGATTTCCACCTAGCTCTCGCTGGTATCGGAGGAAATTCTCATGTTGAATCAAATTTTAGCGGTGGGCCTTCCTCTATTGGCAGCACTACCGCTGGCGAGCGATGTCGCCAACACGACGCCTCCCCCGCCCGATCGAATCACCATCGATGTCGTGACGGTGAACGGTTCTGGATGTCCTCAGGGCACCGCGGCCGTCGCCGTTTCACCCGACAACACGGCGTTCACCGTGACCTACAGCCAATTCCTCGCGCAGGCGGGTGGTGGCGTTCCGCCAACCGACATGCGGAAAAACTGCCAATTGAACCTAGACGTGCACGTGCCGCAAGGATTCACCTATGCGATCGCGCAAGCGGACTATCGCGGCTACGCACACTTGGAGGCCGGCGCTTCCGCGGTTCAACGCGCAAACTACTACTTCCAGGGTATGTCTCAAACGGCGTACCGGAACCACAATTTCAACGGTCGGCTGGATGACAACTGGCAGACCACGGATACCACCGAGGTCTCGGCATTGGTCTACAAGCCCTGCGGCGAGCAGCGTAATTTCAATATCAATGCCGAGTTGCGCGTGAACGCGGGAACAGGTGCGACCGCCACCAGCTTCATGGCCATGGACTCCACGGATGGGGCCATCAGCACCAAGTACCACTTCGCTTGGAAGGTTTGCCCTCCGTAGGATTCGACGCCGCGTTGCCGCTCCGATTCGCTCGTGGCCCACCCCGAGCGGCTTCGGGGCGGTGCGTTCGACGAGCCGCGGAATCAGCGGGTCGGTCCAGGCCGGCCTAGAATGGCTGCCGCGTTGCCGAGGACGACGGCTTTGGAGCGCTCGAAGGCCGCCAACTGCGGGCGATTCTTGTCGACGAGTTCTTGGTGGTAGGTCGCGTCCACCGCAGCAGCCGTGTCGGACAGACCGACCTTCTTGTTGCACTGCGCATCGGCCGTGGCCACCGATTTCTCCCGCTCCGACGCCGGTGCGTTCGGCCCCTCGGAGCGCCAAGCCGGATCGGCGCCCGCCTTGATGGGATTGGGGTAGGTGAACCCACCGGCCAGTTTCATGCACTTACGCCACGCGGTGACCTTCGCAACGACCCTGCTGTCGGCCCATGTTTTGGACTCTGCCTCGTAGGAGAGCACGGAAGGGTAGTTCGGGTCGAAGTTGGGCATGACGCCCTCGTAGAGCTTGCGACGGGCCTCGGCTGGGCAGCTCTCGGGAATCGGCGATATTTTCGTGTCATTCGGGGACTCATTCGTCCGTCGTTGCCGCTCGATTTCGACCCATTCCTCCGGCGTTGGGTCGTAGCCGTACTGCCGGGCCCGCGGCTCGTCGGTCGAACCCCATTGGGCATCGTGGCGAACGGGCTTGGTGTCGGCCTTCCCAAGGTCCGCGTGGAAGCTCCAAGCGACCCCGAATTTCCGGGCACACCCCTCCGTCAGTGCGTTCTCCGCCTGGGTGATGAACTGGAACTCCGCAGGGGAAATAACGTACGGGTCCAGCGGCAACGATAGGGTGGCCGTGTCGATACCCGTCACGACCATCGCGGGCGGTTCGAGGGTATCTCCCCGCTTTGCGCTACACCCGCTGATCACGATGAGTGCAGCGAGATGCCATGACATGCGTATCGACACGGCGGCTCACTCAGTTAGGAAAGTGGGCCCGATTGTTGTTGCAGATGTTCGGCCCAGCTTGTGCGCAGTTCTTGGTCTCGTTCGGCGCGAGGTACATGTTCGGGCCGGACGGCCGCTCGCCGTTCCTCGAGGGATTGTAAAACACAGTCACGCTGTGGTCCCAAAAGGCATTGGTGAAGGAGCCGCCGTTGTTTCCGACGACTTGCCCGGCGCCCGATCCATTGTTCGGATAACGGTACGCCGAGTGGTCCCAGACCGTAAGCCCAAGAGACGCGTGCGCACCATCCACATTCTGTCCCCAGTAGACGCAGACATTCTGGGCGCTGCAGGGGCCGGCCAACGCGACGTTCTGGGCTTCGTCGTTCTCGACGAGGGCGTTGCTGGTCGACGCCACGTCGTCATCCGTCGGTTCGGCAGCGCAGCCTGCCACTGCCGCGAAAAGCGATACCGCTCCAAAGAGTGCCGCAAGCTTCGTCAAGTTCATTGGAATAAACCTCCGGAGCGGCCGCCAGTGCACGTCGTAGGCCAGTGGCATGATGGACATTCGACGTCATGCGAGGCGGCCCACGCGGTCACGCACGATATGGATGGTTTCTCGATGAAACTCGAGAATGTTTGCGCATACAAATGTGTGTGCGTGCTCGTTCGACGGAGATGACGGCCGTGTGGGGGTGTCCACCATTCCTTTACTTCGACCGGTCGAGGGAAAGGGATGGCCGAATGGATCCATTGTGCCCAACGGGACGGATGGACTTACCGCCGGCGCGATTCGAGGATGCTCTTGTTCGATTGGGTCGGGATGACCCGCACCAGATCGAAGCCGGCGGCGTTCAAGATGGTCGCGAACTCCTTCTCCGTGCGTTCGCGGCCGCCACTCGTCATGACCATCATGAAGAGATCGAGGATTTTGCCATCGTCGGGCTCGTTCCCCGGTTGAACGATGGCCTCGAACAAGAGAAGCGTTTGCCCGGGCTTCGCCGCCTTGTGCACGGTCTTCAGAATGCGCACGGCATCTTCGTCGCTCCAATCATGAATGACGCTCTTCAACACGTAAGCGTCGGCCTCGGGCACCGACTCGAAAAAGTTTCCACCCACGACCTGACAACGCTCTTTGACGGGGGCCCAATCATGCCCCTCGCCGACGGAGGCTACTACCTGCGGCTGATCGAACAGAATGCCTCGCAGGCGCGGATATTTCGTCAGAATGGTCCCGAGCAAAATTCCTCGACCGCCACCGACGTCGCATACCGTGCCGATGCCTTCGAAATCGTACGCATTGGCCACCGCGTTGGCGTACATGGTCGAAAGAGACGTCATTCCTGCATCGAAGACCGCGCCGACCTCGGGGTGCTTCCAAAGGTATTGCCAGAGCTCCTCGCCGTAGTACAGGTCGAACGACGGTTTTCCGGTGCCAATGGTGTCGCCCAGCTTCGTCCAGGCCGAAGACATGATGTCGTGGTGGAGAAAGAGGACGTTGTTCCGCATCGAGTTGGGGGTGTCCGTGCGGAGCAACTCGGATAACGGTGTGTTCGCAAATCGGCCGTCGTCGAGCTCGACGAATAGACCCGAACCCGCGAGCGCCCGCAGCAAACGGAGCACGGAGGAAGCATGGGCGTTGCTCAGTCGAGCAAGCTCGGTCGAGGTTTTTGGCTCCGAGGCCAGATGGTCGGCAAAACCGAATTTCGTGGCCACGTACAATGCGTGAGCGACGGGGGCTCCCATGAGCGTGTCGAGCAGCCTTTTGGTCAGTGTTGCCTGGTCTGCAGATGACATACGAGCGTTCCTTCCCATGAATGCGGTGTCGTGAGATTGCTAGAGAACTCGTGTGGGGTCGCCGATGACCCCTCGAGGAGGTGACTTCGAATGCGCGATCAGGGTGCACCCGCATGTGCATGGGTGGTGCCACGGTGCTGGTTCACCAAGTGAAGCAAGCTGCGGGGCGTGCGGACCTGGGCGAGCGCGCCATCTTCGAGGGAGACGCGGCATTCGAGCTCGATCTGTCGGCCCGTCTCGAGCAGCGCCACCGATTCGTAACCCAGGTCCGCAAAGTCCGTGTCGAGGATGTTGCCGTTCAGATCGACGCCCTCCGCCGCTCCAGCGCTGGCGAGAAGAACTCGTTTGAGATCCTCGAGGGTGAATTCTTTCGTCATCGTCTGCTCCTTGTATTCTGCAAAAGGTTTTCGGGACTCGTGATCGCTACGGGTGACTCGACGGTTCCGCTGCGGCGGCGAGCTCCAACGTGGCGATGGCTATTCGTTCGGCGGGACCTCTCCGATGGCCCATTCGACGACGCCGTAGACGTTCGTAGGCTTCTACGTATTTCCCATGACGTCTATTCGAAGGAAGAGACGAAATCCGGACTTGGACCTCGTCGAAAAATGGCGCCCGACGATATCGTCACAGTGCGCGAGCGGAGGCTAACGTTGACCAATAGGTATCTCGTGTCAATCGTCGAGACTTTGCTCGAGACGCGATGGAGAGATCGTCTGTCGTGCAACGAGCCGCATTTTGCGGATATACCGAATACGAGAGATCGAATCGCGAACGAACCGTCTCTCGACCCGGCTCGTGTGATTAACGCACATCCCCATTTACGCGTTCGACGAATCGCGCCATCGACGACGGCGTTGTTTCGGAAACGTCGTTTCGAGGCGATGTCCTCGTCGCATCGGTCCTCGTCGCATCGGCAGCCAGCGCGGGCTCTGCGACCTTATTTCATGGCTTACCGAATTGTAATGAATGCCAAAATGGCACTATCCCGCCGTCCGAATGTACCACGGCCGGTACATCGTACCGTATTGCCCTGGTACACGTCGGATGGACGGGGCGGGCGTATCAGAGATTCTTGTCGGAGTTTCCGCTGGCCGTCGTCTCCGAGGAGGAGGACGGCTGCGCGCAGCAGCGGAAGCTTTGTTGATAGTCGATGAAGTCCTCGTTGTGGGCGCGCGTGGCGGGGCGGCAGCGGGCGCGCACGGGGCCCCAATAGCCACCTTTCAGGATCGAGGAATAGCCCGTCGGATTGACCGAGCGCGTCCATTCGTCGACGTTTCCTGTCATGTCGTAGGCGCCAAAAGGACTTCGACACTTGGGACGCGAACCGGAGGGCTCGCCTTGCCACAGGCGATCGAGCTCGGCGCGCGCCTTCTCTCCGTCGCGCGGCTGGAGGCCATTTTCGGTGAAGGCCCGCCATGGGCGATCCATGACGCACGCCGAGTCATCCCGCGTGTAACCGTACGGGTAGGGGCGTGCCTCCTCGCCCTCGCAGGCGAACGTCCATTCGTTCTCGGTGCAGAGGCGCTTTTGCTCTTTCTTGCAGAGCGCCGCGGCTTCATGGAACGTCACCACGATGATTGGATTTTGCCCGAGCACGTTGGGGTACTCGAACCGATCGATGCAGAAATCGAGGTCCGTGGTCGGCAAGGTGGCGATGCTCTCGGCGATCTTCGCCGCATCGAACGCTCGGCACCGCGCCGGAAAATCGCGATTGATCCAATCCGTGCAGGCCGCATCTTGGATGCGCTCGATCGCGCCGGTCGCGCGTCCGTCGGCGGTATCGCTGTGAAATGCCCCTTTCGCTCGGACCATCCCGAGGGGGCACCCTTCACCGTTCGGCTCCAACGAGACAAGCGTCATCGCCTGCTCCGAGGGGCTTAGCGAGCTCGCCTGCCAGTGTCGGCGGTCGATGCTCTGCCATGCGAAGCGCGGCGCTTCGACCCGGCGGATTTCGCCCAGCAAGTCCTCCCCGGACACGCGGTGCGCGTGCACCCAACGTGTCACCCCCCATGCTGCGACCACCAAACCAAGGGGCACGACGAAAAAAACGAGCCGGCGCTTCATTTCAGAGACTTTTACACTATCACGTATTCCGCATTGGGCTCGCCCGAACACGAGCATGAGGTCCGCGCAGGTATGCACTCCACCTTCAGTGAAGGTGCAGCCGTCGCCTCAGTACACGATGCTCGAGGCCCGAAGGCGTTTCGCCAACAATCGGTGCACCGCGCAGGCGCATGATCGGAGTGGCGGCATCCGCGAGAATGCGCAACGGGCGTACGTCAGCGGACCCAGCTTGGCGCGATACGAGAAAAGCTTGCCCGGCCGAACGATCAGTCCGCGTGCGGTCGCTCGTTATCGCGGTCCCTCGATCATAATGGGGTATGCGCGATCCGCATCAGCAGGCCGGCCTGAAATGCGCCTGCCAGGGCCACCGCCGCGCCCACCGCGACCGCCGCAATTCCCCCCACGAGGCAGGCCTTCGCCGTCTGCGTCGCCGACCCGAGTAGCTCGTCGCGGGATTTCGTCGCAAGGATTAGGCTGCGCCATTCGGGCGATGCGATCGATTGAGGGGCCGTCGCCCCGCACGCGTAGAGCTGCGGAACGAGCGGCAGCACCTCCTCCTTGACCTCGAATCGGGCTCCGCTAGGAAAGGAACTCGTCGAAAGACGGTAGTCGCCAAATACGAGCTCCGAACCAAAGAACCCCGGCTCCTTGATTTCGCTGTAGCGGGTCGTATCGAAATCGCCGCCTCGGGTCGCGTCGACCCACACTGGGCCGCTGCCATCATCGAGGACGAAGCGCGTGGACTGCTCGATTCCCGCCAGCGTCTGGCTCCGATCCTGGTCGCCGTCCTTCCACCGCGCTTCCGCACTGACGCTGAAATAGAGGCATGCGGTGCGCGTGATCGGCGAAGACAGCGGCTGCTGACAAATGACGTTTCCTTGCACGCTGATGGCGCCGTTCGGCCCCGCGACCTGCGCCCCGCGCTGTGCGGCGTCGCCCGTGCGTACGAAGGGGGCGCCGGCGACCCGCGCGGCCTTCATCTTTTCATATACCCCAATTCCGATCGCCCCGATTCCAAGGACGAGCACCACGGCACCGATGATGAGCAACATGAGAGTCCACCTCCCGCTAATGGCAATTGCTCGTCACGTATCACGGGCAACGGATGGACGCGAGCGAGGCAGCTCGAATCTTCGTTCCGTCGCGAGATCGAAAATTCGCGACGACGCGAATATCGCCGCGGGCAGGGGATGCCAGCTATCGCTTCGCCGTACCGCGATCGATCGCTTGTTGGAGCAGTGAATCGAACTCGCCCGCGCGCTCGAGCATCGGCCAGTGGCCGACATTCTTCATGACGATGACCTCGAACTGCGGGGCGTATTTGCGGTTCTCTTCCAACTTGGTCGGCTGGATGTCCGAGTTGACCGCGACGATCGGGGCCTTCACCTTGCGAATTTCCGTGCGAGCATCGTACGAGAATCCGCTGCGTAGGATCGGGATGACCACCTCCGGCTTCATCGTCGCGACCCCGTCGAGCACGCGGCGAACCACGGATTCTGGGGAGCTTGCCACGAAAGCCTTTTTGAGAATGCCCTGGGCGTTGGGGACGAAGTCCTTTTGCAGCGGCGCGAAGAAGGCGTCCGTCTCTTCACGCGATGCTGGCCCGCCGATTTCTTTCAAGGTATCGATTGGGATGAGGCAAGCCGTGCGGTCCGGCAATCGATTGGCCGCCTCGATGATGATTTCCCCCGACATCGAGTGCCCGATCCACACGATGCGCTTCAGCCCCAGCTTGTCCGCAATCGCGTGCGCGTCGGCGGCGGCGGTCTGGTATGTCGATGCCTTTCGCTCTTTGCCCGATTCGCCGTGGCCCGCAATGTCCATGGCCACCACCCGGTAGCGCGGCGCGAATTGGGTGAGCTGCTCGTCCCACCAATGCGCGTCCCCAAGCCAGCCGTGAAGGAAGAACAGCGCAATCTCTCCGCGGCCGCCCTCTCGGTAGTGAATGTTGACGCCATCGGCGGCGGTCAAAACCCCGTCACGGATGGCCGCGCTCTCGGCCCCTCCCGCCGGTGCGCCCGCCGTGGCCGCGGCGTTGGTCGACGGTGGGGCTGCAGGCTCGGGCGCATGCGCGCACGCGGCGAAGTTCAGAGCGATACCGAGAAACCACGCATGTCGCGGCACGAGGAGCATGGTGCGCATCATCGCCCCAGCGACTCCAGCGGGCAAGGGCCCACTTGGGGCAGATCCCTGCGCGATCCATCGGCTTCTTAGCGTGCGACCAGACCGCCGTCGACGGCCATTGCCTGACCGGTGACGAACGACGCGCGGTCGGACAGCAGCCAGGCAACGGCTTCGGAGATCTCATCGGGGTGTGCGGAGCGGTTGATCGGTTGCATGGCCGCAATCTGTTGTTCGGTCACGACACCGGTCGCGATCACTTGTTCGTACATCCCGGTGCGCACGGTGCCAGGGCAGACGGCATTGACGCGGATCCCTCGCGCCGCGTATTCGAGCGCCGCTTCCCGGGTGAGGCCGAGGACTCCGTGCTTGGCCGCGACATAGGCGGACAGCCCGAGGCCCAATCCCACCATACCTGCGATCGACGAGTTGTTCACGATGGTCCCGCCCGATGGAAGCATCCGGCGGATCTCCGCGCGCATGCAGAGCCAGACGCCTGTGAGATTGACCGCGATGACCTTGTCCCAGTTCGCGCGCGTGGACTCGGCGACGCCCTCGAAGGCGCCGTCGATGCCCGCGTTGTTGAAGGCCCCGTCGAGCCGCCCGTAAACTCGGATCGCGGCCTCCACCATGGCCTCGACGTCGTCCTCGTTGGATACGTCGGCGACGACGGCGGTCGCGTTCCCGCCTTGGCGGACGACGATCTCCGCCGTCTCTTTGCACGTATTCCCGTTGATATCGGCGAGCAGAAGATCCGCGCCATGGCGCGCCAGCACCACTGCGGCACTGCGGCCGATGCCGGAGCCGGCGCCCGTGATCACCACCACCTTGCCATCGAGCAATCGGGTCATTCCAGTAAGTCCTCCGCATACGACGCCATCGTGCTCTGCAGAGCGTGGGCATCGCCGTCCGTGAACCGGATGGTGTCCGTGCGGTCCCAGGCTTCCATGCCTGCGGCCCACGATTGCTGATCGCGAATGCACCGCAGCACGGCGGTCTGCGCCTCGAGGGGGAGCCCCAATGCGCTCATGGTTTCGGGCAGCTCGTGCGCGGCGACGAGATGATCTCGAACGCGGGCCGCGATGCGTTTGGCCACGGCATCGATGGCACTCTGGATTCCGAGGTGCTCGTAGTGGCCGAGGACGGTGACGAAGTTGATCGGGTCGTCCTTCTCCATGTGCAGCGAGTGGATGTCGTTGATCCAGCACATGATGTCGGCCGTTCCCGTGACCAAGGTCTGATAGCGCGGTGTGCGATAGAGCTCGTCCGGCACGGTGGCCTTTTCCACCATTTCAACGAGGTCGAGAGTGGGAAGCACGGTGGACGCGTCGCGCCGCACGGCGATGTAGTCCTCGATCCGCGGGGCCTTTTTGGACATTCGGTAGTGGTTCTCGGTCATGTGCCCGACGAGCCATGAGTCCAGGTTCCGGCGAAATCGCGCGACCCAATAGGCGGGACGGCCAGGGAGTGTGCGGCGCAAGAGGTCCCGCAACGACGTGACGAGGGCGTGATCGTCATGGGGCGTCCGGCGAGATTCGTCCGCGATGACGTGCCGCATCGCGGCCGCGAGCTCCTCGTAGAGCGCAATGCGGTTCGTCCTGACCGCGATGTTCTGCTGATCGTCCGTGACGAAGAAGAAGCTGTTCCAGTCGGTGACGAGGGCAAGGCCGTCGAACGGAGCGTACGGGCAGAGCGTCGACATGATGCGGCCGTAGCCCAATGCGCGGAATTTCGCGGCCACGCTCGGTGAGCGCAACAGCCCGAAGGCCCGGCACCAGCGCTCGGTCCCTTCTTGGACTTGCGCGGACTGCGGATGGGTGGCCGTCTCGAATGGAAGACGCAAGTCCGGTATCGAGTACGCGTCCACAGTGCTCACCACGCCTGCCGATGGACGGTCATGGGCAGGCGGTTGGGTCGAATGAGGGCGGTGGCGACCTCGCGAACTTTGGTCCCCGGGGCCAGCCGCAACTGCCATCGCGCGCAGAGCACGGCGGTGACCATGGTCAGTTCCGTGATGGCGAACACCTTGCCGATGCATTGGAATGCGCCCGCGGCGAATGGGATGTAAGCCCCTTTGGGGATCCGTTTGGCATTTTCCGGCAGCCATCGGTCGGGATCGAAGCGCGAGGGATCCGGAAACCAACGCGCGTCATGGTGCAGCAGGTACGGGCTGTAGATGAGTTCCGAATCCGCCGGGATGACCGATTCGCCCGCGCGAGCCGTGGTCAAGGTGCGCCGGGAAAAGAGCATGGGCGTGCGCAGCCGGAGCACCTCGGTGATGACGCGACCGAGGTACTCCAGCTTGGGTAAGTCGTCGTACTCGGGGGCCTTGCCATCGAGGACCGCGTCGATCTCGGCGTAGACGCGCGCGGCCACCTCGGGGTTCTGGCCGATTTCGTAGAGCACCCAGCCCAGCGTCGCGCCGGGGGCCTCGATGCCGGTCAGCGCCAAGGTCATCACCTGGGCGTGGACTTCCTGGTCGGAGAGGCCTTTGCCGTCGTCGTCACGAACCGAGAGCAGCGCGGAAAGAACATCGCCGCGGTCGTGACCCGCGTCGCGGTATTCGGCAATGACCTTCGCAATGGCGTCGTTCATCCTGGCCATTGCGCGCTTGAATCGAATATTGCCCAGTGTGGGCACACGTTCCCACGCCGCCGGCAGGACGATGCGTGCGAGCAGCCCGTGGGTGAGCAGGCGCATTCCATGCTTGATCGCCTGCGCGGTGTCCGGGGTAACCGTGAACTTGAACAGGCTCCGCGTGAGCGCGGTGAGCGCCAGGTCGTTCATGACCTCGTCGGCCTCCATGGCCTGGCCATCGCGCCAGGACGCGGCCGTCTCTTCGGCCGTGTCGCGCATGATCGACGCGTACTCGACGAGCCGCTCCCGCGTGAAGACCGGCTGCAGGAGATGCCTTAGACGTTTGTGCTCGTCACCCGATGCCGTCGCGATCCCTTTGCCCAGGCCGGGTTCGAGCTTCTCGAAGCAGAGTCCTCGCTTGTAATCCAAGTCGCCAGGAACCAGCACATCGCGCGTGGCCTCCGGGTTGGTGACGACATAGACGGCAAGCCGCCCGAACCGAAGCTTGACGACGTCCCCGCAGCCCGCCAGGGAGGAGAGGAACTCCAGCGGCCGACGCAGAATCGGAACGATATGGCCGAGAACCGGCCATGCCCCGGGCGCCTCGCGAATGCTGTGCGGTCTCGCGGCCGGCTGAATCTCCACTGCTGCGGCGTGTGGACACGGGTGTGACATGAAACTCCTCCTGGGCAATGGGAAACCTTCGAGAGAGAGGATTCAATGCACCGAGGGCTGCGTTTCATGAACGCCCCCTCCATTTAAATTATCGTTGGCTATTCAACGGAGTAGGGACGTATTCGTTTTTCGACAATGGCCGCCCAACATCGTCGTCCATTCGATAGCTGACATGAAAATAATGTCCGCCATCGTCGAGACCGACTGCGTGGCGAACTTCAGCTCGGAGCGGTACGCAAATGGATCTGCATCCGGGAACGGGCGAGTGGCACCTTCGGCCATGTCTCTGGAGGACGAGATCTCGCCACTTTTTCGGCCGTTTCGAACACATCGCCGCCATTTGGCCGTGAGCTATCGGGTAGGATGGCTCCGATGGGATCATGGGGCGAAAAGGCATTCGAGAATGACTCGGCATTGGACTGGTTGACGGAGTTCGAAGATCGCGGAGTGGTCGCGTTGCACTCCATCCTTTCCACCGTCGTGCAGACCAGTGAAGACGAGTACCTCGACGTCGACGACGGGGCCGCTGCGATTGCCGCAGCCGAGATCGTATCCGCCGCGCTGGGACACGGCCGCGACCGCGTGCCAAAGCGGCTACATGAATGGCTCGACGCGAACTCGGATGCGATCGTCGTCGAAGACTTGGTAACGGCGAGGCGTGCGGTCGAGCGCGTGCTTGCCGTGAATTCCGAGCTTCGCGGGCTGTGGCACGACGGTGGTTCCAACACGGCGTGGCACGCAGAGATGCGCGTGCTCCTGACGCGGCTTGGGGGAAACCCGGCTGCGGCCGCGCCGCGGACCGAGGCAACGGAGCGCACGACGGAACACTTCGAGCAGGCCGCAAAGACCCTGTTGTTCGCGTTCCTCCGCAAGCGCGGCTTCGAGCCCAACAAGCAGCAGATGAAGCGGATCCATGCGACGCGGGACGTCGAGGAGATCCATTCGTGGTTAGCGCGCCTCGCCGATGCTCCTTCGGTCGAGGCCGTTTTGGACGCTGGGGCAGCCCCCGAGAGGGAGTAGTTCGAAGGCCTGGCGCAGGGACTCGCCCGCGTGCTGCAGCGCCAACGCCGCGTCGTCGATGTCGCCTTCCATCAGGAGAAAGCCATGAATCTGTCCTTCCCACCGGCGAAGCGTGACCGCAACCCTCGCCTCGCCCAGGGCACGTGCATAGGCCTCGGCTTCGTCGCGCAGCACATCGTATTCCGCGGTCACGATGGTCGCGCTGGGCAAACCTTCTAGCGCCTCGTTCCGCGCGGGGGATATGCGGATATCGTCTGGCGAGGCGCCGTCGGGTAGGTATTGCCGCCAGTACCAGCGCATCATGGCCTCGGTCAGGAAATAGCCTTTTGCAAATGCCCGGTACGACGCCGTGTCGAATCGGCAATCGAGGGCCGGATAAAGCAATAGCTGATGGCATATCTCGGGCCCGCGCGTGCGCGACATCTGGGCGAGGACAGCTGCCAGGTTGCCGCCGGAGCTGTCTCCGGCCACCGCGATGGCCGAGGACACTCCGTTCAGCGACGCGGCGTGGGCGTGTACCCAGCACAAGGCGGCGTGGGCGTCTTCGAGGGCGCAGGGAAACGGAGCCTCCGGCGCGAGGCGGCCGTCGACCGACACCACCAAGGTGCCGCCGTGACGGGCCAATCTTCGGCATATGCCGTCGGTGGTGTCGGAGTCCCCGATGACGAAGCCCCCGCCGGGCAAATACAGCGTGATGGGGAAGGGCCCCTCGCCAAGCGGTGCATAGGTGCGCAGCCGCATCGGGCCCGCCGCGCCGGCGATGATGTGTTCCACGATGGGCCCGATCTCCGTGCGCGCAGAGGGGGCTGGCACCGCGAAGGCCGCGCGAAAGGTGGCGACGTCGAGGTCCGTGAAGTCGACCTCCGGGCCGGCCGCGAGGCGCTGGAGCATGATGGCAGTCTGGGCATGAAGTGGCATGGATTCTCCTTGCCACGGAAGATAGGACGACCGCCATCGTCGACCATGTGCCTCTATTTCCGTGAACTCAGGACGATATTTCCGTAATCGGCATCGACCGTACGTCGGTGGTGGGTACGAGGTTGGCGCGAAGAAATGCCGCGATGATCTCTTGCGCCGCCCGTGCCGCCTCGAAGAGGGCGACGCTTCTCGGGAAACTGTGGGGCATGCCCTCCCAGACGTGGACTTCGGTCTTTTCCGATGACCCGAGGCGAAGCGCGTCGTCGAGCAAGATCTCCGCCGTTCCCACGTGAACTTGAATGGGGGGCGTGCCGCGCGTACGCCCGTAGAGAGGTGATGCGCGGCGGTCCCGCGGATCCTGTGCGCCGAGGTACTTGCGGACGCCGTCCTCGAGGACGCTCCGCGTGAGGACCGGGTCGTCGGCGGCCTTGGTGTCGAGGCTATTTCCGGTGAGCGCGAGATCGCTCCAAGGGGCGAGAAGCACCCCGCAAGCTGCGGATGGCTCCTCCTGAAGCAGGGAGAGCGCGAGGCCTCCACCGGCGGAGTCGCCGACGATCGCCACGCGTTCGGCGCCGAGCTGCTGGCTCAGGTCCCGATGCGCGGCGCGCGCATCGTCGTACGCCGCAGGGAAGGGGTGCTCGGGCGCCAGGCGATAGTCCGCGATGAACGCTGCGACGCCGGATCGGGCCGCGAGCCGACAGACGAAGCCGCGAAAGGCGCGGGCCGTGCCCAAAAAGTACCCACCGCCGTGCAAGTAGAGCATGGCCACGCCCTCCTGGCGTGACGCTGGGGTGCACCAGACGCCAGGGATGCCGCCGACGCGGGCTTCGGAATAGTCGACCCCGTCCACGAGCGGCGCCGATTGCTCCACGATGCGGTCGAACGAAGTGCGCGTGAGCGCAATGGGATGGGCGGCAAGCTTGGCACGAAAGGCGGCCATGGCCGCCTGGTCGGCGGCCGTCCACGGGTGATGAATTTCGGTCATCGGATCCTCCTGTCGATTCCACGCTAGGGTGGAAACCGACCGCATCGACAGCATGGACGGTGGCATGGGATGCATTCCGTGGTGGAATGGATCGTGAGGCCCACGGATGGATCGATTTGCGGCATTGAGGATGTTCGTTCGCGTCGTGGAGAAGGGCAGCTTCACCGCGGTGGCGCGCGAGCTCGGTGTGGGGCAGCCGGCGGTCAGCAAGACCATGGCTGCACTGGAGAAGGACCTCGGGATGACGCTGCTTCACCGGACGTCACGAAGTCTGGCGATCACGCAGCCCGGCCAACGTCTCTTCGACGACCTGAGGCCGTTGCTCGGCGAGCTTGATCAAGCCGTCGAGCGGGCCGTGCGCGGCGATCGCGCGCCTGCGGGCAGCGTTCGAATCGGCGTCGCCCCCGGCTTTGCCAGTCTGTACGCGGTACCGGCAGCGCGAGTCCTGCGCACCAGGTATCCTGAAATCTCGCTCGAGCTCGTCGTCTCCGAGCGCCACGTCGACCTCGTGGCGGAGAATATCGACCTGGCCATCCGTGCCGGCGAGCTGCGGGACGCGAGCGTCCTCGCCCAACGCGTGGGCGAAACGCCGCTGCTCGTCGTGGCTTCGAAATCGTACCTCGATCGCCATCGCGAACCGCGCATCCCGGCCGATCTGGAACAGCACGAACGCATCGTGTCGGTGTTGCGTGGGGTGCGACGACCATGGCGCTTCCGCGGCGTCCATCCCAACATCGTGCATCCGAGCCGCGTGAGCCTTCTGACCAACAACGCGGAAGAGATCCGCGCAGCAGTCCTCGCCGACCTGGGGTTCGCTCAGGTGCCGGGCTGGCTGGTGGCGCACGACCTCACGGCGGGGACAATCTGCGCGGTTCTACGCGCCTACGAGCCGCCCCCCGTGCGCATCTCGCTGGTTCGGCCGCCGCGACGAATGCCCGCGCGCGTTCGCGCCGTCGCCGATGTCTTTCTCCACGAGCTGGCCCGCGAGCCGCTGCTCGGCATGGGCGCACCTCAAGGCGCGAAGGCAGAGGCCAAGTAGTCGATCATAACGCGCACCTTGGCCGGCGGCCGGCGCTCGGGTGGATACAAGGCGAAGATATCGCCGAGGTTGCAATAGGGCTGGTCGAGCTCGATGGCCACGAGCGTTCCGGCTTTCAACGCGTCGCACACGATGAGCATCGGCACGTAGACGAGCCCCTGGCCGGCGATGGCCGCTGCGGCAAGAGCGTCTCCGTTGTTCGCGAAGAGATTGCCGCGAATCGTCACGTGATGCGAATTGTCTTTTCCGAATACCCACGTCTTGGGGCCCGCCAATTCGGACATGGAGTACCCCAGGCAATTGTGCTCGGCGAGCTCCTCCACTTTTCGCGGAATCCCATGCACGGCGAGGTAGGCGGGGGCCCCGCAAACGACCATGTCGACATTGGCGATCTTGCGCGCGGTCAAGCGGCTGCTGGCGAGTCGCCCGATGCGGATGGTGAGATCCCACCGCTCGTCCAACATGTCGATGGCGCGATCGTTGAGACCCAGTTCGACACGCACCCGTGGGTGCTGTCGACTGAACTCTGCAAGCAGCGGCGCGATGCACCGCACGCCGAACGACACCGGAGCATTCATGCGCAATGTGCCATTGGCATCGAGCCGGTAGGAAGCCGCTGCGGCATCCGCTTCATCGAGCTCCGCCAGGATTCGCTGACACGCCGCCAAGTATCCTCGCCCCGCTTCGGTGAGCGTCAACCGACGGGTCGTGCGGTGAAACAGCTTTACCCCCAATTGTGTTTCGAGCGCATCCACGTGCTTGGTGGCCATCGCGGATGAAAGACCAAGTTGGCGCGCTGCCGCAGACAGGCCACCGGCCGTTGCCGCGCGCGTAAAAACCTGCATGGCGGTGACCCTGTCGAGCATACGGATTTCCTACCACCAGTGAGAAGTCATCGCATTGGATCGCGCGTTATCGGGCATCCACGACGCCCTTAACGTCTGAGCACCATGCCGATCAAAATGTATGTGTTGTCTCTCGCCGCGGGGATCCTCGTCGGCGTGATCTACAGCGTGCTCAACGTCCGATCGCCGGCCCCTCCCGTGGTCGCGCTCGTCGGTCTGCTTGGAATGCTTGCTGGCGAGCAAGCCATCCCTCTCGCGAAACGATTGCGCGCGGACACCTCGCTTTCCGCCGCCCCCAAGCCACCGGAAAACCATCCATGACCGCGCAAATAGCGATCAATCGCATCTTTCCACCACGGGAGAAGACGCATGCCGCTCGTTCGATTTGATCTCATCCAAGGACGCACCGACGAAGAAGTGCAAACCCTGCTCGATGCCGCGCATCGTGCGGTGGTCGACGCCTTCGAGGTCCCCGAGCGCGATCGCTACCAGATCGTCTACGAGCACCCCGTTTCCTGACTCGTTCTGCAGGATACGGGGCTCGGTATCGTGCGGACGAACAAGGTGGTCGTCCTCACGCTCACCACCCGACCGCGAAGCGATCGGGCCAAGTCGAGGTTTTACGAAACGCTCTGTCGGGAACTCGAGGAGAGCTGCGGAATCACACCGAGCGATGTCATCGTCTCCCTGGTCACGAATTCGGATTCGGATTGGAGCTTCGGAAACGGTCGCGCCCAATTCATGACCGGCGAACTGTAAGCCGCTCCCGCGGAGCGTCAGATGGGACGACCAAACGTCTCGTCGAAGAGATCGATCATCGCTCGCCAGGAGCGCTCGTGGCTCGGGCGATGGTACGCGACGGCGGGGTTGTTGAGCCGATCCGCGTTCGGGTTTGCGAAGCCGTGGACCGCACCACCGTAGACGTGCAAGCGCCAGTCGACCTTCGCGGCGCGCATCTCTTGCTCGAATGCGAGGCGCTGGTCGGCGGGTACCCAGGGATCGTCCGCGCCGATGCAGGCGAGGACCTTGCCCTTGATGCGGTGCGCATCTTCGGGATCCTTCGTCGAGAGTTGCGCGTGGAACCCTACGATACATGCGAGATCGGCACCGTCGCGCGCGAGCTCGAGCACCGCGGCCCCGCCATAGCAGTAGCCGATCGCGGCGATCTTGTCCGCATCGCACTCGGGCTGCGCACGCAGCACGTCGAGGCTCGCACGCCCTATCGCACGGATCCGCTCGGGCGCCTCACGATACTTCGCGAGGAGCGCGGCGGTCTTCTCGAACCCCTCGAGCACGACCCCGTCGCCGACGTAGTCCATCGCGAACGCGACGTAGCCCAGCTCCGCGAGCTTCCGCGCGCGCTCCTTGACGACTTCGCTGACGCCGTTGGCCTCGTGTGCGATCAAGACGCCCGGCCGCCGCCCGCCGGGCGCGCGATCGACCGCCAAATATCCAACCCGCCGGGCGCCATCCGCTTCGTACTCGATGCTTTCGGTATGCACGGGAGGAAGCTTACTCGAACATGCGCCATCCCGGGCAGCCCCTTTGCTACCAGACGTCGCTCACGATTCCTCGTCCTCGTCGTCCTTCTCGGTCCAAGGCTCGAAGCCGATGGTCTCCAGCGGCTCGTCCAGCTCGGGAAGGCCGTCGGTCGAGAAGCGGCCACGCAGCCACTCCAGAAGAATGTCGGTCAGCTTGCCCGTTAGCGGTGGGCCTTGATCGGCGCTATGCGGATAGACGATCACGGGCCACTCGTCGGGGGCTCCTTGGGTCAGCCATCCCACGTAATCCCCGTCGATGGAATCCGCGAAGGGCAGGAACCCTCCGGGCTCCGGCCAAGTGGGGAGTGGGTGGTATTGGGGATGGTCGGCGCGCAAGCTCCGATATCCCTCGAGGACCTCGGCAACTTGGCACACGAGTCCCAATTTGTGATCGATCGCCAACGGCGGGCCGAACCGCAGATACTCGGACCAGCACCCCGCACCGTAGGTGTTCATCAAGGTCACGTACTCGGCCGGCAGCCGCGTGCCGAGTGCTTCGAAGACCTTCTCCCAAGTAGCGTCGCCGAGATAGCGCTCTTTGGGTGGAGGCACGAGGACCTTGATCGCTGCCAGCCCGGAGCCTTCGGTGAGCGCCTTGCGTCGCCGAGCCTCGGCTTTTCCGTTCTTCGGCGGCGCAGGCGGAGGCGGCACCCAAGGCACGGCGTCATGCGCGAGATTGGCCGTACGCTGCGCCATCGCCGGCAGCGGGCCGAGTGTGGCATCGCCGGCCAGCGGCACTCCGTCGTGAATCGCGGCGGACAACATCTGCAGCAATGGCATTTCGTAGTTGTGCCACGGTACGACGTTCTGATCGGCGGCGCTCACGCTGAACGACACGACGGGCCACTCATCGGGGTTGTCGGACGCCGACGTATCCCAGAAAAGAAAGGACGACTGGCGTGTCTCCCCCCAGAGGAGCAAACCGCCGGCCGCCGGGTGGAACACCGCAGGTTTACCACGAGCTGGCGCGTCACGTGCAACGGCGCGGCAATACTTGTGATTCTTCGTCAGCCATTCATGGTATTCGAAGAGCCCCGCTACCGCGCAGGGCATGTGCAACCAAATGTGCTCACCGATGTCGAGGGGCCCGTAGGCCGAGACCAACGCCTTGTAGTCTGCAGGCAGGCGGAGGCCGAGCCAGGACTCGACCGCGCCCCAGTCCACGGGGATCGGTGCCGCCGACGGCGCGAGAAACGCATTCAACGCGTCATGCTTCCGAATCGGGATCGTGCTCCCCTCTGCGCCGGGTGCGGTGAGAGTATCGAGCCAAGGCGCCAACTCGGCGGCGAAGATGCCTGTTCCGAGACAGTCGATTTCGAAAGGCCTCAGCATCAAGAGACGCCGTCTTTTGGCATCGAATGCGAAACGAGGGTCTTCTCGGCCTTCGGGAGAATCGTCTTCCTTTTGAACGGAGATGGTGATGCCTTCGTTCCAGCGTCCCTCCCCCTGGTACGCCCAGAGAACGACGTCATTCCCGCGATCTTCGACCGCAAATATGGCACCGGTCACGGGGTCGGTTTCCAGCAATCGGACGTTGCTCGGGGCGTGGAACTCGGGATAGGCCGTCCATCGGCGCCCGTCGAAGTGCTCGGTCATGCGCGTCGGCGTCGGATGCGGGTGATAGTCCAGAGTCTGCGGAAGCACACCGCCGGTGATGATCAACTCGTCCCCAACGACCACGCCGACGCCATCGGCACGCGGCAACGGAGCGCTCTCCGTCTTCAACTCACACCACCCCTCGGATTCCGACCACTCCCACGTCGTGCGCAGCGGGGTACCGTCGTCGTGGCCGGCGCTGACGAAAATGCGACCCGAGCGTGGATCGACGACGAGCGTATGGGAAGCTCCCTCGGGCTTGCGCCCTGTCGTCTTCGGTGGCGCCCATCGCTCATCGCTTGCACGGTACGCAAGGATCTCGAAGGCGAGATCTCGCGAAACGAGGTGCGGGCGATCCGTATCGTCGATCCGCATCGAAACCCACGGATCGCGCTGCTTCCAGGTCGTCCCATTCCAGGAGGCGGTGCCATAACTATGCCACGCCACGAGGCCGTCCGGCCCCGGAGTGAGTACCTCCACGGCCTGAGGATAGGCGTCGAGCTCGATCCATGTCCCTTCGGGACTCAACATCTTCGGGATGCCATCACTGCCCGAGAACAGGGCGCGCCCCGTCACCGGATGGGTCGCTGGCAAGACGAACTCCGGGAGCGTTTCGTCCTCCCCGTCGATGGCACCTCCGGTCGAGACCCCCGGCCCGGTGAGCGCGACGAGGTCCTTCCCATTCCAAATGGATGCACGGGTGCACGTTGCGCCTTTTTCATTCCAAACGACAATCAAGGCTTTGCGAGCGTCGTCCCACGCCACCGCCACCCGGCGTCCATCCCATTTGCCCATGCGTCGCTTTTTTGAATCGAAACCGAGCGTTCCTGCGATTGTCCAGTTCCCACTCACGTATTCGTGAATCGTCCCGTCTCGAACGTCGACGAGGACAATCGCCTCCCGCGCGCGATCGACTTCCACTGCGAATTCGGAGAAACGTCCCCCCTCCTCGGAGAACGGCGGGGGTGGCCGCGAAACGAAACGGGTGCCATCGAAAACAGCGTGATGATAGCTGTCCGCCAAATAGGCCAACAGATGCAGCTCGCCCGCTGGAAGGTAGAGTAGACGCGCACCCCTGGGTTTGCTTGGAAACAGGTTCTGCGAGCACATGACCTGAAAGTCATGGCCGTCACCGCGCCACAATGCGGAATTGCTTCCGTATTGGTCGCAGGTCGCGATCCAAAAGGATTTCCCGTCCCATGCAATGTAATACGCACGGTTGAGATTCGGGCCCGACGTCAACTGCTCGAAATCGATTTTCAAGGGCTGGCTCCTCACCTGTCTATCTTCTACGAAGCGTATCCGCATTCCTTCCCGCGGGACGCTTCATAGGTCGTATCGCGCACCGTGAGCACGACGCGTTCCCAGGGCTCGGCGCCTTCGAACCAACTCGTCGGGCGTGTCGAGAAGCCGAACGAATTGCAATATTAGAATCCGGCATCTGAAGCCACGTAGCTATTCGACGAGCCTCCTAGGATAGCCCGGCTGCCCATACGGCCATCCATCGGGAAACGCGTAGTCCGCGGAGAGTGCGTGCGTCGCGATCATCCAATACTTGAGCGCGCGCCCCGCCCAGCGGCGTGAGTCCTTGTCCGTTGCGCTTTGCACGGCCTGATCGATCGGGGCCTTGGCTTCGGGGCGACCCGACTTGCCGAGGGTGATGAGGATCGCACCCCGCACGTACAGAAACCGTTCCGTGCCAAGGGCATCGAGCAGAGGCTGAATGGCGTTGGGAGGGACGCCCTCGTCGGTTCGTAGACTGTCCGCTGCCCGTTGCCGCGTATCGGGGTCCGGGTCGTGAAGTTCGGCGATCGCTTGATCCGGCGGCGGCGAATTGTGGCAGGCCAGGGGCCCGGCGGCGATGGCGGTAAGGGCGATGGCGAGGAAGGTCGTGCGTCGAGTCGAGTAAGTCTGCATATGCGCGGGATTATCACCAGACGATGTCCCCGTCACGAAACGACCGCTGCTCGAAGCCCGCGACGAGGACACGTCGACGTCACGAGCGGAGCGGCTCCGCTTCGATCGTGACTTTCGGCATATGGTCACGAGCGCCCACCTCGAGCAAAGTTCTGGGGTTCTCATGATTTTTCGACTCTCTGTGGTCTGTCTTTTGGCCGGGCTGGCGGCGTGCACCGCCAAGGCTCCGGCGCCCTCGGACGTCGATCGCGTTCTGTCGCGGTGGGACGCCGACGACCACCCCGATTTGAAGGCGGTTATCGTCCTGCGCAACGGCGCACTCGCCGGCTCGCGCTATTACAATGGCGAGAAGCCGGACACGCTTCATGACATTCGCTCCGCCGGAAAAAGCATCACCTCGCTGCTGGTCGGTATGGCCATCGAAGCGGGGCGCATCGAGGGAACGTCGGACCCCGTCGGCCGCTATCTGCCCGATGCGCGTGGGACCCCGGTGGAGAACATCACGCTGGACGACGCGCTCACCATGCGTTCCGGCCTCGATGCCGACGACGAGGACGAGGCATCGCCCGGCAACGAGGACAAGCTCGATGCTGCCCGTGATCCGCGCGCATTCGCCTTATCCATTTCTGCGCGCGAGCCGCGAGGCAGCCGCTACGTCTACAACTCGCTCTCCGCGTACCTGGTGGGTCTGGTCGTCGAAAAGGCCGTCGGCCGCCCACAGGACGAGTTCGCGCGCGATGCACTTTTTTCGCCGTTGGGCATCACGCACTGGACGTGGCAGCACGATGCGGGCGGGCACACGAAGGGGCAGGGGAACCTCTGGCTCACCGCGCTGGACGTCGCGAAAATTGGCCAAATGGTGCTCGATGGTGGCACGTACCAAGGCCGTCGCATCGTCGGCGCGCGATGGCTCGACGCAAGCGTCCAGCCGCGCGTCGCCATCTCGGCCGTGGATCCCTATGCCGACGGGTACGGATATTTCTGGTACACGAAGACGCACGATATCCGCGGGGAGCGCGTCCGCGTATCGTTTGCCTCGGGCAGCGGCGGAAACAAGATTTACATCGTGCCATCGCGCCATCTGGTGGTCGCGATCACGTCGAGCGCCTATGGACGCGGATACGGCCAGAGGCGCTCGGAGGCTATTTTGAGAGCGCTGCTCGAGGAAGCTTCGTCCTTGAAATGGTGATTTCTCCCGTTCAATCTGGCCATGAATAGGAATCGACGGGGTAGGCGCCGAGGAGTTTCTCGAAAGGCCCGATCGTGCGGACCTGGCCCGTTTCCAAGACGGCCCACGCGATCTCTCCCTTTGCATTCAAGAGGATTTCGTCGCCGTTCTGCGCCGAATAGATGATGGCCGCGCCGTCCCACGCTTGGCGACTGCCGTCGTCGTCGTCGCTATCTTCGGCGTCGAAACGGTCGCGCGCCGATGGAACGGTGAAGTGGCCGGAGTGCATGGGCGGCATATCGCGTAGCCGGCCGAACGTCGTGAAAAACTCGACCATGGCAGGTTGCGTCGGGATTCCGGCCGACGCAAACGAAGCCTCCACTTCGTCGCGGGTCGGCGGTTCGCCCAGGAGGAGAGAGGGATCGCCCTCCTCGGGCTCCTCGGCATCGGCAGGGCGCAACTCCAGCCATGCGCCCATGACGATTTCGAACAGCTCTTTCCCTTTCGGTTCTTTCGGCGGGACGGCCCTCACCGCCGCGACGCCCTCGACGACCGCAACCGGCGACATATCTTCGAGCAGCATCGTGGCGAACGCCGCGACCGCCTCACTCTCGCCCCGTGTGCATCGAGCGCAAAGCGTGGGGACGATCGCCTCCACGGGCCCTTCGACCAGCGCCCGGAACGCGGGGCCCCATGGCAGACGCTCCAGCGCGGCTCGGTCGAGTGGGAGCTCGTGACGGAGTGGCTTCTGCTTGGTTATCTTTTTCATCTCGTCGGCCGTGACGAGTCTCGATGCTTTGCCAGCCGCACCGCCGGTCACTCGGTCCATGGTCGTCTCCTCGCGGGAGGGCATTGCACCATGCCGATGCGCTGCAGCACAACGCGCATTTACGCAAATGCTGCCGGGAAAAACGCAACTCGCCAAGGCGCCGCGAACGAGTACCATCGCTACGTTCGAGGAACAGGTCATGAAGCTCATCGTCGCCGGATCGACCGGCTTCGTCGGCACCGAGGTTATCCGACAAGCCCTCGCCAATCCCGCCGTCACGTCCATCGCCGCCCTCGCGCGCCGAGTGACGACCGTACCGCAGAGCACGGGGCCCGGAGCGGACACCACGAAGCTCACGTCCGTCGTCTGCGAGGATTTCGAGCGCTATCCAGAGCGGGTAACGCGAGAGCTCGCGGGGGCCGACGCCTGCATTTGGCTCATCGGCGTGACACCGTCCCATTTGAAGAAGATGCCGTGGCAGGAGGTGCGGAAGATCTGCCTCGATTACACGGTCGCGGGACTCGCAGCCAGCGCGCAGCTCCCACGCGCCCCGGCGAGCAAGCCTTTTCGCTTTCTCTACGTCAGCGGTGCAAACGCCGAGCGGGATCCGCGCAAGAAGCCGTGGGTGTTGGGCGACTATTGCCTGCTGCGGGGAGACGTCGAGTCCCGCGTCCTCGAGCATGCCAAAGAGTCTCGGGGGGCGGTGGAGGCCTGCATCGCAAAGCCTGGACTGATCGATGCACCGGGCCGGACGGGGCTCATGATGAAAACCGTGCAGACGATTGGCCGCAGCCTCATTGGCCTTCCGAAGGTCGATCTGGGCGAGATGGCGGCTGCACTCCTCGAGCAGGCGGTCAATGGGCTCGAGAAGGACACGCTCCTCAATGCGGATCTGGTCAGGATTGGCACGAAGGCGTTGGCGAATCTACCTCGGTATTCCCATTAGTCCCCATGCTTCGTGGGGGCGCATCGTCGGCAAGGTGGCCTTGGGACGACGCTTCGCACCGCCGAAGAGAAGCTCGGGAAGCAAACGAAGGACGCGGCCCGTCTCCACCTTCCACGGCCCCGCCGGATTGCGGAAACGGCTCCCATCGAACTGCTTCGACGCGCGGACTCGTTCCAGCCGCAGACCACGAAAGTTCATGCGAGCTTCGCCCCGAGGTAGCTTACGACGAGCAGCGGCAGCACGTAACCGACGAGCGAGCCCCAGAAGTGAATCCAGAACCCGACCTTGGAGATTCCGAAGAATGCGTGGAGCGCCTGCGGCATCCAGAGGAGCAGCCGCAGCACCACGACGGTGGAAAAGGCATTCCGCTCGAGCGCCGCGTCGTACTTGCGCAGCCGCGCGGGGATGCGCGCCGAGACCCAGTCCCTCGCGACGAATCGGGCGAACGTGAAGCCGACGACGCTCGCCGCCATCGTCCCGACCATGGAGAGGGCGAACGCAGTGGGCCACGGCCAAATGAGCGGCGCCGCGGCCACGAAGACCGTGCCAGGGACGCCGAAGGGTTGCAGCACCGTGTACGCGACGATGAACGCCAGGTAGCCCCACGCGCCCATTTCGACGAGCGTGTGCGCCAGCGCCTTCGGCTCACCGACGCGCGCGAAAATGCCGAAGTACCAGGCGCTGGTGAGCATGATCAGTACGAGCCCGATGACGCCGAGCTTGACGGCGCGCAGTCTCGGCGACGGCATCGCGGTGCTCGATGGCTTCGTCGATGCCGTCATGAGCGTGCTCCCTTCTTCGACGAGCGAGGCGCGAAGCGCACTGCGAGGAGCTGCGTGCGCTGCTCCAGCACCTTCATCGACGGTTGATCGGCGAGCAACCCGTCGAGCGCGAGGAGGAAGACCTCGGCGCTCGCCTCGTCGCCCAAGATCGCCGCCACGCACTCGAGCGCGACCTGGCGATAAAGAGCCTCGCTCTCGGGATCGATTCGCTCGCACGCGTCGAGGAACTCGCTCCCCATCGGCGCGCCGAGCATCTCGGCCCAGGGCTCGAGCACCAACAGACGGCAGACGGTGAGCAAGCGCTCATACGCGCTGCCCGGGCCGTTCGCCGCCTCCTTCGCGGCGGGGTGCCGAGAGACCAGCCAGTCCACGAAGACGGCCCGGTAAATATCTTCCTTGTCCTTGAAGAGCCGGTAGAGCAGCGTGCGCGAGAGGCCAGCGCGCCGGGCGATGTCTTCGAAGGCCGTCTTCGCGAAGCCGAAATTGAGGAAGCACCAGCGCGCAGCGGTCAGGATCCTCCCGCGGCGGGCAGCCGCCTCGTCGTCGGTCATCGTCGCGGGCATGAGAACATTGTGACAACTGGTTCACCAACTGTCAACATGCTCCCGATGGTCCGTTACATGGCGCGAAACAAATGAGCATGCAGGCGGCTGACCGGAATTCTTTCTGGGCGGCCGCGCAGAGTTAGCTGCAGCTTGCCCGTATCGTCGCGCTGTGCTGAGTCGATGGCATCCGTGCGCACGACCACCGCGCGGTGGACCTGCCAGAAGAGGCTTGGGTCCAATTGCGGTATCAGTTGCTTGAGCGGCGTGCGAATCAAATATTCGTGTGTGGCGGTCAGCACGCGGACGTATTTGTCGGCGGCTTCGAAATACAGCACCTCGTCAATTGGCACCATGTGCACGGTGCTGCCGCCTGAATCGCTGGCGGCGATCCGCTTGAGCGGAGCGACGCGAGGCGTGGTGAGGTTGCCGGACGCGTCGGCGGCGCTAAGCACGTGTCGCCATTGCGACAATGCCCGTTCGAGCGCGTCGGCATCCGGGGCCGTTTGCTTGGCGAGCGCCTGTTGCAGTCGCAGCACGGTTTTGCGCAGGCGTGCGGGCTCTACCGGCTTGAGGAGGTAATCGATGGCATGGGTTTCGAAAGCACGGGCCGCGTATTCATCGTAGGCGGTAATGAAAACGAGCTGCGGAATGGGCGCCTCGGAGATTGGCCAGCCATCGGCCAATTCGGCGGCGGCCCCGAGGCCATCGAGGCCGGGCATGCGGATGTCCAAAAACAGCACCTGCGGCAGCAAGCGCAGTGCCTCGCGGACGGCACCAAGACCATCGCCGACGGTGGCTACCACCTGCAATTCGGGCCAAGCCGTAGCAAGTTCGGTCTCGAGGGCGCGCGCGAGCAGCGGCTCGTCTTCGGCAATGAGGGCGCTCGGGTTCATGCTCATGTTGCCTCGGGAAAGGTGAGGGTAGCCCGGGTGACGCCGGCGGGATCGGCCGTCAAACTCATGGTGCCGCGTGTACCGTACACGGTGGCGAGCCGCTCGCGCACCTGCTCGAGCCCGAAGCCGCTGCCACCGGTGGGCACCGCGCCACGGAGGCCGACGCCGGTGTCGGCCACTTCGATCACCAGTTGTGTGCCGTGGCCCGTCACTTCGCGGTAGGCCCTTACCGTGATTTCACCGCCGTCGACCTTGGGCTCGAGTCCGTGTCGTACGGCGTTTTCCACCAGCGGCTGCAAAAGCAGGGGTGGCACGGGGACACGGCGGAGTTCGTCCGGAAGATCCAGCGAGTAGCGCAATCTGTCCCCCATTCGCACCGACATGAGCTCGAGGTAATCGCGCAGCCGGTCGAATTCGGACGCCAGCGGATGAAGGATCGTGCGGGAACCGCCGAGCGTGGCGCGCAGGTAGCCATTCAGGCGATCGAGCATGGCCACGGCACGCACTGGCTCGGCCTGGATGAGGGCCCGCAGATTGGCGAGTGTGTTGAACAACATGTGCGGTTCCAGCTGCGTTTCCAACAGTTTGAGGCGCGCTTCCGCGGCGTCGCGCTGGGCGAGGGCAACCTGCCCTTGAAGGTGTTTGCGTTTGGCGAGGTTGTAAAAGAAGACGTTGATGCTCCCGGCCGCCGCCACCGTGATCACGAGTGTGCGGGGGAGCCCGGGGCCCGCGAAGTGGAAGTCGAACAACGGCTTTCCGCTCCAGGTGTTGCCGATGGCGTTCCCTGCCAGAAAGCCCATGGTGACGCCCGCCACGACCAGCGCGATACCTGGTAGACCGTGTGGCCAGGGTTTCGATCGGTGGTCGCGCAGGAGCTGGCGGCCGGGATCGATCACGAGCCAGCTGATCATCCCGATCGACAGCGAATAGACGAATTGCGTTCCCCAGTCGCCATGGCCCGAGAGGGCCACCGCCACCGCGACGATGCAAGAAAACGCTGCGGTGATCAGGCCGCGCCGCAGCAGGTCCCCGATGCTTTCGGCCGTGAATCGGCGGCGAGACACGTGCTTCATGGTGTGCGAGGCCGTTCGAGCCGCTCGACGGCCGCCACTGCCGCGGCACGTGCGGCGGCGCTCAACGAGAGCGAGATATGGCCGGTATCGGGCACCTGCGTAATCGGGATATCGGGCCGGCCGGCATCGGCGAACACCTGGGCGAACTTGTCGGCGATGAAAACTTCGTCCCGGCTTCCGACCAGCACCGCAGCCGGTTGGTGAATCTCACGGATGTCGTGCTTGTAGTCGTCGTCGGGCTGAAAGTTGTTGGCGAGGGCATACGAATAGGACGCCGTCAATTCGTCGGGTGGTGCGTCCGCTACCGCGAAATTCACGACCGCGAGATGGTTGAACACGCGGATGCCCACCCGGTTCAGCAGCGTCAATGCGACGATGCGCGGGACTCCAACCGATACCCAACCTCCCGCGTTGGGCCGATAATTGGGTGCGCGGCGATGGGTGTAGGGTGCCATGAATAGGTAGTTGTCGAACAGCGCCTGGCGCGTGCCGCCGGCTATGCGGATGGCGAAACCGCCGCCAGACGAAAAGCCCACCAGCGTCTTGGGACCGGCAGGCTGCACGGCGCGCACGAAGTCCTCCATATCGTCGTCGAGCTGGCCGAGGTAAGCGATGTCACCGCGCGGGCCCGACTGACCATGGCCGCGCACGTCGAGCGCGTCGACCGCGAAGCCGGCCTGCGCAAAGCTCTGTGCGAGGGGGTGCATGTCTCGACTGCTGGACGACGAGCCATGCACGAGGACCACGGTGCCGCGACGGGGCTTGCCCTCAGCCGGCATGTAGTGCCGGTACGCGAGCGAGGTGCCGTCGCGCGCCGAGTAGTGGCTCGGGCGCGGCACGCCGGAGAAATCAACGTTGCGGAATGGGTCGCTGATGCTTTGCATCGGCTTGGGTCGGGCAGGGCCGCCCAAGGCCAAGGCTGCGGCCATCGTGCCGAGCAACAGCGTTGCGGCGGATACGATAACGGAGCGGAATTTCATGATTTGGACCTGGCCGGGACTGTCGCGCCAAGGCAGCCCGCCAGCAAGGGCGATGCGACAGAGTACCGTCAGGACGCGCCAGATGCACAGCGACGGCGCGAAGTGCGTCCTGGCAGACCGGCAGAGAGAAAGAAGAAAAGCTCCGATGACCGCGGATACGGTCACCGGAGCTTCATTTTTACCGAGCTGGTCCGTCGCTAATTGACTTTGGCCGCGCGGCTGTAGTGGCCATTCGGCGACTTGGTGCGCACCCATACCGTGCCGGAGACGGCCGTCGGTGCCGTGTACGGCTTGAACGTGGTGCCGTTGTCGGTCGAGTATTCGATGGCCAATCCCGGATAGCGCAGATTCGCCAGGAGCTGCCCGTTGTCGATTTTTGCGCCCGGAAGCGGCACGCGGTAATTGACGCCCGTGGTCTTGGGGAGCTCGCCGCGAAGATCGACCGGGTGATAGTAATCGAGGCGGGGGAGTTCGGCTTGGCCGAGCGTGGTCACGAATTGCTTCCACGCGGGGGGCAGTGCGTTGGCCGTTTCGGGCGTGTTGAAATTCCACGCGCGCTCGGCCACACCGAGGATCTTCGGGAACGCGAAGTACTCCACCAATTCGGGGCTCTTGAGGTTCTCACCCCAGAGGAGCCCTTGCATGCCGAGGATGTTCGCGCGCTTGGACGCGTCGGTCAGATGGACCTTGTTGTTCCACTCGCCTGCTGGGAAAGCATCCCCCATGCGACTGTGCGTGGCGATATCGAAAATGTTGAACGGGAGGTAGTTGAACGTCTTGCTCTCGTCCACGAAGTTTGCCCAATAATAGCCGGGCTCGTCCGGATCGTTGTTGTACGCCAGATCCATATACAAATTGGTGGCGTGTGCCAAAATGACCGTCTGGTCGTTGTTGGCATATTTGTACGCGTCGTCTTCGCGCCCCCAACCCCAGACGTTGCTCCACGGCATGGGAATGAACCCGGGAAGCACCAACCCGCTGTGAATGATATCGTCCCACCCCGTCATGGTGGCGCCGGTGGCCGTGATGATCGGCTGCCACTTCTTGAAGAAGTAGTCCTTGATGCCCGTATCGTCCAAGTTCTTCGTATCCGGGTTGGACTGGCACAACGGAGAGCCCTTCCACCACGTGACCGTGGCGCTGAGCCCCGGCAGTTCGTCGCCGCCGCCGTGGATCATGGTGAGTGGGGCACCGACGGCGTCGAAGCGCGCCTTGACCTCTTTGACGACCTTGGCGAGGAACGCGTAGGACGACGGCAAGCAAGGATTGACGAAGTTGTCGGTATATCCCTGCACGCTCTTGTGCGTCGACTTGTCGTCCGGGTCGACCAAGCGGTACTGCGTGGCCTTCGTCGCATCGCTCGAGGCAAACTTGCGATAGCGGTACTCCATGGCTTTGACCGCCGCACGCGCATGCCCCGGCACGTCGATCTCGGGAATGACGTCGATGTGGCGCTCGGCGGCGTAGCGGAGGATCTCCTCGAAATCCTTCGTCGTGTAGTAGCCGGAGCCCTTCCCGACGAAGTTGAGCGACGCCTTTTCGAACCCCTGGAACACGGCGGCTTTCCCGCCGTTCGCCTCGGCCGGGTTGGCTGCTTTGCCGGAGATCCCGTCCCCCGATCCGAGATCGTTCGAGGAGCCCATGGCGGCATGGAGCGTATTGGTCTCGTTCACGTCGAAGCCGCGGTTCGCGCCGAACGAGGTGAGTTCGGGTATATCCGGAATTTCGAGGCGCCACCCCTCATCGTCCGTAATGTGGAAGTGGAACTTGTTGATCTTGTGGGCGGCCAACAGATCGAGAAGCTTCTTGACCGTATCTTTCGACTGGAAATGGCGCCCGACGTCGAGCGTCATGCCGCGGTACGCGAAGAGCGGCTTGTCGGAAATGGTGATCTCCGGCAACACGAACGACGCCCTTTTTCCCGAGGTGGCCGCGTCTTGGTAGGCGCCGGTGGGAACCAACTGGCGCAAGGTTTGGATCCCATAAAAGATGCCCGCCGCTTTGCGTGCGCGAATTTCGACCCCGTTCGCCGGGGCGATCGCGAGCGAATAGCTCTCGTCGCCCGCCGGCGCCGCAGGGTCGAGCACGAGGCGCACTGCGGTGTTCGCCTGATCGGCCTTGTCGGTGATGGCGCCAGAGATGACGTCTCCCAGTGCAGCTTTGAGGAAGGCCTTCTCGCCATCGAGACCGGCGCTGGCGTAGACGGTAATGGCGCCGCCGCCTCCGAGCGTGTATTGCCCCGTGCCGACGTTGACCGATTGCGGCGTGGGCAAAAGGCCGGTGGCCGCGTTGACGGTGCCGCCTTGCAGGGGAGTGTTCTCTTGGTATCGCGATTGCGCCGTGGGGACTGGCACGTGATCGCCGGGGAAGCGCTTGGTCTGCTTGGGATCCGTCGCGTCGATCACCGTGGTGGACTTCAGCGCCCACGCGGTATCACTCGAACCGAGGACGAGATGGAAGCCTGCGGGGCCGTCGGTGTTGACGATGGCCCAGTTTTCCGCGAGGAGCGTGATATTCCGCGACTTGCCCGGTGCAATGGGCGTGAAGTTCGCGAGGGGTTCCATGACGAAGTAGTCGCCGCTCTGCGCCTTGTCTCCGTGCGAGATCTTGAGGCCTTGCTTCGCCAGATCTTGGGTGTACGCATCGTCGGCTTTTCCGTCGGGCAAGATGCCGCGGACGAAGCTGAAATAGATCTTCCACCCCGTCGTATCCAGAAGCAGATCGCTATCGTTCTGAATGGTCAGCTCGCCGGAGAAGAATGCACCCCCCGCCGATATGGTGTTATCGATTGGGCGGAACGAAATGGAGATATTGGGACCGAGTGCACTGGCGTCGGGGCCGCTGTCGGTGCCGGCATCCACCGTACTGCTGTCCGGCTTTCCCCCGTCGTTCGCCGGCGGAGGGTTGTTCCCCCCATCGTCGTCGCACCCCGCCATCATCATCCACGAGGAAGCCAAGATGATCGAAATACCAAGCAGGGACCTTCTCATGCGCTACCTCACTTTAGAGTTTAGTAGAATACGCTATCAGCGCATGATCCCGGCTATCAATACAGAAGGGGGGCGGGTGATCAAATCACATGATCCCTTTGATCACCCATGATCGGATCGATCGTGCTCGGCGGTTTACACCACGGGAAGATTGCGCAAGATTGTGCGCGCGATTGCTTTCGATTGCTTACGCGCGCCCGGCCATCCGTTCGGCCATCAAGCGGCGTCGAGCTCGCGGATCACAGCCCCTTGTCGCTCAGGGTGGCGAGAAGCTCGTCCAGTTGCTCGAACGTCTCGTTCATCCCACCCGCCGTGCTCCCGGAAGCGATGGCACCGTCAAGAGCTTCCTTCGAGGGATAGAGGTCGTGCAGGACGACCAGCGTCTTGCCGCCTTTTTCCTCGAAGGTCACCGTGGTGACGGGCCCACCGTCTTCACCTTCCTCATTCGTCCAGACGAGGCGCGAGTGCGGTGTCACTTCGATGTACGTGCCGTAGAAAGCCATGGAATTGGAGTCGTCGTGGCCGAACACCAAACGGTACTTGCCGCCGACACGAACATCCATCTCGCAGGAACGCAGGGACACGCCTGCCGACTTTGGTACCCACCAGCGCTTGAACAGCTCGGGATTGGTCCACGCCTCGAACACGATGTGCGCCGGAGCGTTGACGGTTCGAGTGACGACGAGCTCACGCTCGGACTTCCGTTCCGCCGTCGTGCGGTTCTTCATGGGGGTGGGTTCACTCTCTTTTCTTGCGTCCATGGACTTTCTCCTTCCGTTTCAATTCCTCGACGACCTCATCCAACGCGTCGAAACGTGCGTCCCATAGCTGGCGGTACCTCTCGATCCATGCCGCCTCTTCCTCCAGACGGCGCAGGCCGAGCTTGCAGGTCCGTACGCGCCCGATCTTCTCCGTGGTGACGAGCCCCGCCTGCTCCAAAACGCCGACGTGCTTCTTCATGCCCGTGAGGGTCATGTGGAACTTCTCGGCAAGATCCGAGATCGAAGCGTCGGCACGTCCGAGTTGCTCCAGAACGCCGCGTCGGGTGGCGTCCGAGAGCGCGGCGAACGAGGCATCGAGGCGGGTCCTCGTATACTGAGCCATGTGGTTCAGTATCTAACGCACCGATTGGGGGCATGCAAGGGGGCGGCGCCCCCGAAATTCGTTCGAAGATCGGTGTGCGTGCACGTCGAGTGGGGCTATGACGTTGTCCGTGTCTCAGCTGTTCGCGCCGCTCTGCTCGATCACGAAGACCAAGCGCCGTCGCTTCTTTTGGGCGGTTTGGTCGAGCGGGCCCCCTACGCACGTGCCCTTCAGGAAGCCCGACGCCGAGGACGGCGGCGCGTCGACGCGGGAAGAAGCGCTGGCCGCCGCAGAGAAAAAGGTGGGCACGACGTTGACCGAGATCGATCCGCTCTGGGCTCGAGCCTGGATCCGAATCATTCGCGGGCAGGAGCCGTGGCCGACGAAGGCGAGCCGTGAACCGATCGGCGCGCGCACGAAGCCCGAACGTTCGACTTCGGGAGAGACCTCGATCTGGGAGCTCCTCGGCGTACCTCGCGATGCGACGGAGGCCGATCTCAAGGCAGCGTATCGCAAACGCGTGCTCGAGACCCACCCCGATCACGGCGGTGACGACGAGACGTTTCGCCGGATCGTCAGCGCATACTCCGAGGCCCAGCGCCGTCTTCGAAAGCCGCGACGCAAGGCGAAGGCATAGCGATCGCCTCCGTCGCTATGGCTCGGCGCTCAAGTAGCGGGTGGAAAGTCGTTCTTCCACGACCTCCCCGTCGCGAAGCGTAAGGCCGGGCATTCCGACGATTTCCGGCAGAATCTCACCGATGGTCGTCAAGATGACCCGAACTCAAGCGCGACCAGCCGCGCGTTGCCATGACATGACCATCTCATCGACTTCGTGCGGGAAGGCGTTCAGCGCGTGGCGAGCGGGCTTCGATATGGTGTGCGCCCAGGAGGCCACGGCCGCGGCAAACGAGTAATCGATGATCTCGATCGGAAATCCAAAACCAATTCTCCGGTGACGCCACTGGCGAGTAGCAATAGCGCTCCGCCCGCGCACATCTGCATGGCCGTGCCGAGCAGTGGGGAGCTCGGCAACTTTGCGCGGCGCGAATACAGTGAGCCTTCGGCCCAGGAGAGTGATGCCAACAAGAGCACGACCGTCCCGGCCAGATCGAAGTGACCGTCGCCCGCCGTTCCCGACGTCACGAGCACCCCCACGCCGCAAAAGCCAATTGCAAGACCGATGGCCGTCTTGCCTTTTGGTCTCGCACCCCCGTAGTGCAACCATTCCAACAACATCATCCATAACGGAACGCTGGCGATCAGCAATGCGGCCAGACTCGACGGAACCGAGCGTTCCGCCCACGTGATCCCTCCAACGCCGGCCGACAGCATGAGAATACCCACCACTGCCGCAGCGTACCAATTTTGGAGTGTTGGAGCCGGTGTGCCACGGAGCCGCGCCCATGCGTACAGCACGATGCCGGCGACGAGGAACTGAAGGCTTGCGACCAGAAACGGCGGTAGCGTCTCCACGGCGAAACGGATGCCCAGAAAGGTCGACCCCCAGATGAAGTAGACGGCGGCAAACGCCGCAATCAGAAGCGCCTTCGGGGGTGAACTTCTCGAATGCGATGCAGACAAGGTCTCTCCCAATTGGCACGAGGACGGGCTCGATTTAACTGGATTTGAGTCGTACTTATTTATTTACGAGATAAGCGATTTAGGGAAACTTTGCGCGAAACTCGGTCGAAGTATTTGCTGCTGCCTAACCCCCTTGTCGCTAACACATCCGTGCGACGTGGCCCCGCCAACTGAACGTCGCATGGGGCTATTGCCGCACAGTCGTCGCCGCGTGGGGGGGGCCGACGACGAGGGGAGCGGCCCGCAAGGACCACCCCCCCATTCATCGCGGCAGACTATTGTGGGAAATTAACGATATACGAAGCGAAACCCTCGGGGACGTTGTTCGCGTGGAGGGAACCAAGGACGTATGGATCTCCGGAGCAATCGGCCTTCCGGTAGAAGTGAATGTCACTGGCGGTTAGATTTTCTGCCGACTTCACGACAACATTCAAGTTGACGCAACTTGTCTTTACGGCGGGCACATCATGGCTCGGTCCGGTGAAGTTCAATCCGGGGTAGAGATGGATGACATCACCTGCCTCGTCGGCCATGGCTGGAGCGGCGAGCCCCACGGTGAGCAGGGTTGCTGGAATCGCCATCAATGCTAATGCGGAAGTAGGTATACGCACGATTGCCTCCCGGTCTTTATGGAAACCATAAATGTGTCAATGTCGGTGTGAGAAGAGACTTCCCCGAAGTTACGTCCAAATGTCGATCGTGAATATCGTCTTGCGAGCGATTTGCCAAATTCTGGCTGGACGAAATGGGGGGAATAACGCCGCGTTGGGCGAAGCTCTTCGTCCTCGATCGCGCCACGAAACATTAGGCTGCCGTTGCTGTAAACGGAACGCTCATCCCTTTTTTGCGCGCGCCGACACCCTCTGCCATATCCCATTTGCAACAAGCTCACGAAGTTTGCCGGCCTTAGCCGCGGGCATCGTCGGGAAGCAGGGACCAGCCTCATCGAGCTTTCCGTATGAGCCTATCGGTAGAACGGCGCACTCCGTGAACGGGTGTACGAGAGGGCCAGCGCTCGCGGTTTCGGATATCCATGTATACTCCGGGCGATGCCTCTTCGTCCGGGCGAGAGATTCAACCGGTATAGAATCGGAGAGGTCCTGGGGTCAGGAGGGATGGGGGTCGTTTACCGCGCCCACGATCCACGCCTTCACCGGTATGTCGCGCTCAAGCTCCTGGAAACGGATTGGGTGCCGGCGTTCGGAAACACCATTGCACGCTCCGTGCTCGTCATGCGCGAAGCGCGCGCGGCAGCCTCGCTCGATCATCCGAATGCGGTGAGCATCTTCGACGTCGGAGAAGAGGATGGGCAACCGTTCATCGCCATGGAGCTCATCGTGGGCCGGCCGCTCCGAGCCTTCGTGGGGGATATGACCATCCCTCTCGAGCGGCGATTGCGCTGGCTGCTCGATGTCGCGCGGGTTCTGGACGCCGCGCACAAGCGCGGATTGGTCCATCGCGATATCAAACCCGAAAACATCATGGTGCGCGACGATCAGGTCATCAAGGTGCTCGATTTCGGGATAGCGCGAGAATCCGCGTTGGCCGGACCCGATGCCCCCGGCGCCGAGCACGCCCATACCGAGCTCGCGCTGCCGGCGGCGATCCATTCACCGACAGTCGCCAAATCGATACGAACCGCCACCGTGGAGGGAACGCCGCTCTATATGGCCCCCGAACAGATGCGCGGCGAGTCTCCCGATGGTCGCTCGGACCAATTTGCATGGGGCGTCGTCGCCCACGAGGTGCTTACGGGCCGAATCCCGTGGGCATGGTCCGGGGATCTGCGGGTACTCCTCGCCGACATGGAGAAGGAGACGCCTCGTTTTTCGACGGCGGTGCCCGGGCTTGCGCCGGCCATTTACGACGTGATCGAGCGCGCGCTGGTGGCGGGGAAGGATCGGCGCTTCGAGAGTATGGCGCCCATCGTAGCCGCGCTCGAATCCCTCGCCGTCATCACTCCACGCGTGCCGGAACCGGTGCGTACCTCTGCCCCCGTCATGGGAGACATACCGCCCAATACGGGAGATTCACCGCCGAATACGGGCGGGCAGTCGCTGCCGCTCCCCAAACGAGCGAGACGATTCGCGCTTCTCCTCGGGTCGATGGCGCTCGTCGTGCTTCTCGTCGTGGCCCTGAGAGCGCGCGTCGCGGGGCCTGTCGAACAGATGGCGGCCCCACGCGCCCCGCTGTCCGAAGCCGCACCGGCTCGAATACCCATTTCCTCGAACGCGGAGGCCGCGGCGGCGTTCGATGACGGGATGCGTGCATACCACGATTCGTCGTTCGAAACGGCGCGTCTCGCCTTCGAGCACGCCGTCGAACTCGACCCACGCCTGGCCGCAGCACACCTGCGCTTGGGGATCTTTTATATATGGATCTTCGACCGCATTACGGATGCTCGAGAATCGCTTGCGCGTGCCAATGCCGCGCGCGAACTGCTCGACGAGCACGACCGCTCGTTGATTCACGCGATTGCACTTTATCTCGAACGGGAGCCGCCCGATTTCGAGGAGATGCATCGTCGGCTTTCGGCGGCGCTGGAGCAGTTTCCGAAGGACGCCGAGCTGTTGCTCTTCCAAACCTTGCTGTATTTGGAATCCGGCGGGCGCGACGAGTTGCTTCGTTCGACGGGGGAGTTCGTCGCAGCCACGCCCCCGTTCGCTGCCGCATCTTGGAATATCCGGGGGCTTGGGCTCCTGTATTCCGGGCGAGACGAGGAGGCTCTCGCCATGTTCGAACGCTGCTTGAACACGGCGTCCTCCACCACCTGCCTCGGAAACATCATGGAGGTCCATTCCCGACGCGGCGAATGTGAAAAGGGTGAACAGAATGCGCGCCGGCAGATCACGCTCATGCCCAATTCGCCGTTCGGCTACGCGCATTTGGCGGAGTCGCTCGCGGCACGCGGGCTCGCGCCTTCTGCCGTGGGGGAGGCGTTGCTGCAGAAATGGAGTCGCATTTCACCCGAACGACGTGACCGCGAACGCGCCGCCGACGAAGCGCACGTCGCGTTGTGGCACGGCGATTTCACGGCCGCGATCTCCAACGCCGATCGCCTGGAGCGTCTCGTCGCCGACGACGTCGAGCAAAAGTGGCACGCCGAAGCCGTGCGCCTCATGGTGGGTGCTCTGATGGAAACCGGCAGGGAGGCCGATGCTTCGAGGGTCAGCCGGGGCTTTCTCGCGCGCAAAGACGGATGGATGGCGGCTCCCTGGCGTCGGGAACGAATGCACGACGATCCGACGCCGCAGCTTCTCGAGGCCGAGCTGCGCGCGGGAACGTTGCATCGTGCAGACTTCGAGGCTGCGCGCGCAAACTGGGCAAAGCAATGGATCGAGCGTGCGCCACCCGCCCTGCGAAACTATGTTTGGTATTACGCGTACGCGTCGCTCGTTTCGACCGAGAGCGAAGCGGCCCAGGCGCTCGCCGTCGCGTCGAACTACGAGCCGCTACCGGCCTATCGCGACCTGGTCGAGGATGCGGCACCCGGACGCGCTTACCTGCTCGCAGGGCGACTGGACGAAGCCACGATGTCGCTGCAAACCGCCACACGCTGGTGCGATGTATTGTCCGAGCCTATCGTGCACACGCGCGCCGTGGCCCTGCTCGGACGCGCCCTGGAGGCAAAGGGCGATACACACGGCGCATGTGCAGCGTACAGCCAAGTACTCGCTCGATGGGGCGCTGCGCGCCCGCGAAGCGTCACCGCCGAAGAGGTAAAGGTGCGCGTCCGCGCGTTGGGTTGTCGCGCTCCTTGACGGGCGGCAACCTACGCGTCCTTCAACGCCCGCCGGATCGGAACGCTTCCGCCAACGAAGCCAATGGTCTTTCTCGAAATGCCGAGTTTGATCGCCTCGAGGGTCGTCCGTGCAACGTCCTGCCGTGCCACGAGCGGGGCATGCTCGAGCCGCATCTCGGTGACGCCGATCGTGCCGGTGCCCGGTTCGTCGGACAACGCGCCGGGCCGCAGAATCACGTAGTTGACCCCGGAAGCGATCACGCCGTCGTCGCCTTCGCGTTTCATCTGCGAGTAATGACGCAAGGATTCGATGCTGCGCTCGGGCCAATACGCGGACAGCGCGCTGATCACCAGGAGCTGTTGCACATGGTGAGCCTTCGCGTACTCGGCCGCCCGCACCACAGCATCGCGGTCGATCTGCTTCTCCTCGGCTTCGGTATCCGTCTCGGTCGAACCTGCCGCGTAGATGACGTGCGTGATGCCCTTGAACGCGCTGGAATAATCCCCAGTTAGATCGGCCCGTAGGACCTTCGCACCCGGCAGCAAGTAGCCCGGCCGGCGGACGAGCGCCGTCAACTCGAACTCCGGCTCCCCGACCAACGAATCCGCCAGCAAACGACCTGTGCGGCCCGTCGCACCAATCAGCAATACCTTCGACGACATGAGACCCTCCTGGCTTCGAGCTGGTTCGGATGGTATCCGACGGCGAGTCTACTACGTTGTGCTGTACGTGGTAGCGGCTATCTGGCGCGGCGCGAGGGTGCAGAGCGGTGACCGACGTTGCAATCGCATGTTGCAACTGCAACGTGCAACATGCCCAATTGTGCAACGTAGGGCCCTTTCTTGCGAGAATGCTCCGCAGGTCCGCAGTTTGCGTCTAAACCGTTCGCAGGATTCACCAAACGCCGGGACGTCGCCGAGGGAGAAGGCAAAATGGAGAGGCGCGCGAACGATCCGCAAGTGTATATGTTGGCGATGCGTTCGGTTTCCGACGTCATCATGAAGCTTGTCGTCCTCGGTGCATCATGAGTGGTGGCCGTGTGCTCTTGCATCGTCCCCGGCCCCAAACGGAAAACGCCGCGGCGGTTTCAAAGCCGTCTGCAAAACGTTCTCGGGCGCTCGACCCGCTCGAATCATTTCCGGAGATTGCGCCTCGCCGCGTTGATTTCTCGCGGGTTCCAGCACACAGTCCGATGGGACCGCTTTCGCACGCCGGCGGGGCGATGCAGCGAAAAGCCATGGATGGGGCAACCGCCGAGGCGCCTGCGGCGGTGGAGCGCGTGCTTCGTTCCCCGGGCCATCCTCTCGGTGCGAGCACGCGCGAGTTCATGGAGCCGCGGTTCGGCCACGACTTTGGCACGGTGCGTATTCATGACGATGCCGAAGCGCATGGATCCGCGCAGGCCGTGCGTGCTCGTGCGTACACGATGGGGCATCACGTTGTCTTCAATGCGGGACAATATCGCCCCGAGACCGCAGAAGGTCGCAAGTTGCTCGCTCACGAGCTCGTGCACACCGTGCAACAAGGCGCGTCGTCGAACCGCATCGCGCGCAAACCCTTGGACGAGGCAAGCGATTCCCCCGAGGCACGAGCCGAAACAGAACGGGTGGACGCGTTGGAGCAAAGGTACCGTGAGGAGCTCGTCATCGCGCGCCTCTCCGGCCGCTGGCAGCTCGTGGCGGAGGTGTTGAACGCCTTCAGTCCGGACGACATTCGCGCCCGCTTGGTGGAATTCAGCAATGCCGATATTCAGCTCCTGCACCTGGGCGCTCTGACGAATCCAAAGCTTGGGCCCAAATCCAATGTGGCGCTCCTTTCGGATAGGGACGATCCGAATAATGCCCTTGCCCCGCGTTTGTCTCCATCTTCCCGCAAAGGCGTCAGGCCGGTTGCAGAGGCCCCAAAAGAAGTCGCTTATGCGTTGAACCCCCGGCTCCGCTCAAAAGATTATCTGGCGCTCCTCGTCGAATCTCGTCGGACCAACCGCTGGCAAAAGACCGCCGAGGCGCTGAACGCGTTCAATGAGAAAGACATTCTGCTCCGCCTGATGCCCCTCACGGTGGGGGAGATTCACTCGATGTACATCGGAGCGGTGACCAACCCAAAGCTCGGTCCCTACTCCAATGTTGCCAAGCTGACTGTGCACGGGCTGCCACGCGCGAGCAAGGAGGAGCCTTTGGCAACCACGCTCGCGCCGGAGGTCAACCAATCCTACAGCGCAGTCGATCCCGAGCCCATCGTGCTCGACAACAAACTTCTCCCCAAAGAGATCCTCGTATCCTTTGGCGTCTCCGTGGCCAAAGGGGCCGCGCTGATCGCCCTCGCGGGGCTTGCCGTGGGCTCGGGCGGCGTCCTCGCAGGGGTCGCTTACGCGGCGCTCTGGGGACTCGGAACCTATGGCTTCGTCCAAGCCTACTCGGCGCGCCGACAAGAAATCGAGGCGGGCAACTACGACGTCAGCGTGGTGGAGAGCGGCTTTGAAGCTGCCGGCGACGTGGTCGGCTTCAGCCAACTCGTGGAGGGCATCACGGGACAACGGCTCGGAACCGAAGCCCTTCTCGATAGCCAAACCCGCTCCGAACAACTTGGTGAGGGCGTCGCGGGCATCGCTCTCACCACTTATGGCGGTCGTCTCTTTCAGGCCGCCGAAGTCCGTGGCCGCAGCTTGCGCTCGCAGTACTCGACGCCGCGGCGACCTTCGGGGCCAAATGGCAACGAGCAGACCCCATTGCCGACGGACACGGTGCCAAACGCACCTGTTGGCAATCCGGATGTTAATTCGTTCGAGTACAAGCTGTGGGAGCAGTTGCCTACCTCGGAGGAGCGGATTGGGTTTAGCTATTTCATGGAAAAACAGGGTGCAGCGCGTGAGATCACCGCCTCGAAAATGGATCTCCCTCGCGCTCGACGCGTTGCTCAAGACAAGTATGCAGTGTATCAAAAGCTTGTCGAGAAAGGCGAGGCCGCTGAACGAAAACGAGCCCGTGCCAACGATGATCCATTGGACCCACAACTCGCCTACAACGAATATATGGGCGATAACGTAATAAGTAAATATGAGTCCAAGCGAAGCCCGGAGAGAGAGATTTTGTTCCTTCGAGAGGTTTCGTTCTTTCGAGAAATTGCCAAAAGGACAGGCTGGCCCATCGAAGCCTTCGGGGACACCGCGTCCAAGATTGACTATCCCGGAATCGATGGTGTTGCGGACGTGGGAACTCTACGTAAACCCAATCGTCGGCCGGTATCCCTGAAGGACACTCCATCCACGGATGCTACGGAAGCCGTTCGCCTTTCCAAAGAAGCGATCGAAAAAGCCGCAGAACATTCGTATTCAGATGTTTTCGTTGAAATCAAGATGGGAAACCTCGAGATCAAGGAGGTGCAGAGTGCTTGGAACCTCTCGATCGATCCGCGGCGTCTCCTAAGCCAGGAGCAGCAGAAGTTGCGGTCCATGCGTATTGACTATCTGAGTAAAAATATTGCAGCGCAAATAACGTTCACATGCAAGGACGGCATATGGGCCGCGCCGAGGGCGTCCATACCAGCTGGCTTCTTGCCACTTAGCGGTGAAGAAAAGAACCGCGCTGTGGGAGGAGAACGCTGATGCCGCAGACGATTCGCTGCGCTTTCCCAAATGTCGATGAAGAGGAATTTTCTCTTTTGTTGGATCGGTGGCTATCCAACCAAGAAATCGATGTCGTCGAGCGTTTCAGCGTCTCCATGTCTGAATATGTACCTGTAGTGAGGCGTGCTTTGTCGTCCGCTTCAGAGTGTTTCATGTGGTCCGCGGAAATCGATGTCTTTGACGCTCCTCCTGTCATCAAGCTTTTGCAAAAGGTGGACAATTTTGGAAGATGGGATTGGCGCACGTTTCGAGGCTTGTCCGCGATGACCGGTGGACTCGCCGTCGCGATGGAAAATTATTCAATCCATTCCGATGAGGGCGCGGGAGCGTTCTATGCGGGGCGCACGCTCGAGCTGTTCGGTGGAGACGCGCATCACCGCTTGTTGGTCAAAAGGAGCCCGTATCAAAAGATCGGCGATTTCGACGGCGGTACTTGCCAATTATGGTTTTTCGATCGTTTCCGTGATATCGTAGGTGAGGAGTGGGATTATGTGGCGAGTTCAGTTGGTCTAAATGTACTTACTGTGGCTCGAAACAATCAGACGCGCGTGACTCGAAACGCCGCGCGATCGTTCATGGAAGAGCGACCATTGGCACAAGCCGTGTTCTCGCTCGGGAAGATGTCCATCGAGGAAGCCCATCGGCACTTTCGCGCAAGGGTATCCGAGCTCCGAGCTTCGCAAAAACTTGACCAGCAATGCCTCGAAGATGCGGCGACATGGCGGTGGAGGCTGCTCGACTTGGGGCACAAGGTCTGTGCGATCTTACAGCGGGAGGGGCCTCTCGATATCGAATTTCTCACGGCCATTGCGTCGGAGATGAAGTCCGAGGGCATTGCGATGGCCTTGTCTCCGAATGAAGAGCCATTCCAGTGGGTGCACTTTCACGAAGAGGGATCCGTAACGCAAGGTCGGAGCTTGGGGGCCAAGGCATTTTTCGAACACCTCAATCGAATCCTCAAATGTGCGCGATTCGAAGATTGCTCCCCCCCCGACTTCGAGTACATCAGTTACCCCGCCACCGCGTGCGGATTGCTTCGCTGGCCGCCCGGTGAGTCCGGCGAGGCTCTTTGGTAGCGAGCAACGTGCAAGAACGATGTACGCGCTGCACCCAGCGTGTACCACCGCTCTGAGCGAGCCTTCGTACGACAACCCTTTTCCAAGCAAAGCGTGATCGCGCCCTCGACAGAGCGGGCTGCCTCGGGCATCCCTTTCCTATGATGATGCGAAAGTGCGCCGCCGTGCTCGTGCTCGCTGCCGTGGCCTTCACGAGTCCATCGCTCGAGGCCGTCGAACAATGCGCCGTACCCCGCCCGATCCTCATCGACACAGACATTTGCGCCGCGGTCGACGACGTGGCGGCGTTGGCCATGGCCAATGTCATGCACAGCCGCGGCGAGGCGCGGTTGCTCGGCGTGCTGGTGAACACACGGGGGGACGCAGGGGCGGCCGCCGTCGACGTGGTGAATACCTATTATGGCCACCCGGATATTCCCATTGGTGCATTGCAACCCACCGATGCATCGGTATGCGAAAACTACGCGCACGATTACGCGAGCCGGCTCGTCGAGCGCTTCCCGCACGACCTCGCGGGAGGTTCATCCGCAGACAACGCCGTTCACTTGTACCGCAAACTGCTTTCCGCGGAGAAAGACCACAGCGTGGTGATTTTATCGCTGGGAGCGACGACGAACCTTTCCGCGCTGCTCGACTCCGGGCCGGATGAACACAGCGCGCTGCCGGGTGCGGCGCTGGTTCGGTCCAAGGTAGCTCGGATGGTGATGATGGGCGGGCAATATCCGCGCAGCGACGCCGCCGAGTTCAACTTCGCACTCGACCCGGCGAGCACGCGCCGCGTGATGCTCGACTGGCCGACGCCCCTGGTATTTAGCGGCGCCGAGGCGTCCGTAAAGCTCGGCAAGCGTGTATCGACGCAGGCTCCCGCCGACAGTCCCGTACGCGCGACCTTCGAGATTGGCTTCGGCGCCGGCATCGACAGTGACCTCTGGGACGTGCTTCCCGTGCTCTACGCTGTGCGGGGAAGCCGGCATTTCACGACCGTGCCATGCGGATTCAATCGAATTGCCGACGACGGCTCGAACGAGTGTGTCCCCGCATCGGGGAAGGACCAGCGTTACCTCCGGTTCTCGGATCCGTCGGGGCGCCTGACCGCGTCGATCGAAGACATGCTTCTCGGTGTGCCATAGAGCCCTTAGCCCAATCGATCAGCAGACGCTGGCTCGGGGCCATCCCGATCGGAGCCGCAAGGTTCGGTGTCAGGCCGTGTCAGAACGTATAGCCCAGCGCGCCACTCTTCGCGGAGGTGGTGCCTGGAGCGTGTTGGCGGAGGCGCGAAGTGATATCGAATGCGCGGGGAGGCGCCCCGTCCAACACGGGCGTGCTTTCTTGCGCCATCGACATTTACGTCGGGAAAGTAGATTTTTATCATGACTGCATCGCGATCCGCGCGCTCTCCTCGGTTTGGCGTGCTCCTTGTCGTTCTCGCTGGGATGGCCGGCAGCACCGGGTGCAGCGGCAACACGGAAACGTCGTCCGACGCAACCCCGATCGCGCCAGGCGCGCTCCATTCGGCGTTGGACGCCAATGGCGACGTCGATTGGAACGCCGTCGCTGCCGCCTGCCAGACGCTCTACGACGTTGCCACGGTGAGTGAGACCGAAGCCTACTTCGCTTGCGGCGAGCATGGGCTGCTCCACCTAACGCCCGACGGCATCGACCCTTGGAATCCCGGCGCAGGTATTTATTATGTCAAGGCAGCGTCGGCCAGCGACGTTCGTGCCATCACCTGCCACGACGTGTATCACCGCGGACTGCTCGGAGGATGGTCCAAAGAGGGGACGGTCGGCGACCAGACCTCGGGGTGTGCAACGACCCTCGGAACTGGAGGCGGCGGGTGGTTTTCTGGCGTCTGGCATCCCGTTCCCGGATACGGAGAGCTATGGCGTCTCGAAGGTGGTAAATGGGTCGGTCAGACGTCGAAATACAATTTTGGTCTCGACGGAGCCTTCTTCAAATTGGCCGTGATCGGAAAAAACGAGGCCATCGTCCCGGTCACTTCGCCGAGTGGATTCGTGGTTCACGCCAAGTTCGATCCTTTCGACAAATGGAAAGTCGTGAACCAAACGCGCTTGGGCGGTGAGGCCGTCTGGAGAGCATCCGACACGCGTGCCGTTTACGTGTCATCGGGCTTCGATGGGATTTTCAGCAGCAAGGGGAACGACGTCTACACGCAAGAATGGGATCCGGCCCAAGGCGTCGTGCTCGAGATTTGGGGACGATCCGGGCGAGAAATCTACGCCGTCGGCCGGCAGGGGCTCTTTGCAAGCTCGAAAGGCGACGGTAAATGGACCGAGACGCGCATGGCCAATGGCGCGGAGCTCGAATTCATTTGGCCTTGGAACGGCAAGGTGGTGGTGGCGGATCGATACAACATGTATCCCGCTCCTCCGCAGCCATGAATCATTCGGTGCGAAGCTCGCCTTCGTAGAGCGGGAGCGGCGGAACGCGTTCTCGCGGGGTGGCGAGCGACGCCAGGAGAATGCGTAGAACCACGGCGCGACGGCGCTCGATGTCGGCGCGCGGGCGTCGCTTTGGCCAGAACGCGCCGCTCGCCGCATGCTCCGCCGCACAGATGAGCGCGTCCCAGAATAGCGGGTCGAGCCGCGGCCGCCCACGCTTGGCCGCAATCGCATCGAAAAGCTCGATCATCCGCCCGATCACACGCGTCCGATGGTAGCTCGCTGGAGATTCCGGATCGTGGATCTCGTTGTAGATGGCTCCCACCATCGGGCCCGTGCTGAGGCCCCACTCGAAGTACGCGTCCACCGCAGCAACGACCGCACTTCGTAGGTCGCGTTGGGACTCGGCCGCGGCCAACACTTGGGCGTAAAGCAGATCGTTCGCACGGGCGACGAGGATCTCGATGACGTCGCGCCGATCGCTGAAGAGCCTGTAAAACGTGGGGCGCGAAATGCCGGCCGCCTCGAGGATCCTCTCGACGGTCGTGTGACGGTAGCCATGCTCCGAGTAGACACGAGCGCTCGTTGCGATGACGTGTTCGCGCAAGTCGTCCCCCGTCGGTTCGGACGCTGACGGCCGGCCGCGCCCCCGGCGAAGTGGGCGGGGGGATTTTCCCAGAGGTTTACCCGTACCCGAGCTCATCCCAGCAAAATAGCACATAAAAATAACACGAGTGTTATTTTTAATGGCCGATAAATAACATCCACGTTACATTTTGTCGAGGAAGGGCAGAGCATGAGCTTCGACTATGACGTGGTGGTGATCGGATCGGGGTTCGGAGGCTCGGTTACCGCTCTTCGATTGACCGAGAAGGGCTATCGGGTTGGTGTCCTCGAGGCGGGGCAGAGATTCGAGCCCACCACCTTGCCCAAGACGTCGTGGGACGTCCGGCGATTCTTGTGGGCACCCAAGCTGGGTTGTTACGGTATCCAGCGCATTCATGTCCTGCCGAACGTCGTCGTCCTCGCAGGGGCGGGCGTCGGAGGCGGCTCGCTGGTTTATGCGAACACGCTTTATGAGCCGCTCCCGGCCTTCTACGACGACCCGCAGTGGCGGCATATTACCGATTGGCGCCGTGAGCTCGCACCGTTCTACGACCAGGCCAAGCGCATGTTGGGCGTGGTCGAAAACCCCGTGGTCACGGCGGCGGACGAGATCATGCGAGAGATCGCCGAAGAGATGGGGGCAGGGGAGTCGTTTCATCCCACGCGCGTCGGTGTGTTTTTCGGCGAGCGCGGTGTGGCTCCGGGCACCGAGGTCGAAGACCCCTTTTTCGGAGGTGCCGGCCCCCGCCGTCGCACGTGCACGACGTGTGGCGCCTGCATGATCGGGTGCAAGGAGAATGCGAAGAACTCGCTGGATCGCAATTACCTTTACCTGGCCGAGCGCGCCGGTGCCCAGATCCATCCCATGACGACGGTCACCGCGGTGCGTCCTCTCGCCGGAGGAGGCTATCTCGTGGAGGCCGTGCGCACGGGCCGGTCCGCGTGGTGGAAGAAGAACCGCTTGACGTTCCGCGCCGAGCACGTGGTTTTTGCCGCAGGTACGTACAACACGCAATTGCTGCTGCATCGCATGCGGGATACACGTATGCTGCCGCACCTATCTTCACGCCTTGGGGTGCTCACGCGCACCAACTCGGAGGCTATCTTGGGTGCCACGGCAAAGAGCGCGGACGTCGACCATAGCCGGGGCATTGCCATTACGTCCTCGTTTCACCCCGACGGACACACTCATATCGAGCCCAATCACTTCGGCAAAGGGAACGATGCCATGGGTCTGCTGGCAACGGCGCTGGCCGACGGCGGCAAACCCTACCCACGGTTTTTCACCTGGCTGAAGGAGGTGGCCAAGCGTCCATTGTACTTTTTGGGCTTTGGGCACGTCCGGCGTTGGGCAGAAAGAACGATTGTCCTACTGGTGATGCAGACCCTCGACAATTCCATCACGGTATCGGGCAAAAGGACCTTGGGCGGGCGCTTCAAACTCACGTCCACGCAAGGTCATGGGCAGCCCAATCCCACGTGGATCCCGGTTGCCCACGATACGGTGCGGCGTTTTGCAGGGAAGATCGATGGTATTGCCGGCGGCTCCTGGGGCGATATCTTCAATACGCCGATGACCGCGCATTTTCTGGGTGGCTGCGCGATTGGCGACTCTGCGCAAACGGGTGTGGTCGATCCCTATCATCGCATTTATGGTCATCCTGGTCTGCACGTCGTCGACGGTGCCGCGATTTCGGCAAATCTCGGGGTCAATCCATCGCTGACCATCACGGCCCAAGCCGAGCGGGCCATGTCGATGTGGCCAAACCGCGGCGACGCCGACCCACGGCCTGCACTCGGCACGACGTACCAGCCGATCGCGCCCATCGCGCCGACCCACCCCACCGTTCCCGCACATGCCCCAGGTGCGCTCCGGCTATGAAGACGCCGGCGTCCGTAACTGGTATCTCCCTGTTCATGCCTCTGCGTTTGCGACAAGGAACCTTGCCAAATTGGGGGACTCCGAGGCCACCCGGCTCGTCCAGATGAAGCATCTGGTCTGCGCCTGCACCGGCATGCCCGAGCAAAACCAGGAGTGGCTCATGGAGTTCGCCCACGCCACCGCCGAGACGGAGATGCAGGTCCTCTCCGCCATGCGCCCCACCACCAAGATCGGCGAGGCCTACCAGTACAGCAACATGCTGGCGGCCGCCGCCGGGTTCGTGGGCGGATATGCCGCTTACCCGAAGCGCGAACTCGGCGCTGCCTACGACGAGGCGATGCGTACCCGCGTGTTCGAGCCGCTCGGCATGAAGTCGACGACGTTCGACTACGACCGGGCCTTGCGCAGCAATCACGCTACACCGCATTCGGAAGACGTCGACGGCAAGGTGCAGGTGGGCACGACGGCGGGCAATCGCGCGGTCGTACCGATACGGCCGGCGGCCGGCGCGTGGTCGAACGCGCACGATGTCGCGCTCTACGTGCAGATGGAGCTCGCCAACGGCAAGCTCCCGAACGGGCAGCGCTACGTGTCGGAGAAGAATCTGCTCGCGCGTCGGGAGCGGCAGTCGACGCCGGAGCCGGATCTCGCCTACGGCATGGGGCTGGAGACCAACACCCGATACGGCACCCCGCTGATTCACCATGGCGGCAGCATGTTTGGCCTCAGGAGCGACATGTTTTGGCTGCCCGAGCACGACATCGGTGGGGTGATCCTGACCAACGCTGACAGCGGACGCGGGGTGCGCGACATCTACCAGCGCAAGGTCCTCGAGGTACTTTTCGACGGCAAGCCGGAGGCCGACGAAGATCTCGCGACCTATGCCAAGAACCGCAAGGACCACATTGCGAAGGAGCGAATGCGCCTGGTGGTGCCGGCGGCCGAGGATGCCGTGACCGCGCTCGCGAAGCGCTACGTGAGCCCGGTGCTGGGCGAGATCTCGGTGGAGCGAAAGGGCCGCACCACGATCTTCGATTTCGGCGAATGGAAGAGCACCGTAGCCTCCCGCAAGAATGACGATGGGAGCATCTCGTTCTTCACCATCGACGCGGGCGTCGACAACGACGAGTTGGTCGTCGCCCAGCGAGACGGCAAGCGTGCCCTGCTCATCAACGATCGGCAGATGGAATACGTATTCCTCGAGAAATGATGGCGCCGCACAATTAAATCTCGCAGAGGAGCGCGCGGGCGCGGTGCAGGTCGAGGGTGTCCGGCCCCTCGGTGAACTGTGCGACGACGGGCGCAAGGGCCGCTCGCGCATCGTCGGGGCGACCCAGCTTTGCCAAGAGGCGCGCGTAGCTGCATGCGAGGCGCAGCTCCCAAGCCTTTGCCTGTTGCCGCCGCGCGACCTCGAGGCCGCGGTCGAAATAGGCGAGTGCACGCTCGGGATCCCCGCCCGAGCCGAGCAGGATTTCGCCGCGGATTCGCAGGAGCTCCGCCTCGAAAAGCAATTCGCTTCGCGTCTCGACGAGGACCATGGCATGATCAATCGTCTTCGAGGCGTCGTCGTACTCGGCATCCTCCAATTGAATGCACGCGAGCACGGCAAACAAAATCGCGAGCCTCGAGCTTACCTTGAATCGGTCGGCGACGCCCTCGGCGACCTCGCGAGAGCCGGCGAGGTCGCCCGTGCTCCGCCGAGACCAACCGCGCACCACTTTGGCCATCGCCAGCGGGAGTGCGAACCCGTCCTCTTTGGAAATTAGCGCCGTTTCATCGGCCAGGCGCCGGCCCTCGTCGAATTCGCCGCGATAGTTGTGCCAGCAGGCCAGATGGACCATGGCAACTGCTTCGCTGTACGGATGGCGATTGCGCCGTGCACACTGAACGGCATTGCGTCCATATTCCACGGCGCGGTCGCCATCGGCAAGGACCCCGCACGCCCAAACGAGCTGGATCCCGCTGAAGACGCTGGGAACCATGCCGCTATGGCGCTGCTCGAGCATCTCATGCTCCCGCGCATCGTAGAGGGTGAGCGCCGCCGTCGCGTGCTTGCGGCCCAAGATGAGATCACCCGCCATCAGCGCGGCAAATCCAATCGCGTTGTGCGCGTGCACCATGAGGATCGGATCGTCGGATCGCTCGGCGCGCGCCACCAGCTCGGGGTCGAACGCACCCAGCGCAATGGCTCCGCGGGCCATGAGCCCGGTGGCGCGTGCGAGCTGCATGGCGATCTCGCGCCGCTCGCGCGCTGGGCTTTCCGGAAGCATCCGCAGCTCGGCGTTCGCGCGCTCGAAGTGTGCCGCGGCATCCTCGATGGCCGCACGCTGGTCCGCGCGTTGCGCAGCCTTTTCGAAATAGGTCACCGCCTCCTCGTGAAGCCCCGCCTCCTTGCAATGCTCGGCAACGAGCTCCGGCTGTTGCCGGGCCACACCTGGAAAGTGCTCGATCATTGCGTTGGCCGCGCGCCGGTGGAGGTGCGCACGCTTGTTCTTCAAAAGGGATTGGTAGACCGCATCCTTCACCAAGGCATGCTTGAACGCATACCGCACTTCCGAACCACGGCCTTGCTGGTGCAGTAGGCCAGCCTCCACCAGCTGCATCAGCCCAGCGCGCAGCGCCACCTCGCCGAGCTCCGACGTCTTGGCGATGAGATCGTACGTCGCATCGCGGCCGAGAACCGCGATGAGATGCGCGACGTCCTGGCCCTCTTGCGGGAGGGCGTCGAGGCGCGCACTCAAGAGCGCGTCGAGGGTCGCCGGAATTCGATTGGAAGCAAATGAATCGACCTCGAACACACGTCCGTGCCGTTCGGCGTCCTGCATCGTGTCGGCGACCTTGTGGGTGAGCTCCTCGATGAAGAGCGGCACCCCGTCCGTCCGGTGCACGAGCTGCTCCACGATGGGCGCGGGGAAATGGCGCCCCTGGCTCGCGAACGAAATCATCGCGGCGCACTGGTTGGGCGAGAGCCTCTGCAGCGTGAGTCGCTTCATGTGCGAACGTTGTGACCAGGGCGAGCGGAACTCCGGGCGCGCCGACACGAGCACCAAGAGCCGCGTCGCGACCATGTCGGCCAGCAATCGATCGAGCAACTCGAGCGTCGAACCATCGCTCCAGTGCGCGTCTTCCACCACGAGGATCAGCGCCTGGCGTTTCGCCAGATGTCCAAGTAGCGCCACGACCGCATCGAGGATTTGCTGCTTGAGCAACACGGGACTCGACGCAGGCGGTGCGTAGTAGTCGCCCGTAGGGATCCCGAGCAGCGCCGCGAGGGGCGGTAGATGGTCGGTCAACGAAAGATCGACCGCTGCAAACGGCGTCTCGAGGAGCCCGAGTTTCTCCGATGCCGGAGCCTCGTCGCGCACACCGAGCCAACGTACGAGGCATTCGACGATCGGCTGGAATGCGCTATTTTGAAAATACGGCCAGCACTGGCAACGCAGAATCATGCGCACGTCGCCCGCCATTCCGGCGAGGTACTCCTCGATCAATCTCGACTTGCCAATACCGGCTTCACCGACGAGCAATGCGAATTGACTCTTGCCTGCCTTGGTCGATTCCCAGAGCCCGCGCAGCTCCTCGAGCTCACGTTCGCGGCCGACGAGCGTGGTCGGCGTACCACCGGCGGCAGGATCGAACCGCGACGACGTGTCCTTGGGCCCGAGCACCCGGTACGTATGCACGGCCCGTGTTGCCCCGTCGGGCACGGATTCCCCCAGCGGCTCGAGGTGGAATGTACCTCGCACCAAAAGGTGCGTGACGTGCTCGATGAGGATCTCGTTCTGCCCGGCGCGCTGTTCGAGCCATTGGGCGACGAGCGGCGCATCACCATGGAGGATGGGCGACGCGGAGCGCCCCTCCGTGCGACGCGTCCTCGAGAAGCTCGTGCTGATTCCGATGCGCGCGGCAGGAGCCGAGCCACCTTCCTGTGTTCGGTGCCGGATCGCGTCGACGATCAAGGAAGCCGCACGCAGCGCGCGCTGGGCGTTGTCCTCGTGGGCGATCGGATAGCCGAAGCACGCCACGACACGCGGGCTGAAGGCCGACAGGACGGTACCTTCGAGTTCCGTCACCACGGTGGCGCAAATTTCGGCGAAGTCGTCGAACAATTCGCCGATGTCCTCGAATCGCACTTCCTCCGAGAGCAGCGGTACATCGTGGAGAGAGCAGGACAAGACCGTCGTCTGGCGTCGTTCGGGCTTGGACTGCGGGGAGCGCTCGTTGGCTGCACCGCGCGTACGGATGGAGTGCGTGAGCGCAACCTCGAGGGCAACGAGTGCGTCGAGCAACTCCTCCGCGGTCCCGTACCGTTCGGCGAGGTTCTTCTTCAGTGCGCGTTGCGCGATCTCTTCCGCCTCTTCGGGCAGATCGGGCCGTGCATGACGCAACGAAGGCGCGGGATCGGGCGAGATGACGGCATCGCGCAGCGAGCCGGCGCTCCCCCCGGGGAAAGGGAAAACACCGCTGAGGAGATGATACAGCATGACCCCCGCGGCCCAGATGTCGGCGCGAGCGTCTTGGACCTCTCCCTTCCATTGCTCCGGCGACATGTACAGCGGCGTCCCCGACGAGCCTTGGATGGCCTGGGTCCGCGCGAGGATCGTCGCCACACCGAAGTCGAGAATCTTCACCGTTCCGGTCTTGGTGACGAACACGTTGCTGGGCTTGAGATCGCGGTGCACGATGCCCGCGCGCTGGGCTTGCGAAAGCCCTTTCGCCACGTCGATCATGATGCGGACGGCGCGCTGTGCGTCCACCCCCTCGTCCTGCACGACAGCGTCGAGCGACCGGCCCTCCAAGTGCTCCATGACCAGAAATGGCATTCCGTCGTTGTCGACGCCGATATCGAACAACCGGACGATATTCTCGTGATTGAGTCGCGCGCAGGCTTGCGCCTCCAGCAGAACGCGATCGCGCGCCTCGCTCATGCCAAGTGTCGCGCTCGTAAGAAATTTGATGGCCACCGTCCGGTCGAGAACCGTATCGCGCGCAAGAAAGACGACCGACATTCCGCCGCCGCCCAATTGCTCCATCAGCTCGAACCGCCGGCCATCGGCGCCGCCGAGTCTCCACCCCGGCGCCCATTCCACCCGAGGTGCTCCCCCCGCCGACGGGAGGGTACTCTCGCGCTCGTTCACGACGACGCGCCAGCTGTTCGTCGCGGTGCGCGTCGCGGCCAGAGCCCCGGGAACGTGGCTTCGTTGCTCCCCGCTCCGGGTCTCCTCAGGGTCCTCGATGTTCTTCTTGGCTGCCATTGGTGAGCTCGCTCGAGCGCCGAGGGCTCGATGAGCCTCCGTCGAGCACAGTATATTCCTCCATGCGATGCATCTCGCACACGCCTGGAAGGCCCCGACGAGATGGTCCAGCGGCGCCCCGATGCGCGGCGGGTGGTACCCGCCAAGTGTCGAGCCTGCCGAAGGGGGCGAAACGTGGGATCCGTAGGGCCGATCCCTACTTCGTTATGGTCGGTTGCGCGCTGGGAGCAGTGTGGTTACGTGCCGGCCGTTCGAGGTATACAGACGCTGAGAAGATGACCACGATTCCTCGTAGTGCGCTCACCATTGCCGGCTCCGACTCGGGCGGTGCTGCAGGTTTGCAGGCCGATCTGCGGACGTTCCTGACCTGTGGCGTGCATGGCCTGGTCGCGGTCACGGCCGTCACCGTCCAGAACACGTTGGGCGTGCACGATCGCACCGACATCCCGCCACACATCGTCGCCGGACAGATCGCGGCCGTGGCGGCGGACATGGGGGTCGATGCCGCCAAGACGGGAATGCTCGCATCGGCCCCGATCATCCGCGCGGTGGCCGACGCCTGCGACAAGGCAGACATCGGGCGCGATCTTCGTGTGCCGTTCGTGGTCGACCCGGTGGCTGCGTCGATGCATGGTCATCCGCTCTTCGACGACCTTGGGCTAACGGCGCTGCGCGAGCTGCTGCCGCGTGCGACCGTGCTCACTCCGAACCTCGACGAGGTGCGCCTGCTCACCGGCCTGACGGTCACGTCGCGCGAGCAGATGCGCGAGGCAGCGAGCCTGCTGCAGCAGCTCGGCCCGAAGTATGTCTTGGTCAAGGGCGGGCACCTGAGATCCGATCCGGAGTGCATGGACTTGCTGTTCGACGGCACGACGTTCGTCGAGCTCCCCGGGCCGCGGTTCGAAACGCCGCACACGCACGGCGCCGGCGACACCTTGGCGTCGGCAATGACCGCGGGCCTCGCGCGCGGCATGTCCGTGGTCGAAGCGACCCGGTTTGCCAAGGCGTTCGTCACGAAGGCGGTGGAAAACGCCTACGCGATGGGCGCAAAGGTGGGCCCCGTTTCGGCGTTCTGGCGCCTTGCGCCCGAGCCGGGGTAATCCAAGCTCTATCAGGTGGCGATACGTATCATTTTCTATACAATCCCAAGTAGAGTCCGAACGGAGAACTTCGTTCGTTCAATTGCAAGTTGCTCGTGACCTCGCTCAGCCCTGCTTCTTGCACGAGCCCTCGGATGGCCGTGAGCGAATATTTTCGACTGCGATACAGACGGATCCTCTCGTTGGGTTCCACCTGAATCACGGAATCATTGATGAAGCGCCCCCTGCGTTTGCTGTCGCTCACGGAGTTGATATCGATCTGCAGCACCTCCCCATTGCCGCAGACCTCCCCCGTGTATTCAATGGTGCCCACCGGCAAATTCGCATGCAGCGTGAGGGCGCTCGAGACGAACAGCTCGAACGGGTGAATGCTCCGATACTCGGCCGACGCCATGGCCGCCGTCGTGTCGTCGACTCGATTCGTCGCGGCCACCTCGAGCAGCATCAAGTCTCCTTTCACCATGACCTCCGCCAGGGTCTTCAGCAGGCTGATATCGTCTGCAAAGTTGGCCAGGGTATTTCCGAGCAACGAGAACAAGATCGGCCCGTCCCCAAGTGACTTTCTTCGAATTTCTTTCACGGTCTCGAGCTCGAGAGGTGCGGAGAAGTCCATCAGCACCGGAATGATTCGGTTCGTCCGGCTCGGGCCCTTCGATGCGATCTTCGCGCCCTCCACGAGCATGTCCAAGCTCATGTCGATGGGAACGTAGAACGGCTGACCCCCGGCGGCTTTCAGCGTGGCAAGGACAACGGCATCTTTCTCTCCCGTTCCCACGCCGTAACTCACGTAAATGCCAGGTAAGCTCTCCTCGAATGTATCGAGGAGCTCCTCCCATCGGTCCTCGAACGTGGCGATCCCCTTCTTCATCACCAAATAGTACGGACTCCGGCAGGCCTCCCACCATCGATTGGTCGGTGCGGTTCCCCAGTACGCAAATCCAGAATCGATGTAGCGGGGCCTGGAGTCGCCTTTGCCGCGTTGGAGTGTCGCCATGAGGTCGCCGTGCCGCGACGCCTCGCTTCGGAGCAGAGCGACCCAGTGCCAAGGATCCTTGGGCGGCATTTTCATGCCGCCACCGAGATCGAGATCCCGGCGCGAGTCCAGAGGCGGAACGATGGGCGCCGAAGGCGCTGCCTTGGGAATGGCGGCGGTATCGGGCGTCCACGCGAGGAGGGAGTCGACGTCGCCTTCGTCGAGAAACTCCTTCAAGCAGCGCACGACGCGAGAGTACCGCGCATGCTTCGACTTGGGTGGGGCGCTGAACTCTTCGGCGTCCTTTTTGACGTATACCAGGACCTTACCGGCGGCCTTGTCCGGACTCACCGAGATGTCGTGCGAGTGAAGGGCTCCCTCGTTGGGCGTCTCCGAGAACGTCGGACGGTCCCAGTCCTGCAACGTATCGACGAATGCAAGCATGAATGCCAATGGATTGCCCGTGTTCGAGCCGTCCTTGCCGATACGGATCCGATAAATATCGAATGTCAGACCTTGGTTCGAGGAGTCTTCACGGTTCCACTGCGCTGGAGTAATATTGTGCAGCGACATGGCTCCGGCTGCGCGCATGATATGCGTCTCGAGTTGGCGCCGCTTTGCCAGCACGTTCTCGACCGAAGGGCGGATCCGACTGAGGGCCGCGGCAACCTTCGGGGCGTTTTGTTGCGACTGGGACAGCGATCGCGGCATGACGAGCTGCTCGAGGTACTCGTCGAAATCGCGCCACGTCTTGGTTAGAAGCAGCGCACTGGCGACCCCATGGTCTTTGAACGGGGGCCGCTTGCTCGCGGTCTTTTGCGCATATGCAAAGTATTTTTGGACGGGTGTCCTATCGCCAGCTATGAATTGTCCCAGGTTGGCTTTCACCCCTTCCTCTTTGAAAGCCTGGAACAGCGCGTCCTGTTCCAAGTCTCCCATTCCGTCCAGCGTCGGGGTTCGAATCGAATACGCCTTCTGAATCTGCTGTTCCGTCGCGTCGGAGAGGTCGTGTTCCTGGAGGAGTGCCGTGAGCGGATTGCGCATCGCGCGCTCGTATTCCTCTCGAACCAGCTTCCAACTTCGAGAATCCGGCTGGGAATGCTCACTCTCGACCACGTACCCGACGTCATGGAACACGGCGGTCACCAGCCAGACGAGTCCGAGGTTGTGATCCCCGACCAACTTCCCCGTTTCGCCGCGCAAGCGGTGCGAACACGACAAGATTCCCAGTCCCAGCAAATAGACCTTGAGCTGGTGGCAAACGTGATCGCGATAATTGCTGTGAAACTGACGATTGAATTCGAATTTGCTCAGGCAATCCAAGAATGGATATGGCCCCAGTTCCGGGTGGGCCTTCCACAGCTTGGTGATGAGCAGCTTGGAGGCATCTACGCGCTCGTTGTCGTCCGACGAGCCAAAAGCTTGGGCAAGTGTATCGAAGTCCCTTTCGGCGAAAATGGCGCTGTGCTCCGTGGCAATCTGCCAAAGGTCCGCATTCGCGCCGGTGAAGTAATACGTGCGGCCGTGCGAGCTATGTGAAATCGTCTTCATGGTCCATCTTCAGGTTGAACTCACAGAAACTCATTGATTCCCACGTGCGGATGGCAACGCCCAATGAGTCGCCCGATAGCGACGTCTCGATGATACGCCGGTTTGGGAACAAAGCTCTCCCGTGTCGTCGATTGGGGATATGTGGGGTTCGCACATCGGCATGATTTTGCCAAACGCGCTGAATGGCACGGTTTTCACGCGAGGATGACGCATTGACACGGGGCGCGATGCGAATCGTGCCTAGCGGACGCCGTGAAATGGGTGCAGCATGGCGCCCATGCCGAAGGCGCGTCGTTCCATCGTAGTGGGCGTGAGCAGTCTGGCTTTGGTTCTGGCGTGCGGCCCCGGCGAGGTTCGCAGCGAGTCGCTCACGGACGCGCGTCCGTTGGACATCGCAGGGGGCGCCAAGCCCGTCGACCCACGTCCGAGCACGGCGCGACTCGCGTCGGAGTTGCGCTCGATCGAGGAGCGGAGCGATGGCGCGGTCGAATTGTCGCGCATTGGTGATTCCAACGAGAAACGCCCCATCTGGAGCGCACGCGTGGGGCACGGGCCGATCCGAATTTTGTACGTAACGCAGCAGCACGGCAACGAGCCGCTCGGCACGCCCGCCGCGTTGGAGTTCTTACGCAAAGTTGGAATCGGCGCCGATCCTTGGCAGACCTGGCTGCGCAAGCGTGTCACCGTGGATATCGTCGTTCGCGCCAACGCCGACGGCTTCGAGCGCAATTGGCGATACAATTACGCTCCCGATGCCAATCCGGAATACGGGGAGCGCGGCAAGGGATACGATATCAACCGCTATCACAATCCCGGAATCTCACCGGAGGAGAACCCGGCCACCGAAGCGGCTCATATCCAACGTCATTATGCCGCATTCGATCCCGTCATTGTCGTGGATTATCACATGCAAGGTCGCTACTTCGATCCGAGCGGTCGCGAGATCACCGCCTCCGTGATGTGGCCGACCCATCCCGATACGAAGCCGGACGATGTGGCGTTCGCCAAGCAGATCGCCGTCATCGTGCAACAATCGATGGCTGCAGCGGGCGGCAACGTCTCGCAATATCCCGGTGGCGATTACGAGGGCATCGCCCGCAACGCCTATGGCCTTCGCGGTGCCGGCTCCGTGCTCGTCGAGCTAAGCGCGATGGACTCCGCCCGCGAGCAGGATCAGATCCGGTCGGCCCTGGCGTCCATGATGGCCATCGCCCACACCGCCGCAAAGGGCCAAATCGACGAAATCGATCCGGCCCGCGCCGATCAAATCCCGCCACGCGGAAGTGTTCTCCTCCGCGTCTACGATGCCGATTCCGACGATTGAACGCCGCGTTCTCGACGAGCCGGTTGGAATCCGTGCGTCGATGCCCCAGAGTAACGGGCGGTGAACCATCCGGAGCTCTGGCAAATCCGCTTCTCCATGTATCCTGAAAAGGCGCGCTGGGCACTGGACTACAAGCAGGTGCCGCATGTCCGGCATTCGTTGTTGCCCGGGCCGCACGTGCTGACGCTGATGCCACGCTTCGGCCAGAAGTCGATGCCCATCCTGCGGCACGACGGTCGCGTGCTGAAAAACTCGGCGACGGTTCTGGACTACGTCGAGCGAACCTGGCCCGATCCACCGCTGTACCCTGCAGACGCGCAGCAGCGTGCGCGGGCGCTGGAAATTCAGAAATGGTTCGACGACGAGATCGGCCCGGCGCTGCGCCGTGCGGCCTTTTTCGAGTGGCTGCCGCATACCGAGTACGCCGCACGCGTCTTGGCTGGCGGCCTGCCGGCGTGGCAGCAGAAGGTGTACGTGAGTGCTTTTCCGTGCATCCGTGCCGTGATGCGCATGGATATGCAAATCGGCGCCGCCGGTGCCGAGACCGGCCGCGAGCGGACCAAGGAAGCGCTCGACTTCGTCGTGCGCCACGCCGCGGAAACCGGCTACCTGATCGGCGACCGCTTCAGCATCGCCGACCTGACCGCCGCGACGGTGCTTCAGGCGACTTGCCTGCCGCTCGAGTACCCGGCGTCGGCACCGGAGCCGCGGCCCGCCGGTTGGCAGCGCTGGTTGGAACGCTGGCGGGATCATCCCGGCCTCGATTACGTGCGGCGCATCTATCGCGATCACCGCGGCCAGAGCTGCGCGGTTTCGGAGTGAATCGGGTTCTTGTGGCGCCGAGTGCGAGGTGGTGTAAACACTCACCTTTGGAAGAGCAGCTAGGCGGATGTGCCGTATCGATGAGGAAGGAAAATTCTAGTCCGCAGCAGGAGATGCAGTCGCTCTTCATTCCCATGCTGCTCGCCTATGTGCGGGCGGTCGGAGGGGACGCGGACGCGATCGAACGAAAACTGGGGATCCCGCGCGAGCCTCCCCCGGGCGAGCTCTTCCCCGCGTCCATCTCCTTGATGCGCGACGTGTGCGACGCCGTCGAGCAGGTGCTCGACGAGCCGTATTTGGGCATTCGCATGGCGCGCAGCTACAAGCGTGGTTCGTACGGCGTGCTGGAATTTGCGGCACGCAGCGCGCCGACCCTCGGTGCGGCCGTGCAGAGGCTGGCCAGGTATCAATCCTTGGTCAACAACATCATGCCTTTTCGCATCGAGTCGGGCCCCGACGAGTTCGTCATCGGCCACTACATTCCGGGAGGCCGGCCTGGTTTGGGACGCCACCCCCAAGAGTTCACCCTCGGTCTCCTGTTGACGCTCATGCGTGAGCTGGCGTGCCGCCCGGTCTCTCCGACGCGGGTGCTCTTCATGCACGAGCCGCGCTCCGATGCCTCGCAGTTGGTGCACTTCTTCGGCACCCGCGACATCGAGTTCGATCGGGACTTCAACGCGCTCATTTTTCCTGCGGACGTGCCGAATTTCACCATTCCCAGTGCGGATGGCGACCTTCTCGCGCTGCTCGACCGATTCGCGCAGCGCGAGCTGCCACCGACGAACGTGGCGGACGATTTCGTATCGGAGGTCCGGCGATACCTGCGGGAGGTGATCCGAGATGGCTCGCCGGTGCTCGAATCCGTCGCCACTCATTTCCACATGAGCCCTCGGACGTTCCAGCGACGATTGGACGAATTGGGGACGAAGTTCCAATTGGAGGTCGACGACGTGCGGCGCAAGCTTGCGCTGCAATATCTGCGAGATCCGCGTGTGACCATCAACGAAGCGGCATTCTTGGTTGGATATTCGGACGTGCGCCCGTTCCTGCGCGCATTTCGGCGCTGGACGGGCGTCGCCCCAGGAAAATACCGCGAATCGAACGCCGCTCATCCCGAGGAAGAGCGGAGGCGGAATACGCAAATCACATGATCGCCTGCTCCAAGTGCGCGTGCACGGAATCTCCGAGCTGAATGGCGCGTTGCCGCCGGATGACGGGCTCCGCCCAGAGAAAGGTGATGACCAGTCGATCGCGGAACGTCATGGCCGACGTCACGAAGTCGGTAAAGGCCGATAGCGCCGCCGAGAGATAGAGGCCATCCAGCGAGAACGGGGAAAAGTCCGTGGTGAAATCCTGCCGCCCCATGTTGCTGACCCCGAGCCCCGTGAGCAGCTTGTTCCATTTGTGCGCAAGTTCCAGGGGTGTGGCTCCGTCGCCTCCCATGAGACGGTACATGCCGGAGCCGAAATCGAGCATCATGATGGCATCGCCGCGGGAGCGGCCGCGGATCATCTGTCCGCGAACGGAGCGCGCCAGGTCCCAGAACGAGGCATCGGGATCGACGGGGGCCCGATAGGGCTGCGACGACGCGTAGTAGCCCACGTCGTCGCCCACGGCGGGGACGAGGTCGTTGCGCACGCTCACCGCACTGCCGAGGAACACCTGTACGGGGCGGGACACCCCCGCGTCGCGGAGGATGGCCAGGATGGTGGCCGCGCAGAGTGCGCCATGGATCGTGGTGCCTTCGGCACGCGCGCGCGCCAAAAGCTTCGCCGTGCGCTCCTCGTCGAGGACGGTGGGCCGGCACTTGAAATGGCGCGCATCGAGCGGAACCTCCTCGTCCCGCGGCATCCGGAACGGTGCGCCGTACTTCATCCGAAGACGGATCTCGTCCGAGACGAAGTCGTACAGAAAGCCAGCGCCCTTGCGGCTAAATAGCTTGGCCGGCAAGCGATCTTCGACCGCGCGAACATCCTCGAGCACGGAGAGCTCCGGCGCTTCGCCGCGCGCAGCTCGCGCCGTGCTCTCCAGCAGATCGCGCATGGCGAAGAGGATGCTCTGACCGTCGCAAATCGCATGGTGCATGGTCAGAAAGATGGTGGCGTCTTCGGGCCCGTGGCGCAGGAGCACGCATCGTGCGAGGGGGCCGTCGCTCCATCGGAATTTGTCATTGGCCTCGCGTTCGAGCTCCGCGACCCATTCCGGCTCGGCGATGGTGACGACGCGCAGAGGCAGCGGTCCGGCCTTGTCGAAACGGAACCAAGGCGCGCCTCGCTCGTCCACGTCGATGTGCGTTCGAAGGTACGGGTGGCGAGCTTGGAGCGCCACCAGGCCCGTCCGAAGGGCAGCATCCGTCAGGTGGCCTTTGATTTTGGCGGTGACGGTGCCGTTGATGGAGGCGGCCTGGTCGAACTTCCAGAGCATCGCCTCGCTGCGACAAAGTTTGCGCGAGGAAACGGATTCGTTCATCGGTAACGTCCTATGGCGAGAGGTCTTCGAGGTGATCGGCGGAGAGCGGCCATTGGTGCGAAAGCCAAATGAGCCACTCGTGAACGGCGCACGCGGTGGAGTCGGCGTGCTTCTCCATCATGCTGAGGTGGTTGCCCGGCACGTCCCGCACGGTGTGGGCTCCCTCCCAGGTGGCCCGCCAGGGAACATCCAGGGTCCCCGAAGCATCGGGGACGGGCTCCATGGGACGGACGAGCAGGGTGGGCGTGGGCGTGGGCGCCGGGGCCCAATCGTCGAAGAGTTGGAAGTACCAGCTCATGGCGGTCAGCTCGTCATCGAGGCGCGGGATGGCCGGCAACCAATGGCCCCACGCCCGTCGCAAGGTGGACCGCAGTCGAGGATCGATGCGCCTCGGATCGTACGTATCGAGCAGAATGAGGGCCTCCGGGCGGATGCCCTCCCTTCGTTCCAGATGATGGGCGACGGCGTGCGCCAGCCACCCGCTGGACGAGTAACCGACGAGCGCAAAGGGGCCGCGGCCGGCGGAGCGACGAACGGCCTCGGTCTGAATGGCCACCGCCGCGGCAAGCGATGCGGGAAGCGGATCGCTCTGGCCGAAGCCCAGGATGGAGAGGACATCCACGTCGCGAAGCTCGCGCAAGGCGGCCGCGAAGCGCGCGTATTGAATCGGCCCGGTGGGCGCCACCAGGGAGGGAAGGCACAAGAGGCGCGGCGATGCGGTGCCGCGGGCCACCCGCACCGGCCGGGCGATGTGCACGTCTGACCCTTCGTCGAGCATGGGTCGGAGCCGCGAGGCGACGTCCAAGAATTGCCACGCCTGTTCCGGTTTGCCGAGTTCGTTGGCTTGCTGAAAAAGGTGTGCGAGCGCGGTGCGGGTTTCCTTTCCGCCATCGGCTTCGCTCGGCGCGGGCGCCGAGAGGGCAAGGAGCTTGTCCGCCGCCGAGAGCGCGGTCGGGCACTCGAAGAGGAGCGACGCGGGAACGGGCACATCGAGCCGCGCGCTCAGGCGGCGGCGGATTTCGATGGCCATCAGCGAGTTGAGCCCGAGCTCGAGCAGCGGGCGCTCGGGGGCGACGTCGTGCGGGTCGGCGAGGCCGAGCTCACGCGCCGCCTCTTCCCGGACGATGGTGAGCAGTGCCGCGTGGCGCTCTTCCTCCGGAAGGAGATCGACGCGCGGGCGTGCTTCCGAGGAGGGTTTCGCGTCGACGGGAACGAGGGACCGAAGGAGTGCAGGGAGCGTCGATGCGGTTGCTCGCAGGGCGGGTACATCGAGGTCGGCAGGCACCAGGGCAGGTGCTTTTCCCGCGACCGCCGTGTCGAGCAGCGACAGCGCATGCACGGACGACAATGCTCGAACCCCGAGGCGAACCATCCGCGAGCGATCACCGTTGGTGAGCCGAGCGGTCATGCCGTGTCCATCGTCCCAAGGCCCCCACGCGAGGGCTGTCGCCGGCCATCCGTTGGCGCGCCGGTGGTGGGCCAAGGCATCGAGGAAGGCATTGGCGGCGGCGTAGCTCGCCTGCCCAGCGCCCCCCAACGTGCCAGCGAGCGACGAGAAGAGCACGAAGGCCGAAAGACGATGCTCGCGGGTGAGCTCGTGCAAATGCAGCGCGGTATCGACTTTGGCGCGCATCACGCGATCCATTCGTTCCGGCGTGAGCGCGAGCAACACACCGTCGTCGAGCAACCCGGCCGCGTGGACGACGCCCTCGAGCGGGTGCTTCTCGGGAATGGCCGCGACGACGGCCTTCAAGGCATCGCGATCACTGCCGTCGCACGCGGCGAAGACGACGTGGGCACCTGCCGCCTCGAGTTGCTCTCGGAGCGCGATGGCACCGGGCGCGTAGGCGCCTCGTCGCGATAGGAGCACGAGGTGGCGCACGCCATGCCGCTCGACGAGATGCCGCGCGACGAGCGACCCGAGTGCCCCGGTGCCCCCCGTGATGAGCACCGTGCCATGCCCCGACCACGGCGGAGAGCCAACGCCGGCGGCAGGGCCATGCACGAGCCGCGGGACACGCAGGGCCCCATCCCGCAACGCGCTCTGCGATTCCCCCGCGTGCACGGCGCGCGCGATCGCCTGCACGGACGCGTGGGGTTCCTCGAGGTCGACGAGCACGATGGCCCTGTCGGGGTATTCGGATTGAGCCGTGCGCACGAGGCCCCAGGCCGCAGCATGGCCGAGATCGAGGACGTCTTCCTCGGGTCGCGTGGCAATCGCCCGCCGGGTGAGCACGACCAAGCGGGTTCTCTGGAGCGGCTCGTCGGCTAGCCACTCTTGAAGCAAGGCGAGGAGGCGGTGCATGCCCGTCGCGGTAGGATCCTCCTCCAGGCAGTCCACGACGACGGTGTCCGGCCGTGGAGCACCTCGCTCCAAAGCGATTCGAAGGGACGCGAGATCCGGGTAGTGATCGACGTTACCCGACGGATCGCGAAGCGCCTCCCCGATGCAGGCCCAACGCTCCGCCCGCACCGCCGGGGAGGCCTCGGCGAGCGCTACCCACTCGACCTGGTAGGGCGCAGGATCGCACGAGGCGTCCGTCGAAGGTGTGGCGGAAGAAGGCGACGCGTTCGGCTGGAGCCAAAAGCGCTGACGCTGGAAGGGGTAGGTCGGGAGAGGGGTGAAACGAGGATGGAGAGGAGAGAGAAGCGTGAGCCAGTCGATAGCGTGATGACGGGCGTGAAGGGAGGCGAGGGAAGAGAGGAGAGAAAGGGGCTCGTCGACGTCGGTGCGAAGGGAAGGGAGGACGGTGGAGTCGGATGGGAGGGATTGCAGCGCGAGGGAGCAGAGGGTGGAGTCGGCTCCGAGCTCGAGGAAGGCGTTGGCCCCTTCGGCGACGAGGGCGGAGAGGGCATCGGAGAAGCGGACGGTGTTGCGGAGGTGCTGGACCCAGTAATCGGGAGAGGAGAGCTCGTCGGCGAGGGCGCGCCGTCCGGAGAGGTTGGAGAAGATGGGAATGCGGGGAGGGGAGAAGGAGATGGTGCGTGCGACGTCGCGGAAGTCGTCGAGGATGGGCTCGAGGAGAGGGGAGTGAAAGGGATGGCTGACGCGGAGAAGGGAGTTTTTGCGGCCGAGGGAGGTGAAATGCTTTTGGAGGGAGGCAATGGCGTCGGAGTCGCCGGAGAGGACGCAGGAGAAGGGAGAGTTGACGGCGGCGATGGCCAGGCGATGCTCGAGGCCGAGGAGGAGAGGGGCGAGTTCGTCCTCGGAAGCGTGGAGGGCGAGCATGGCGCCGCTCTGAGGGAGATTCTGGAGAAGCTTGGCGCGGGAGGCGACGAGGAAGCATGCGTCTGGGAGAGAGAAGACGCCTGCGAGGTGAGCGGCGGAGATTTCGCCGATGGAGTGTCCTAGGAGAAAATCGGGCTGAAGGCCGAAGGAAGCGAGGAGGCGAAAGAGAGCGACGTGGAGGGCGAAAAGAGCGGGCTGTGTGAAAGCGGTTTGATGGATGGAAAGAGCGAGGGAAGAGTCGTTGGGGGCAAAGAGAACGTCGCGAAGAGGCGAATCGAGCAGCGGGTCGAGGTGTTGGCAGACGTCGTCGATGGATTGCCGAAAGACCGGGAAAGCGTCGTAGAGGGCGCGCCCCATCTGGGGGCGTTGGGAGCCCTGTCCAGAGAAGAGGAAGGCGAGCTTCGGCGTAGGAGTAGCCGCGAGCGGACTCTCGAAGGCGCCGAGCTGCTGAAGGAGGTCGGGGAGATCGTTGGCGACGAAGGCGGCGCGATGGGAGAAGTGCGAGCGAGTGGCGAGGGAATACGCGACGTCGGGAAGAGCGAGGTTCGGATTGGCGGAAAGATGCTCGTGAAGCCGAGTCACATGGGCGCGAAGCGCGTCGTGAGACTTGGCGGAGAGGAGGAATGGATAAGGAAGGGAAGCTAAGCTGCGCGGTGGTGCGTGCGCCGTCGAAGGCGGTTGCTGAAGAATGAGGTGCGCATTGGTGCCGCTGATGCCGAAGGCCGAGACGGCGGCGCGTCGAGGACGGCCCGTGACCGGCCAGGGTGTGTGCGAGGCCAAGAGACGCAGAGATCCGGAGTCCCAGTCGATGTGCGAGGAAGGCTCCTCGGCATGGAGGGACTTGGGAAGCAGGCCATGCTGCATGGCAAGAACCATCTTGATGACGCCCGCGACGCCGGAGGCAGCCTGTGTGTGCCCGATGTTGGACTTGATGGACCCGAGCCAAAGCGGTGCATCGGAAGGGCGATCCGCGCCGTACGTCGCGAGGAGCGCGTGAGCCTCGATGGGATCACCGAGCGCGGTGCCTGTGCCATGAGCCTCGACGGCATCGACGTCCTCTGGAGCGAGGCGGGCATTGAGAAGCGCCTGCCGGATGACGCGCTGTTGAGCGGGCCCATTGGGGGCGGTGAGACCCTGGCTTCGGCCGTCCTGATTGACGGCGGATCCGGAGATCACGGCGAGGACGGGATGCCCGAGTCGTCGCGCATCGGAGAGGCGCTCGAGCAGGATCAAGCCCACGCCTTCGGCCCAACCTGCTCCGGTGGCACCCTCCGAGAACGAACGGCAGCGGCCATCGGAGGAAAGCGCGCGCTGGCGCGAAAACTCGACGAAGGGCCGAGGGGAAGCCATGACGGTGACGCCGCCCGCAAGGGCGAGTGAGGACTCCCCCTGGCGCAGCGACTGGCAGGCAAGGTGAATGGCCACGAGGGACGACGAGCAGGCCGTATCGATGGAGAGCGCGGGCCCCTGAAGGCCAAAGGAATAAGCGATGCGCCCGGAGGCGACGCTGGGGGCGGAGCCGATGCCGAGATGCCCTTCGAGGTCGTGAGGTGCGAGAGCGAGCCTGGAGGCATAGTCGTTGTAGATGATCCCGATGAAGACGCCGGTGAGCGACCCTTGAAGGGAAGCCGGGGCGATGTTGGCGCGCTCGAAGGCCTCCCAAGAGCACTCGAGGAGGAGGCGATGCTGGGGATCGATGGCCAGCGCTTCGCGCGGACTGATGTCGAAGAAGGCGTGGTCGAAGCAGGCTGGCTCGTGCAGGAAGCCGCCGTGACGGGTGTAGGACGTTCCTTTGGCGTCAGGATTGGGATCGAAGAGCGCATCGAGCTCCCAACCGCGATCCACGGGAAAGGGAGAGATGGCATCGGAGCCATCGAGGAGCAATTGCCAGAGCTGCTCGGGCGAGGAGACATGGCCCGGAAAGCGGCAGCTCATGGAGAGGATGGCGATGGGATCATCCTCCAGAATGGGAACGTGAGAGGTGGCGGGAAGCTGGGTCGCGGTGTGCTTGAAGAGGAGAGAGGAGAGAAAAGGCACGAGCGCGGACAGGGATGGGTGATCGAAAAGGAGGGTCGAAGGAAGGCGCAAACCCGTGAGCGAGGAAAGCCGATTGCGAAGCTCGAGGGCCACGAGGGAATCGAGGCCGAGCTCCTTGAGCGGCCGCGCGGGGTCGATGGCGGAGGGCGAGGCATGCCCGAGGACGGTGGCAAGCTCGGACCGGAGAAGGTCGACGAGCGCGCGCTCCCGCTCCTCGGCGGGGAGGGCGGCGAGTCGCTGCTGCAGCTTGGAGCCGGGGACGTCCACCCCCGCCGGCGACACCTCGCGCGATCGGGAGCGCGCGAGATGCCGGAGCAAGGCCGGCGGACTCGAAACCGCGCGCAACGCGCGAAGGTCGAGTCGTGCGGGAACGAGGCAGGGCTCGGGTCGAGCGAGTGCGGAGTCGAGAAGAGCGAGGGCGTGGGAAGCGGAGAGAGGAAGAACCCCGAAGCGAGCGATGCGGGCGAGATCGGCCTGATCGAGGTGTGCGGTCATGGCGCTGCGTGGCTGCCAGAATCCCCACGCGAGGGAGAGAGCGGGCAGGCCGTGTGCGCGGCGATGCTGGGCGAGGGCATCGAGGAAGGCATTGGCGGCGGAATAATTTGCCTGTCCAGCGCCTCCGAGCGTGCCGGCGAGGGAAGAGAAAAGGACGAAGGCGGAGAGATCGAGCGAGCGAGTGAGCTCGTGCAGATGGAGAGCGGCATCGATCTTTGGCTGCAAGACGCGGTGAAGGCGCTCGGGGGAAAGGTCGAGGAGAAGGGCGTCATCGAGGACGCCCGCGGCGTGAAAGACGGCGGAGAGGGGATGCTCGTCCGAGATGGAGGCGAGCAGGCTTGCGACGTCATCGCGCTGAGAGAAATCGCACGCGGCGACGGAGACATGGGCGCCGGAGTCGCTTAGCTCGCGGACGAGGGCGTCGACGCCGTTGGCGCGAGGGCCAGAGCGGGAAGCGAGGAGCAGATGGCGGACGCCATGATGGGAGACGAGATGCCGAGCGAGGAGCGCACCGAGCGTGCCGGTGCCGCCGGTGATGAGGACGGTGCCGTGCGTCCGGAGAGGCTGAGGAACGGAGAGCACGAGCTTTCCGACGTGACGAGCCTGTCCGAGGAAGCGAAACGCGTGACGTGCATGGCGAAGGTCGAACGAAGCGGTGGGAATGGGGGAAAGGACGCCACGGTGAAAGAGGTCGAGGAGGGAGGCGAGCATCTGTCCGATGCGCTCGGGTCCTGCGTCGATGAGATCGAAGGCCTGGTAGCGGACGTGCGGATGCAGGGAGGCAACGACATTGGGGTCGCGAACATCGGTCTTGCCCATCTCGAGAAAGCGGCCGCCGAGAGGGAGAAGGCGAAGGGAAGCGTCGACGAAGTCGCGAGCGAGGGAGTCGAGGACGAGGTGGAATCCGAGGCCGCGGGTGGAGAGTCGGAAGTGGTCCTCGAAGTCGAGGGAGCGAGAGGAAGCGATGTGAGCATCGTCGAAGCCGAGACGTCGCAGGACATTCCACTTGGAGGGACTGGCGGTGGCAAAGACCTCGGCGCCGAGATGGCGCGCAAGCTGAATGGCCGCCAAACCGACGCCGCCCGCGGCGGCATGAATGAGGACGCGCTCCCCGGGCTGGAGGCGCCCGAGCTCGACGAAGGCGTAATACGCGGTCAGAAAGACGACCGGAACACTGGCGGCTTGTGCAAAGGACCAATGGGACGGCATGCGCACGACCATGCGATGATCCGCCACCGCCACGGGGCCGAACGCCCCGACGAAAAGGCCCATCACGCGATCGCCCGCGGCCAATCCCGTCACGTTGGCGCCGACCTCGAGGATCACCCCGGCCCCTTCCACACCGAGCGGCCCGGCTTCGCCCGGATACATCCCGAGCGCGTTGAGAACATCGCGAAAATTGAGCCCCGCAGCGCGCACCCCGATGCGAACCTGCCCCGGTTCGAGCGGCGCACCCGCCTCGGGATACGGCGCGAGGGTCAGCGCCTCGAGCGTGCCCTTGCTCGAGATCTCCAAGCGCCACGTCGGAGCGTCCGGCATCGGCAGGAAATCGTGGCCATCGGATGACACGAGGCGCGGTACCCACACGGCACCATTTCGCAGCGCGAGCTGCGGCTCCTCCCGCGAAAGCGCATCGGTCAATGCCGCATAGGAAACGTCGTCGATGTCGAGCAGCGCAATGGCTCGATCGGCGTGTTCCGCTTGCACGCTGCGAACGAGCCCCCAAAGCGGCGCGCCGGGCAGCGACACCACGTCCTCCTCCGGTTGCGTCGCGATCGCCCGCTGCGTGAGCACGGTCAACCGGCACCCGGCGACCCGCGGTTCGGCGAACCAACCGTGAAGCCACTGCACGAGCCCTCGCGTTGCGTCGTGGGCCGCCTCCGCGGTGGCTCCGCCTTCGAGCTCCCACGGAACGAGCACCAGGTCCGGGACCGGCTCCCCGCGATCGAGTGCCATGCGCAGTTCGTCCAGATCGTCATGGCTCGCGGCCAAGCGGCCCTCGAGGTGCTCGGCGACCACCGCGCCCCTACCCAGCAAGACCATGCGCAGGTTCGTGCGCGCATCCGACGCGGGAGCTTGGGTCCACTCCACGCGGTACAGCGAATCACCGCCCCGAAGCACGTCGGTGGCCGCGGGGCGTGTGACGAACGACGCGATGCTCGCGACGGGCTCGCCGTCCCCATCGGCGATGGATAGCGCGACGGCGTTTCCCGGGCCCGGCCGCGTAAGGTGGACACGCAGCCACGACGCGCCGGCGCGCCGAAGCGACACGCCCATCCACGCAAACGGAAGCTCGATGCCCGTCCCCGCGCGCGCATCGAGCGTGAGCGGATGGAGCGCGGCATCCAGCAGCGCGGGATGAATGGCGAACCGGTGCGCATCCGCGTTCCCGTCGGGGAGCCGCACCTCGGCGAAGAGCTCCTCGCCCCGGCGCCAGACCGCGCGAAGCCCGTGAAAGGGCGTCGCATACGCCAGCCCGTCACCCGCCAACCGCTCGTAAAATCCATCGAGGGCGATGGGAACGGCACCATCCGGCGGCCACACGCCCCACGACGATTCCGCCGGCGGTGACGCGGCCTCCGCGCCCAACATGCCGGACGCGTGCTGCACCCAGCTTGCATCGCCGTCGTCGACCCGCGAGTGGATCGTCAGCGCCCGCCGCCCATCGTGCTCCGGTGCTCCGACGGACACCTGGAGCTGGACGGCTCCGTCCGCGTGCAGTGCCAGAGGCGCGAGAAGCGTGAGCTCGTCGACCCGCGCGCACTTGGCACGAAGGCCCGCGGCAAGGGCCAGCTCGAGGAACGCGGTTCCGGGAACGAGCACCGTCTCGAGCACCACGTGCCCCGCGAGCCAAGGGTGGGTCTCGAGCGAGAGGCGCCCCGCATAAAGGAAGGCATCCCGTTCCGCGGTGGGAACGGACCTACCGAGCAGCGGGTGCTCGGAGGCCTTCGGCGCCTCGAGCCAGAAACGCGTGTGCTGGAAAGGATACGTGGGAAGGGTGACGATGCGACCTTTGGGCAGGAGCGCGGGCCAGTCGGGCTGAAAGCCGCGTGCGAGGAGCTCGGAGAGGGAGAGCAGGACGCGGTGGAGACCCCCGTGGTCGCGGCGGAGAGTTCCGGAGACGCAAGCCTGGATGCCTGTGTGGTCGAAGGACTGGCTGAGGGCGAGAGCAAGGACGGGATGTGGGCTGACTTCGAGGAAGAAACGGTGCTGGTGGTCGAGAAGCTTGGAGGTGGCGTCGTGGAAGCGAACGGACTGACGGAGGTTTTGGACCCAGTAATCGGGGCCGAGCTCGGTCCCGAGCAGGACGTCGCCGGTGACGGTGGAATAGAGAGCAAGAGACGCGGAGCGTGGCGAGATGTCGCGGAGCTGCTCGAGGAGAGCGTCGCGAAGAGGGTCGACGTGGTGGGAGTGGGAGGCGTAGTCGACGCGGACCTTACGAGCAAAGACGCCGTCGCGCTCGAGGCGGAGCAGGAGCTGGTCGATGGCGTCTTGGGAGCCCGAGAGGACGGTGGAGCGAGGGGAATTGACGGCGGCGATGGAGAGGTCGTCGCCGAAGGGGGCAAGGAGGGGCTCGAGCTGGGTGGGAGAAGCCTCGACGGACGCCATGGCGCCGGAGCGAGCGAGGGAAGCGAGCGCGCGGCTGCGGAGGGCAACGACTTTGGCGGCATCCTCGAGGGAAAGCGCACCGGCGACGAAGGCGGCGGCGATCTCGCCTTGGCTATGCCCAACGACGGCGTCGGGATGGACGCCGAGGGAGCGAAGGAGGGCGGCGAGGGAAACGAAGACGGCGAAGAGCAGAGGCTGGACGACGTCGACCCTGTCGAGGTGGAAAGGAGAATCGGCCGAGGGAAGAAGGAGATCGAGAAGCGGAGCTGGAAGGTAAGGGTCGAGCGCCTTGGCGCAGGCGAGGATTTGGTCCCGAAAGACGGGAGATTCGTCGAAGAGGGAGCGTGCCATGCCGGCCCACTGCCCGCCCTGGCCCGGGAAGACGAAGACGAGCTTGCCGCGGAGGGAGGCATCTCCGCGCACGAGACAAGGAGCAGAGGCGCCGCGCGCGAGAGCCTCGAGGCCGTCGAGCAGGTCCGCGCGTTCGCGGGCGACGAGGACGGCGCGGTGGTCGAAGTGTGCGCGGGAAAAGACGAGCGAATGCGCGACGTCGGCGAGGTCGAGCTCGGGGTTCGCGACGAGGTGCGCTCGAAGCCGCGCCGCCTGCTCCTCCAACGCCCCCTCGCGTTTGCCCGAGAGGACGAGGGGTAGCTCTCTCGCTCCGACGGCGAGCGCCTCTGGCGCGGACTCGAGCGCCGGAGCCTCCTCCAGAACGACGTGGGCATTCGTTCCCGAGAGCCCGAAGGCCGAGACGGCGGCGCGGCGGACGTGCCCATCGCGCCTCGTCCACGGTTGCAACGCATCGACCACGTCGAAGGAGAGCGCGTCCCAGTCGACGAGTGGATTTCGCGGAGCCGTGTGCAGCGAGGCAGGCCACGCTCCGTGGCGCAACGCTGCAACGACCTTGGCCACCCCGGCGAGCCCCGACGCGGGCTCGAGGTGACCGATGTTCGACTTGAGCGCACCGAGCCGAAGAGGCCGATCGCGCTCCACCCCGTAAACGGCGGCGAGGGCCTGAAGCTCGATGGGATCCCCGAGCGACGTTCCCGTACCGTGGCATTCCACGGCATCGATATCGTTTGGCGAGAGCCGCGCATCGCGCAGGGCAGCGCGCAGCACTTTCTGCTGCGATGTGCCGTTCGGCGCTGTCAGGCCGCTGCTCGCGCCGTCGTGGTTCACGGCGGAGCCCCTCAGGAGCGAAAGAATGGTTCGCCCCCGCGCCCGCGCATCCGAAACGCGTTCCAGGGCAAGAACGACCACCCCTTCGCCGCGCCCGTACCCATCGGCGAGCTGCGAGAACGTCTTGCACCGGCCATCGGGCGCGAGCGCCCGGGTCCTGGACAGCAGCACGAACGGGTGCGGCGACGCCATGACGTGGACTCCGGCTGCCAAGGCGAGGTTGCACTCACCGCGTCGCAAAGACTGGCAGGCCAGATGCAAGGCCACGAGCGACGAGGAGCACGCCGTATCGACCGAGAGCGCAGGCCCCTGCAACCCGAGCGAGTAGGCGAGGCGCCCCGCCCCGAACGCGGCATGGGTTCCGGTCACGGCGTAGGCATCCGCCTCGACGTGTGCGCCGTGGAGCTGCTGGTAGTCGCCGGGTGCAATCCCCACGAAGACGCCACTCGACGAATCGACCAACGTCGTTGGGACGATGCCCGCGTCCTCCAGCGCATGCCACGATGCCTCGAGCAAAAGCCGATGCTGCGGATCGAGGTGAGACGCCTCGCGCGGGCTGATGCCGAAAAAGTCCGCATCGAAGCCGTCGACCCGGTCGAGAAAAGCACCGTGCCGGACGTAGCTCTTTCCCTTCACCTCCGGATCGGGGTGGTGGAAGGCCTCGACGTCCCAGCGGTCCGCGGGGAAGTGGCCCACGGCATCCCGTCCCTGTTCGAGGAGCCGCCACAGACCATTCAAGTCCACCACGCCGCCGGGGAGCCGCAGCCCGATTCCGACGATCGCGATCGGCTCGTCGGGCAACGTCACGACGGCCGCCGGCTCGACGTCCCGCCGCGTTGGGGCGCCGAGCCGTTCGCGCAAATAGCTCGTGACACGACGGGGCGAAGGATGATCGAAGGTCAAGGACACGGCCAGCTCGAGCCCCGTGGCCTGCTGCAATCGACGCCGAAGCTCGACGGCCATGAGCGAATCGAGCCCGAGCTCGATGAACCCTGCGCGGTCATCGAGCCGCGCGGTGTCCTGATGCCCGAGCACCGCCGCCGTTTCCTCGAGCACCAGTCGCTCGACGTCGCGCTGTTCGCGCCGCACGGGCCCTGCGGCCGCCCGCGTTCGCGCCTCGGGTATCTCGTGCAAGAGCGGGCTTACCCGCACCGACTCGAACGAGGGGCCGAAGCGCGCCCAGTCGATGTCGGCCACCGCGAGCGCCTCCTCGTCGTGATCGAGCGCGTGCTGCAGCGCCGCCAGCGCACGATCGGGTGGCAGGGCCGACACGCCGCGCCGGCCGAGGTATTCCCGCGCCTCCTCATCGGCCATTCCGCCTCCGCCCCAAGGACCCCAGGCGATCGACGTACCCTTGCGCCCGCGTCCGCGCCGCTGCTCCACGAGCGCATCGAGCCATGCATTGGCGGCGGCATAGCCTCCCTGACGCCCGCTGCCCCACGTTCCCGCGATGGACGAAAACGTCACGAACGCGTCGAGCTCGCGATCGCCGAGCGCTTCGTCCAGATGAAGGGCCCCCAACGCCTTGCCGGCGAACGTGGACGCGAGCTCGCCCATCGAGGCCTCGGACAGCGTCTGCGGCGAGGAGACGCCCGCAGCATGAATCACGGTGCGAAGGGGCGGAAACTCGCCCGAATCCAGCCGCCGAATCCATTCGTCCGCGCTCGCCCGATGGGCGAGATCCCACGCGACAAGCGTGACCCGTGCTCCCAGCGCGGTGAGCTCGGATGCGAGCTCCGACGCTCCGGGCGCCTGCGAGCCGCGGCGGCTGGTGAGCACGAGGTGCTCCGCGCCTCGCCGCGCGAGCCAGCGCGCGACGGTCGCACCGAGTGCACCGGTGCCCCCCGTGATCAGGGCCGTGCCACGTGCCTTCCAGGCCGGCGCCGCGAACTCGGGGAGCGGAGCCCGGACCAAACGCCGTCCGAATCGCCCCGTCGGACGCAGCGCCATCTGGTCCTCGCCGTCGGCACCACCGAGCGATCCCGCGAGATGACGAAGGCCATTCGCGTCGAGGTCGCGGCCCACATCGATGAGCCCTCCCCAACGCCGCGGATGCTCGAGCGCCACGACACGGCCGAGCCCCCACACCGCCGCCTGCTCCGGATGCTCCAAGTGCTCCTGCGTGCCGACGGACACGGCCCCCCGCGTGAGCAGCCACAGCGGGGCATCGAGCGCCACATCACCCAGCGCCTGCACCAACGCTACCGTATGCGCCACGGCGCGCGGCAGCCCATCGCATCGCGACGCCGACGCGTCCAGCGCGAGCAAGGAAATGACCCCGCGCACCGCCCCATCGGGCCTATCGCTCAATCGCCGCGCAAAAAAGGTTCGATCGAGATCGTCGCGCGGGATATCGAGCCGCGTGACGGTCGCTCCGTTGGAGGCGAGCGCCTGGTGTGTGGCATGGACGAGAGGATCGTCCGCGCCATGCCCAGGCGCCACGAGCAACCACGTGCCCGCGAGATCGACCGAGGGGGCATCGCCGAGCGACCTCCAGACGACCCGATAGCGCAAGCTGCTCGCCGCCATGGCGTCGTCGCGTGACTCGGTTGCGTTCGGCTGGAGCCAAAAGCGCTGACGCTGGAAGGGGTAGGTTGGGAGAGGGGTGAAACGAGGAGCGAGAGGTTCGAGGAGGGCGGGCCAATCGACGGCGTGATGACGGGCGTGAAGGGAGGCGAGAGAAGAGAGGAGAGAAAGGGGCTCGTCGACGTTGGTGCGAAGGGAGGGGAGAAAGGCGGCGTCGGAGTCTTGGGAGAGAGATTGCTGCGCGAGGGCGCAAAGGGTGGAGTCGGCTCCGAGCTCGAGGAAGGCGTTGGCGCCGTCGGAGAGGAGAGAGGCGACGGCATCGGAGAAGCGGACGGTGTTGCGGAGGTGATGGACCCAGTAATCGGGAGAGGAGAGCTCGTCGGCGAGGGCACGTCGGCCGGAGAGGTTGGAGAAGATGGGAATGCGGGGAGGGGAGAAAGAGATGCTGCGTGCGACGTCGCGGAAGTCGTCGAGGATGGGCTCGAGGAGAGGCGAATGAAAGGGATGGCTGACGCGGAGGAGCGAGTTTTTGCGGCCGAGGGAGGCGAAATGCTTTTGGAGCGATGCAATGGCGTCGGAGTCGCCGGAGAGGACGCAAGAGAAAGGAGAGTTGACGGCGGCGATGGCCAAGCGATGCTCGAGGCCGAGGAGGAGAGGGGCGAGTTCCTCCTCGGAAGCATGGAGGGCAAGCATGGCGCCGTTCGGAGGGAGATTCTGGAGAAGCTTGGCGCGGGAGGCGACGAGGAAGCATGCGTCTGGGAGAGAGAAGACGCCTGCGAGGTGAGCGGCGGAGATTTCGCCGATGGAGTGACCAAGGAGAAAATCGGGCTGAAGGCCGAAGGAAGCGAGGAGGCGAAAGAGAGCGACGTGGAGTGCGAAGAGAGCGGGCTGGGTGAAAGCGGTTTGATGGATGGAAAGAGCGAGGGAAGAGTCGTTGGGAGCAAAGAGAACGTCACGAAGTGGCGAATCGAGCAGCGGGTCGAGATGGTGGCAGACCTCATCGAGCGACTGCCGAAAGACCGGAAAAGCGTCGTAGAGGGCGCGTCCCATCTGGGGGCGTTGGGAGCCCTGCCCGGAGAAGAGGAAGGCGAGCTTCGGCGTAAGAGGTGCAAGAGGACGATTCTCAAAGGCGCCGAGCTGCTGGAGGAGGTGGGGGAGATCGTTGGCGACGAAGGCCGCGCGATGGGAGAAGTGCGAGCGAGTAGCGAGGGAATACGCGACGTCGGGAAGAGAGCTGTTCGGATTGGCCGAAAGATGCTCGTGAAGCCGAGACACGTGGGCGCGAAGCGCGTCGTGGGACTTGGCGGAGAGGAGAAAGGGAAAAGGAAAGGAAGCTAAGCTGCGTGGTGCTGCGTGCGCCGTCGAAGGCGGTTGCTGAAGAATGAGGTGCGCATTGGTGCCGCTGATGCCGAAGGCCGAGACGGCGGCGCGTCGAGGACGGCCCGTGGCCGGCCAGGGCGTGTGCGAGGCCAGGAGGCGCAGAGAGCCAGAGTCCCAGTCGATGTGCGAGGAAGGCTCCTCGGCATGGAGGGACTTGGGAAGCAGGCCATGCTGGATGGCGAGAACCATCTTGATGACACTTGCGACCCCCGAGGCAGCTTGCGTATGCCCGATGTTCGACTTGAGCGAGCCAAGCCACAGCGGCAGCTCGGGGGAGTGGGCGGCGCCATACGTCGCGAGGAGCGCGTGAGCCTCGATGGGATCACCGAGCGCGGTGCCTGTGCCATGAGCCTCGACGGCATCGACGTCCTCTGGAGCGAGGCGGGCATTGAGAAGCGCCTGCCGGATGACGCGCTGTTGAGCGGGCCCATTGGGGGCGGTGAGACCCTGGCTTCGGCCGTCCTGATTGACGGCGGATCCGGAGATCACAGCGAGGACGGGATGCCCGAGTCGTTGAGCATCCGAGAGGCGCTCGAGCAGGAGCAAACCGACCCCCTCGGCCCAGCCGGTGCCGTCCGCATGCGCGGAGAACGCCTTGCAACGCCCATCGGGAGAGAGAACGCGCTGGCGCGAGAACTCGACGAAAGGCCGAGGGGAAGCCATGACGGTGACGCCGCCCGCAAGGGCAAGAGAGGACTCCCCCTGGCGCAGCGACTGGCACGCGAGGTGGATGGCCACGAGCGAAGAAGAGCAAGCCGTATCGATGGAAAGCGCGGGCCCCTGAAGGCCAAAGGAATAAGCGATGCGGCCCGAGGCGACGCTGGCCGCGGAGCCGATGCCGAGATGCCCTTCGAGGTCGTGAGGTGCGAGAGCGAGCCTGGAGGCGTAGTCGTTGTAGATGATCCCGACGAAGACGCCGGTGAGCGACCCTTGAAGGGAAGCCGGGGCGATGTTGGCGCGCTCGAAGGCCTCCCAAGAGCACTCGAGGAGGAGGCGATGCTGGGGATCGATGGCCAGCGCTTCGCGCGGACTGATGTCGAAGAAGGCGTGGTCGAAGCAGGCTGGCTCGTGAAGGAAGCCGCCGTGACGGGCGTAGGAGGTGCCTTTCGAATCCGGATCGGCGTCGAACAGCGCGTGGAGCTCCCAACCGCGATCGACCGGAAAGGTGGAAATGGCATCGGAGCCATCGAGGAGCAATTGCCAGAGCTGCTCGGGCGAGGAGACATGGCCCGGAAGGCGACAGCTCATGGAGATAATGGCAATGGCATCGTCCGGACTGGGAAGAGCGACCCGTGCGTCCGCTCCCTCGCGATCGGCCCGCGCCGCCGTCGCGCGCTTGAAGAGCAGCGAGTCGAGAAACGGAAGGAGCTCGGACAGCGACGGGTGATCGAAAAGGAGGGTAGAAGGGAGACGCAGACCCGTGAGCGAGGAAAGACGATTGCGAAGCTCGAGGGCCGTGAGGGAATCGAGGCCGAGCTCCTTGAGCGGCCGCGCGGGATCGATGGTGGAGGGCGATGCATGCCCGAGCACGGTGGCGAGCTCGGATCGGAGAAGGTCGACGAGCACCCGCCCCCGTTCGTCCGAAGACAACGACGAAAGACGCTCTTCGAGAGACGACCCGGAACTCTCCGAGGGCGATGGACCGTGCCGCCGTGAGGTTCGAGCAAGCGCCTGAAGCAACGTCGGAGCGGTCTCCACGCGCAACGCGTGCAGGTTGAATCGCGCGGGAACGAGGCAGGGCTCGGGTCGAGCGAGTGCGGAATCGAGAAGAGCGAGGGCGTGGGAAGCGGAGAGAGGAAGAACCCCGAAGCGAGCGATGCGGGCGAGATCGGCGTGATCGAGGTGGGCGGTCATGGCGCTGCGTGGCTGCCAGAATCCCCACGCGAGGGAGAGAGCGGGCAGCCCGTATGCGCGGCGATGCTGGGCGAGGGCATCGAGGAAGGCATTGGCAGCGGAGTAATTGGCCTGTCCAGCACCTCCGAGCGTACCGGCGAGGGAGGAGAAAAGGACGAAGGCGGAGAGATCGAGCGATCGGGTGAGCTCGTGCAGATGGAGAGCGGCATCGATCTTTGGCTGCAAGACGCGGTGAAGGCGCTCGGGGGAAAGGTCGAGGAGAAGGGCGTCATCGAGGACGCCCGCGGCGTGAAAGACGGCGGAAAGGGGATGCTCGTCCGAGATGGAGGCGAGCAGGCTTGCGACCTCGTCGCGCCGGGAGAAATCGCATGCGGCGACGGAGACGTGCGCGCCAGAGTCGGTCAGTTCGCGGACGAGGGCGTCGACGCCGTTGGCGCGAGGGCCAGAGCGGGAAGCGAGGAGCAGATGGCGGACGCCATGGTGGGAGACGAGATGCCGAGCGAGGAGCGCACCGAGCGTGCCGGTGCCGCCGGTGATGAGGACGGTGCCGTGCGTCCGGAGAGGCTGAGGAACGGAGAGGACGAGCTTTCCGACGTGACGAGCCTGTCCGAGGAAGCGAAACGCGTGACGTGCATGGCGAAGGTCGAACGAAGCGGTGGGAATGGGGGAAAGGACGCCGCGGTGAAAGAGGTCGAGGAGGGAGGCGAGCATCTGTCCGATGCGTTCGGGCCCTGCGTCGATGAGATCGAAGGCCTGGTAGCGGACGTGCGGATGCAGGGAGGCAAGGACATTGGGGTCGCGAACATCGGTCTTGCCCATCTCGAGAAAGCGGCCGCCGAGAGGGAGAAGGCGAAGGGAAGCATCGACGAAGTCGCGAGCGAGGGAGTCGAGGACGAGGTGGAATCCGAGGCCGCGGGTGGAGAGTCGGAAGTGGTCCTCGAAGTCGAGGGAGCGAGAGGAAGCGATGTGAGCATCGTCGAAGCCGAGGCGGCGCAGGACATTCCACTTGGCCGGACTGGCGGTGGCAAAGACCTCGGCGCCGAGATGTCGCGCGAGCTGAATGGCCGCCAAACCGACACCGCCCGCGGCGGCATGAATGAGGACGCGCTCCCCGGGCTGGAGGCGCCCGAGCTCGACGAAGGCGTAATAGGCCGTCAGAAAGACGACCGGAACACCGGCGGCCTGTGCAAAGGACCAATGGGACGGCATGCGCACGACCATGCGATGATCCGCCACCGCCACGGGTCCGAACGCCCGCATGAAGAGGCCCATCACGCGATCGCCGATGGCCAACTCCGTCACGCCGGCGCCGACCTCGAGGACCACCCCAGCCCCCTCGAACCCCACAGGTCCGCCCTCCTCGTGGCCCAACATTCCCAGCGCGTTGATGACGTCCCGGAAGTTGAGCCCCGCAGCGCGCACCCCGATGCGAACCTGCCCCGGCTCGAGCGGCGCACCCGCCTCGGGATACGGCGTGAGCGTGAGCGCCTCGAGCGTGCCCTTGGTCGGGATCTCCAAACGCCACGTCGGAGCATCGGGAACGGCCAGGGCATCCCGAGAATCCACCGTCGCGATCCGTGGGACGAACACCGATCCATCGCGCACGGCGAGCTGGGATTCCGCCGAGAGCAACACCTGCGGAAGCACGCCAAGCGTCGTGTCCGTGTCGTCGATGTCGACGAGCGCCAGGCTTCGATCGGGGTGCTCCGATTGCGCCGCGCGGACCAATCCCCAAAGCGCGGCCCGGCTGAGCGCCGGCACGTCTTCGTCGGCGCGTGTGGCGATGGCTCTTCGCGTGAGCACGACCAGCCGGCTCTTTGCCAGGCGCTCATCCAGCAACCAACCCCGAACGCTCTCCAAGATGCGCCGTGTGGTTTCATGCGCCGCCTCGATCCCTTCCGCCGAAGGATCCGTCTCGACCAACACCGCGACGTCCGGGATGGACGCACCGCGGTCGATTACCGCACGAAACGCAGCAAAATCGGAATGATGCTCGACGCGCGTTTCGAGCGATGCGGTGAATCGATGCGTCTCGGAGCCCAACAGCGCCCAATGCCTCGACACACCGCGATCGGCCCGTTCGAGCGCCACCCACTCGACGCGATGAAGCGCGTCGTTGCGCGAGGTGCCCGCGAACTGCTCCACCGACACCGGACGCGTCACGAGCGCATCGATGGACGCCACGGGAGCCCCCCAAGCATCCATCACCGAAATGGCGAGGCTGCCGGCGTTCGTCGACCGCGTGATGCGCACCCGCACCGCCGAGGCCCCGCGTGCGTGCAGCGTTGCGCCCGTCCACGAGAACGGAAGCTCGAGGTTCGTCGCACGCGCGTCGTCGAGCGCGAGCGCGTGGAGCGCACCATCCAGCAGGGCGGGGTGAAGACCGAAGGAGCCATCTCGTTGCTCCAGGGGCAGCTCCACCTCGGCAAAGAGATCCTCCCCGTGCTTCCACGCGCCCCGCAAGCCGCGAAACGCGCCCTCATACGCGAGGCCAAGGGCCGCGATGCGCTCGTAAACGCGGGTCACATCGAGCGTGACGCCACCCGGAGGAGGCCACCCGGCCGGATCCAGTTGCGTTGCCCGGGCGCCCACGCCCAGGGTGCCTGCTGCATGCTGCACCCAACGTGATTCGCTGCCCACATCCTCGGACCGCCCGTGAATCGACACCGCGCGAAGTCCGGCAGCGTCCGGCGGACCGACGAAGACCTGAAGGTGGACCGCCCCCTCCGCCGGCAACGACAACGGGGCGAGCAGCGAGAGTTCTTCGACCCGCGCACACCCCACGCGAAGCGCAGCGGCCCACGCCAACTCGAGCAGCGCGGTTCCTGGGACGACCACCGTCTCGAGCACCACGTGTCCCGCAAGCCAGGGATGACTCTCGAGCGAGAGCCGGCCCATGAAGAGGAGCGCATCGGCGTTCGCCAGGGCGATGGTCGTGGCGAGGAGCGGATGCTCGGCCGCCGTGAGCCCCGCGGCCGAGACATCCGACGGCGGCGCATGCGATGCATCGAGCCAGAAACGGGCGCGCTGGAAAGGGTACGTGGGAAGTGGGACGAGGTTTCCCTTTGGCAGGAGAGCGGGCCAGTCGGGCTGAAAGCCGCGCGCGAGGAGTTCGGAGAGGGAGAGCAGGAGGCGGTGGAGGCCCCCGTGGTCGCGGCGGAGAGTTCCGGAGACGCAAGCTTGGATGCCAGCGTGGTCGAAGGACTGGCTGAGTGCGAGGGCGAGGACGGGATGTGGGCTGACTTCGAGGAAGAAACGGTGCTGGTGGTCGAGGAGCTTGGAGGTGGCGTCGTGAAAGCGGACGGACTGACGGAGGTTTTGGACCCAGTAATCGGGGCCGAGCTCGGTCCCGAGCAGGACGTCGCCGGTGACGGTGGAATAGAGCGGAAGAGATGCGGAGTGTGGCGAGATGTCGCGGAGCTGCTGGAGGAGAGCGTTGCGAAGGGGGTCGACGTGATGGGAGTGGGAGGCGTAGTCGACGCGGACCTTACGAACAAAGACCCCGTCGCGCTCGAGGCGAAGTAAGAGCTGGTCGATGGCGTCTTGGGAGCCCGAGAGGACGGTGGAGCGAGGGGAATTGACGGCGGCGATGGAGAGGTCGTCGCCAAAGGGGGCGAGGAGAGGCTCGAGCTGGGCGGGAGAAGCCTCGACGGACGCCATGGCCCCGGAGCGAGCGAGGGAAGCGAGCGCGCGGCTGCGGAGGGCAACGACTTTGGCGGCATCCTCGAGCGAAAGCGCACCTGCGACGAAGGCGGCGGCGATCTCGCCTTGGCTATGGCCGACGACGGCGTCGGGATGGACGCCGAGGGAGCGAAGGAGGGCGGCGAGGGAAACGAAGACGGCGAAGAGCAGGGGCTGGACGACGTCGACCCTGTCGAGGGGGAAAGGAGAATCGGCGGCAGGGAGGAGGAGAGCGAGAAGCGGAGCTGGGAGGTAAGGGTCGAGCGCGTTGGCGCAGGCGAAGATTTGGTCCCGAAAGACGCGGGATTCGTCGAAGAGGGAACGTGCCATGCCGGCCCACTGCCCGCCCTGCCCTGGGAAGACGAAGACGAGCTTGCCGCGGAGGGAGGCATCGGCGCGCACGAGACAAGGAGCAGAGGCACCGCGGGTGAGAGCCTCGAGCCCATCGAGCAAGGCCGCGCGTTCGCGTGCGACGAGGACGGCGCGGTGGTCGAAGTGTGCGCGGGAGAAGACGAGCGAGTGCGCAACGTCGGCGAGGTCGAGCTCGGGGTTCGTGACGAGGTGCGCCCGAAGCCGCGCTGCCTGGTCCCGCAACGCCCCATCGCTTTTCGCCGAGAGGACGAGAGGAACATCGCCCGTGGCCGGCGGAGAGGCGGGAGATGCCTCTGCGCTCGGAGGCGGCTCCTCGAGAATGAGGTGAGCGTTGGTGCCGCTGATGCCGAAGGAGGAGACGGCGGCGCGCCGAGGCCTGTCGGAGCGAGGCCAGGGAGTGTGCGAGGTGAGGAGGCGAAGGGAGCCGGAAGACCAGTCGACGTGAGGAGAAGGAGAATCAGCGTGAAGCGTCTTCGGCAACGCGCGGTGTTGGAAGGCGAGGAGCATCTTGATGACGCCCGCGACACCGGCGGCAGCCTGAGTGTGTCCAATGTTGGACTTGAGGGAGCCAAGCCAGAGTGGAAGCTCGGGAGAATGGGCGGCGCCATAGGTGGCCAAGAGAGCATGGGCCTCGATGGGATCGCCGAGGGAGGTGCCTGTACCATGAGCCTCGACGGCATCGACGTCGTCGGGAGCAAGGCGAGCGCGGAGGAGAGCCTGCCGAATGACGCGCTGCTGAGCGGGCCCATTGGGAGCGGTGAGGCCCTGGCTGCGGCCATCCTGGTTGACGGCGGATCCGCGCAGGAGGCCGAGGACAGGATGACCAAGGCGGAGAGCGTCGGAGAGGCGCTCGAGCAAAAGCAAGCCGGCGCCCTCGGCCCAGCCGGTACCGTCGGCGAGTGCGGAAAAAGCCTTGCAGCGGCCATCGGGAGAAAGAGCGCGCTGGCGAGAAAACTCGACGAAAGTGGAAGGCGTGGCCATGAGGGTGACGCCACCGGCGAGCGCAAGGGAGCACTCACCGCGCTGGAGCGCCTGGGCGGCGAGATGAATGGCCACCAGAGAGGAACTGCACGCCGTGTCCACGCTGATGGCCGGTCCCTCGAGCCCGAACGTGTACGCGATCCGCCCGGAGACGACGCACGGCGCACTGCCGATTCCCAAGTAGCCCTCGAGCTCCTCGGGCACGACCCGCAACCGCGAACCATAGTCGTTGTACATGACACCGACGAAGGTCCCGGTCGGGCTGCCATGAAGGGACGTGGGATCCATCCCCGCGCGCTCGAAGAGCTCCCACGCGATCTCGAGCAGCAACCGCTGCTGGGGATCGATGGAGACGGCCTCGCGCGGGCTGATGTCGAAGAACGCTGGATCGAAATGGTCCGCCTCGTCGAGAAAGCCACCGTGCTGCACGTAGCTCTTTCCCTTGGCGTTCGGATCGGGATCGAAGAGCCCTTCGACGTCCCATCCCCGGTTCTCGGGGAACGACGAAATGGCATCGGTGCCCGTCTCGAGGAGCCGCCAGAGATCGTCCGGGCCGTTCACGCCGCCGGGAAAGCGGCAGCTCGTGGACACCACCGCGATCGGCTCGTCCCACTTCTCTTCCAGCTCCTGCACCCGCTGGCGCGTCTGACGAAGCGCCGTCGTTGCCTTCGAGAGATATGCGCGGAGCTTTTCTTCTTCGGTCATTCGTCGAGTCCTATTTCTTCGAACTCTCGATCGAGAGCATCGAATAGTTCCGTGCTGGTGCCCGTCGTGTCGGGGGTGCCCCACGCCGTGGCGAGCTTGCGCAAACGCGCCGCCACACGCGCGCGGGTGCGTTCATCGAACGAGCCTTTCGCTAGAGCGCTTTCCAGGCTCTCGAGCTCGGGCGGGAGCATTGTCTCTTGCGGAGACGTGTCCAGCGCCAGCTCGGTGTGCAGGCGCTCGGTGAGGGCGGACGGTGTGGCATGGTCGAACAGCAACGTGGCCGGCAAGCGCAAGCCCGTCGCGGCGTTGAGGCGGTTGCGCAGTTCGATGGCCACCAGCGAGTCCATCCCGTAGTCCTGGAGCGGCCGTTTCGGCGCGATCGCGTCCGCCGACGGGAGGCCAAAGGTGAGGGCGATCTCCACATTGACCAGATGGAGAAGCGCGCGATGGCGCTCGGGTTCCGGCATCGCACTCAACCGCCGTTCCAGAGAAACGCGCTGGGGCGCTCCGTTCGCCACGGTGCGAGGCTCGGGCCGCGCGCGCGGAGGCGATGCGAAATGCGCTGCGACCACGAGTGGCTCCCCGTGCTCCAAGGCCGCGTCGAAAAGCCGTAGCCCGTCCTCGATCGACAGCGGGAGCACCCCCTGGCGCTGCATGCGCCTCGAATCGAGCGCCTTCAGGTGCGCGGCCATCCCCCCTTCGCTCCACGGGCCCCAGGCCATCGAGGTCGCCGGTAGCCCCATCGATCGACGATGGCTTGCGAGCGCATCGAGAAAGGCATTGGCCGCCGCATAGCTGGCCTGGCCGGCGTTTCCGAGCACACCCGAGAGCGAGGAGAAGAGGACGAACGCCGAAAGCTCGCGTCGCTCCGTGAGCTGGTGCAGATGGACCGCGGCATCGAGCTTGGGCGCGAGCACCCGATCGACGCGCTCGGGCGTGAGCGCCGTGAGTACGCCGTCGTCGAGGGTCCCAGCGGCATGAACGACCGCCGTCAGCGGGTGTGCCGTCGGAATCGCCGCGAGCAGCCGCTCGAGCGCTGCACGATCCGAAACGTCGCACGATTCGATCGACACGCGGGCGCCGCGTGCTTCGAGCTCGCCCGCCAGAGCGTCGGCACCCGCCGCCGCGCGACCTCGGCGCGACGCGAGCACGACGTGCCGCACGCCGTGCTTGGCCACGAGATGACGCGCCACCTGCATGCCGAGAGCTCCCGTGCCCCCGGTCACCAGCACAGTGCCATTCGGATCCCACCTGTGAGCCACCCCATCCTTCGCGTCCGCATCCACGCGGGCAATCCTCGGCCGATACGCCGTTCCGCCACGGAGCGCGAGCTGGGGCTCGCCCGAGGCCGCTGCAGCGATCCACGTCGGCATCGATGCCTCCGCATCGTCGATGTCCACGAGTGTGATCCGTCGATCCGGATGTTCGCACTGCACCGCTCGGACGAGCCCCCACACGGGCGCATGAATCAGGTCGACAGCTCCTTCGTCCGCACGCGTGGACACGGCCCGTCGCGTGACGATGACCCAATGGCAAGCGGCAAGCCGTTCGTCCGCAAGCCACACGTGCAGTTGCGCGAGGGCGTCGTGCACCGCTCGGTGCGCACCTCGCACCAGGTCCCCCGCGCCATCGAGCAGTGTCATGACGATGCCGTGCGGAAGTGGTGCGAACCGCTTGTTTGTTTCAAATGGCAAATGTTCGGATCGAAGCTCGATCCAGTCGTCGACGTTTGCTTCTGCCTTCGATTCGAAGGTAAATGGCACCCACGCGACGCGATGGAGCGCGCGTCGGGCCGGCTCGTGGAGAAAGCGGTCCCGTGGGGCACGATGGGTCGTAAATCCATCGATGTGTGCGACGGGCATGCCGTGCGCATCCGAGAAGACCAGATCGGATGTCGTCGTGTCGGCGGCGGGCGACGATGGGGCACGCAGGACATGCTCGGCCCACGAGGGCGTCGCCGCGTGCCCGTACCAAACGAAGCGTTCCATGGCAAAAGGAAGACGGGGGACGCCGCCACCGGCGCGCTCGTTTGCCGTCTCCCGCGCCCCGTCTTGCGTCCAACAGCACAACTCGAGCGCGAACGCGTTGTCGATGAGGCCAGCGGGGATCGGGGCATCGTCGAGGGGGACCCCCTCGGGGGCCGCGAGCCGCCCGACCCCCGTACGCTCGCCCACGAGGTTGGCCTGGCGCAGCCACCACCACCGAGGACCCCAATCGATCTGCAGCGCGCGCAACACCGCATCGAACTGGGAAAGATCGGCATCACCCTCGCGCAGGGACGAATCGAGAGCACGGCGCGCCAAGGACGCGTCGGGGGAGCCGAGGAAGCGATCGATCCCCGCGGTGACGTGCGTCGTCCACCCGCTCCCGTCCTGCGTCCGAATCGCGGCGGCGAACCCGGAGCCTTCGCGCGGCACGAGATGGACCTGGAGTGGGACCCGACTCTCTCGATGTTCGAAACCCAGGGCTCGCACGAACTGAACGTCGCCAATCTCGACCGGGCAGCCCGGCCAATGGGTGGCGGCGATGGCGAGCAACACCGCCATGTAGAAGGCCCCTGGAACGACGATGCGACCGTAGACGGCGTGGTCTTCGAGATACCCTTGGACCGTCGGTCCAATCTCCAGCGTGTGCACGACGCTGCCATCCGACAGCGCGATGCGTTGGCCAGAAAGCGGATAGGGGCCGTCAGGACGGGGTCCGGCCATCGACGGCGATGCATCGAGCCAATGGCGCTGGCCGCGGAAGGCGTACGTGGGGAGCGAGACCAAACGCGCGGAGAGGGGCCGAAAGACCGCGCTCCAATCGACGGTGTGACCGCGCGCATGCACGGAGGCGACGGACGAAACGAGCGAAAAAGGCTCCTCCGCACCGCCACGCAACGACGGCAGAAACGCGCCGGCACCGGCCTCGGCGAGGCATTGCTGCGCGAGCGCGCACAGGGTCGATCCGGCGCCCAGTTCGAAGAACGTGGAGACGCCCGCCGTGTCGAGCGCGGAAACCGCCTCGGAGAAGCGGACGGGCTCTCGAAGATGCCGCACCCAGTGCTCGGGCGACACGAGATCGTCCGGATCGGCACGGCGCCCCGAAACGTTGGAAACGATGGGGATACGAGGCGGCGAAAAGGCGATCGTGCGCGCGACCGCCCGGAATTCGTCGAGAATCGGATCGACGAGGGGGGAGTGAAATGCATGGCTGACGCGGAGGCGTGAGACATGGCGACCGCGTGAGGCGAAGTCTCGCTGAATGGCTTCGAGCGCCGCGAGCTCACCGGAAACGACGCACGAGAACGGAGAATTGACCGCCGCCAGGGCAACCTGGTGCGTGCGGCCGACCAGGAAGGGCCGGAGCTCGTCCTCCGTCGCGTGGACCGCGAACATCGCGCCCCCCTGCGGGAGCGTCTGCAGGAGGCGCGCCCGGGTTGCGACCAGGGTGCACGCATCGGCGAGCGAGAACACGCCCGCGACGTGCGCGGCGGAGAGCTCCCCGATGGAGTGCCCGAGTAGAAAATCGGGACGAACGCCCCACGACTCCAGGAGGCGAAAAAGAGCGACGTGAAGCGCGAAGAGCGCAGGCTGCGTGAAGCCGGTCCGGTCGAGCGATTCGGCGAGCGACGACCCCGTCGGGGCAAAGAGCACGTCGCCCAGCGGGAGCTCGAGAAGCGGATCGAGGTGCGCGCGAATGTCATCGAGAGCGTCACGAAAGACGGGAAACGCGTCGTAGAGCGCGCGGCCCATGGCGGGACGCTGCGAACCTTGTCCCGAGAAGAGGAACGCGAGCTTGCCCGGGCCACGCTCGTCGTCGTCGCCGAGGACGAGGCCGGGGACCGAGCCCCCACGTGCGAGGGCATCGAGGGCCTCGAGGAGTCCATGGCGGTCCTGCGCCACGATCGCGGCACGTCGCTGGAAGTGCGAGCGGGCGACGGCGAGGGTGTGCGCGACATCGCGGGGCGTGAGATCGGGCCGTTCGAGAAGATGCGCGCGGAGACGTGCCGCTTGCGCACGAACGGCATCGTCGGATTTTGCCGAAACGAGGAATGGCAACGGAAACGCCGGCGCCCTCGCAGCTTCGCGTGGGGCCTCTTTCGGAGCTTGCTCGATCACGACGTGCGCATTGGTTCCGGAGAGCCCGAAGGCGGATACCCCGGCGCGCCGCGGAGCCCCATTCGCGCGCGCCGGCCAAGGTTGCAGGGTGTCGACGACCTCCAGCGCGTGCGCGTCCCAATCGACGAGCGGGTTGCGCGGCGTGCTATGGATGGCGGGAGGCCAGGCTTCGTGCCGAAGGGCGGTCACCACCTTCGCGACGCCCGCGAGTCCGGATGCAGGTTCGAGGTGTCCAATGTTGGCCTTGAGGGCACCGAGGCGCAGGGGCCGATCGCGCTCGGTGCCATGAACGGCGCCGAGAGCGTGCATCTCGATGGGATCACCCAAGGACGTGCCGGTTCCGTGGCACTCGACGTAGTCGATGTCGCCCGGCGCGAGTCCGGCGTCCCCGAGCGCGGCGCGGAGGACCTTCTGCTGCGAGCTCCCATTGGGCGCGGTGATGGCGCTGCTGTGCCCATCGTGATTCACGGCGGAACCACGCACGAGCGCTAGGACGGCATGGCCCTGCGCCTGCGCGTCGGCGAGGCGCTCGAGCGCAAGGACGACGACCCCCTCGCCCCGACCATAGCCGTCGGCGAGGCCCGAGAACGTTTTGCAGCGACCATCGGGCGCGAGCGCTCGGGTGCGCGAGAGCATCACGAAGGGCTGGGCGGACGCCATGACATGAACCCCCGCCGCGAGCGCGAGATGGCACTCTCGCCGGCGCAAGGACTGGCACGCGAGGTGGAGAGCAACGAGGGACGAGGAGCACGCGGTATCCACCGAGAGCGCGGGGCCTTGCAATCCGAGCGAGAAGGCGAGACGTCCAGCGCCGAACGAGGCATGGCTCCCGGCGACCGCGTACACATCGGCGTCGGCAGCCTCGCGGGCGGATGCATAATCCGATGCCCCCATGCCGACGAAGACCCCCGTGAGCGACTCGCGCAACGATCCCGGGACGATCCCGGTGTTCTCGAGGGCGTGCCACGACGCTTCGAGCAAGAGGCGCTGCTGCGGATCGAGGTGCGCGGCCTCCGTGGGCCGGATGCCGAAGAACGGAGCATCGAAGAGATCGATCCGATCGAGGCATGCCCCGTGCCGTACGTAGCTCTTTCCTCGCGCCTCGGGATCGGCATCGTAGAACGCATCGACGTCCCAACGATCCCGCGGCAACGGTCCCACGGCGTCGCCGCCGCGCTCCAGAAATCGCCAGAGGTCCTCGAGGTTTTCGACCCCGCCCGGAAGACGCAGGCCGATCCCCACGATGGCGATCGCGTGCTCGTCCGTGCCAACGACGCGGTCAACGGCTTCGGCGCCATGGTCGTTCGGGGGCGAGGAGCCTGGCATTCGCCCCAGCGACTCCAGAAGAAACGCGGCCACGCGTTCCGGCGAAGGGTGGTCGAATGCCAAGGTGGCCGGCATCGCGACGCCGGTGGCGCTCTGCAGCCGCCGTCGTAGCTCCAGCGCCATCAACGAGTCGAGCCCCAGATCGAAGAACCCCGCCCCGGGCCCCAGATCGCGTGCATCGGTGCGACCGAGAACGGCGGCGGTTTCTGCCAGCACGCGGTCGAGGATGTCGCGGCTTCGTTCGTCGGGCGTCTGCGTCCGAAACCGCGCGAGGAGTTCGCTCGTGGAGGCCCCGGCCGTCTCCGGTGAAGGGGCGTGGCGCAGGGACGCGAGCGCCTCCCGTGCCTCGGGGATCTCCGCGATCAGCGGCTGCGCGCGCGCCCCGGCAAACGCGGGGACGAAGCGCGCCCAATCGATGTCGGCCACGGTGATGGCCGTCTCATCGTGTTCGAGCGCGTGCTGCAGGGCGAGCAACGCATTGTCGGGCGACATCGCCGCCAACCCGCGCCGGCGAAGTCTCGCTTGCACCGCCTCGTCGCGCGCCATGCCCGCTTCGGCCCATGCGCCCCATGCGACGGCCGTCCCGGTCTTTCCCGATGCACGACGTCGTTCCGCCAGTGCATCCAAAAAGGCATTCGCGGCCGCATACGCGCCTTGATTTCCACTGCCCCAGACGCCCGCGCCGGAGGAGAAGAGCACGAAGGCGTCGAGCGGACGCTCTCCGATCAGCTCGTCCAGATGGCATGCACCTTCGACCTTGGCGTGCAGCACCGCGGCGACCTCGGCGATCGACATGCCGGTGAGCGGCCGATCCTGCGTCATCCCGGCGGCATGCACGACGATGCTCGGGGCCGCACCCTCGGCGTCGAGCCGCTCCAAGAGCGTCGCCAGCGCCCGCCGATCGGCGACGTCGCAGGCCGCGGTGGTCACACGGAGGCCTCGGCCGGTCAACTCGGCGATCAGGTCGTGCGCACCGGGCGCTTTGGGACCGCGCCGGCTCACCAGCACGAGGTGCTCGACGCCGCGGTTCGCCAGCCATCGCGCCACCTGCGCGCCCAATCCGCCCGTACCTCCGGTGACCAGCGCCGTGCCCCGCGGTGCCACGGGCCGGCGGTGTGCGCGCACCCCGAGGGGCGCTCGCACCAGACGTCGCGTGAACCATCCCCGCGCCCGCAGCGCGATCTGATCCTCGCCATGGGAGCCCGTGCACGCGTTCACGAGCGATGCGAGCGCGCCTTCATCGAGCTCCTCGGGAAGGTCGATCGACCCGCCCCATCGTTCGGGGTGCTCGAGGGCCACCACCCGGCCGAGTCCCCAAATCATCGCCTGCGAAGGTGACGGCGCCGGATCGCCTTCGTCCGCCCGCACCGCGCCACGGGTCAACGACCACAGTGGGGCGCGGATCCCGGCGTCACCCAGCGCCTGCACGAGACGAAGCGTGAGGGCAAGGCCCGTTGGGACGCCCGGTTCTTGCGGCAGCGGCGATTCATCGAGCCCGCAGAACGAGAGGATGGCCCGCGGCTTCTCCCCGGCGGCCATGGCCGGCATGTGCTCGACCGCGACATCCTGCACCGTCGCACCGCGCTCCGCGAGCCCGCGCCGGACGGCCTCTACGAGCTCGTGGTGGCTTGCCCCCGCGGAGTGCACGAGCCACCACGTCCCCGAGGCGTCGTCGTGACCGGGGCGCGCCATCGTCCTCCACGCCACGCGGTAACGGCACGAATCGATGGTGGCCTCTTGCCGGACCTGCGTTCGCCACGTGGCGAGGGCGGGCAACACGGTTGCGAGCGAAGCTCGGTCCTCGTCGGCGACCTGGATCTGCGCAGCTACGGCATCGACGTCCCCGCGCTCCGCCGCCTGCCAAAAGCGCCTCTCCTCGGGCCGCGCGGACCATGCGTTGCGGGGCGCAGTGTCGGGCGTCTCGAGCCAGAAACGGGTGCGCTGGAAAGGGTACGTGGGAAGTGGGACGAGGTTTCCCTTGGGCAGGAGAGCGGGCCAATCGGGCTGAAAGCCGCGCGCGAGGAGCTCGGAGAGGGAGAGCATGACGCGGTGGAGGCCCCCGTGGTCGCGGCGGAGAGTTCCGGAGACGCAAGCTTGGATGCCTGTGTGGTCGAAGGACTGGCTGAGGGCGAGAGCAAGGACGGGATGTGGGCTGACTTCGAGGAAGAAACGGTGCTGGTGGTCGAGGAGCTTGGAGGTGGCGTCGTGGAAGCGAACGGACTGACGGAGGTTTTGGACCCAGTAATCGGGGCCGAGCTCGGTCCCGAGCAGGACGTCGCCGGTGACGGTGGAATAGAGCGGAAGAGAAGCGGAGCGTGGCGAGATGTCGCGGAGCTGTTCGAGGAGAGCGTCGCGAAGGGGATCGACGTGGTGGGAGTGGGAGGCGTAGTCGACGCGGACCTTACGAGCAAAGACGCCGTCGCGCTCGAGGTGGCACAGGAGCTGGTCGATGGCGTCTTGGGAGCCCGAGAGGACGGTGGAGCGAGGGGAATTGACGGCGGCGATGGAGAGGTCGTCGCCGAAGGGGGTGAGGAGGGGCTCGAGCTGGGCGGGAGAAGCCTCGACGGACGCCATGGCCCCGGAGCGAGCGAGGGAAGCGAGCGCGCGGCTGCGGAGGGCAACGACTTTGGCGGCATCGTCGAGGGAAAGCGCACCTGCGACGAAGGCGGCGGCGATCTCGCCTTGGCTATGGCCGACGACGGCGTCGGGATGGACGCCGAGGGAGCGAAGGAGGGCGGCGAGGGAAACGAAGACGGCGAAGAGCAGGGGCTGGACGACGTCGACCCTGTCGAGGGAGAGGGGAGAATCGGCCGAGGGAAGAAGGTGGTCGAGAAGGGGAGCTGAGAGATAAGGATCGAGCGCGTTGGCGCAGGCGAGGATTTGGTCCCGAAAGACGGAGGATTCGTCGAAGAGGGAGCGTGCCATGCCGGCCCACTGCCCGCCCTGGCCCGGGAAGACGAAGACGAGCTTGCCGCGAAGGGCGACCTCGCCGCGTACGAGGTGCGGCGCGGAGGTACCGCGGGCGAGAGCCTCGAGCCCATCGAGCAAGGCCGCGCGTTCGCGTGCGACGAGGACGGCACGGCGCTCGAAGTGCGCGCGGGAAAAGACGAGCGAATGCGCGACGTCGGCGAGGTCGAGCTCGGGGTTCGCGACGAGGTGCGCCCGAAGCCGCGCTGCCTGGTCCCGCAACGCGCCATCGCTTTTCGCCGAGAGGACGAGAGGAACGTCGCCGCCCGTGGCCGGCGGGGAGGACTCTGCGTGCGGAGGCGGCTCCTCGAGAATGAGGTGAGCGTTGGTGCCGCTGATGCCGAAGGAGGAGACGGCGGCGCGCCGAGGCCTGTCGGAGCGAGGCCAGGGAGTGTGCGAGGTGAGGAGGCGAAGGCAGCCGGAAGACCAGTCGACGTGAGGAGAAGGAGAATCGGCGTGAAGCGTCTTCGGCAACGCGCGGTGTTGGAAGGCGAGGAGCATCTTGATGACGCCCGCGACACCGGCGGCAGCCTGAGTGTGTCCAATGTTGGACTTGAGGGAGCCAAGCCAGAGTGGAAGCTCGGGAGAATGGGCGGCGCCATAGGTAGCCAAGAGGGCATGGGCCTCGATGGGATCGCCGAGGGAGGTGCCAGTACCATGAGCCTCGACGGCATCGACGTCGTCGGGAGCAAGGCGAGCGCGGAGGAGAGCCTGCCGAATGACGCGCTGCTGAGCGGGCCCATTGGGAGCAGTGAGGCCCTGGCTGCGGCCATCCTGATTGACGGCGGATCCGCGCAGGAGGCCGAGGACAGGATGACCAAGGCGAAGAGCATCGGAGAGGTGCTCGAGCAAGAGCAAGCCGGCGCCCTCGGCCCAGCCGGTACCGTCGGCGAGTGAGGAGAAAGCTTTGCAGCGGCCATCGGGAGAAAGAGCGCGCTGCCGGGAGAACTCGACGAAGGTGGAAGGCGTGGCCATGAGGGTGACGCCGCCGGCGAGTGCGAGAGAGCACTCACCGCGTTGGAGGGCCTGAGCGGCAAGGTGAATGGCCACCAACGAGGAACTGCAGGCGGTGTCCACGCTGATGGCGGGCCCCTCGAGCCCGAACGTGTACGCGATCCGCCCGGAGGCCACGCTGGCGGCGCTACCGATGCCCACATGACCTTCGAGCGCATCGGGTACGCGAAGGAAGCGTGCCCCGTAATCGTTGTAATTGATCCCCACGAAGGTCCCGGTCGGACTGCCATGAAGGGACGTGGGATCCATCCCCGCGCGCTCGAAGAGCTCCCACGCGATCTCGAGCAGCAACCGCTGTTGGGGATCCATGGTGGCGGCTTCGCGCGGGCTGATCCCGAAAAAGTCGGCATCGAAGCCGTCCACCCGATCCACGAAGCCCCCCTCGCGCACGTACGTCTTGCCGGCGGCGTCGGGATCCGGATCGAACAGCTCGTCGAGGTTCCAGCCCCGCTCGTCCGGGACGCGGGCGATGGCATCGGTCCCCGCCTCGAGCAGTCGCCAGAGGTCCGCGGGCGTGACGACCCCTCCCGGAAAGCGGCAACTCATAGCCACGACCGCGATCGGCTCGTCGGCCACCGCGGTGGGAGCCGCCGTGGAGCCCGCGTCCTTCGCCCCGTGCTCGAGCAGCTCCGCCCGCAGTCGCTCGACCAAGGCCGATGGCGTCGGATGATCGAACAGCAGCGTGGCCGGAAGGCGAACGCCGGTGCGAGCGCGAAGGCGACGCGTGAGCTCGAGGGCCATCAGCGATCCGAGCCCGAGCTCCGCGAGCGGACGGCCCGCCTCGATGGCCTCACCCGAACGCTGTCCGAGGACCGCGCCCACCTCCGCGCGCACCAACTCCAGCAAGGCCCGATCACCATCGGGCGCCGAAAGCTCGGCGAGTCGCCCTTGCCAGACGGCGCGTTCGTTCTCCTCGGGCCTCTCCGCGTCCGCCGTGCGCGCGGCCGCGGGTCGCAGCAACGGATGTGTGCCCTGCCGAGCGCGCACGTCCGGCTCGAAGCGCGCCGGAACGAGGAGCGCGTCGGGACGCGCGAGCGCCACGTCGAAGAGGCCCAGCGCCTCCTCGAGGGTGAGCGCGGTCATCCCGAGCCGCGCCATTCGCGCACGGTCGCTCGGCGCCAAGGTCGCACCCATGCCGCGCGACGTCTCCCAGAGACCCCACGCCAGCGAAGTTGCAGGCAGCCCGTGCGCACGCCGATGCTGCGCCAGCGCATCGACGAACGCATTGGCCGCCGCATAGTTGGCTTGTCCGGCCGTGCCCAGCAGCCCTGCGACCGATGAAAAGAGCACGAAGAACGAAAGCTCCCGATCCATCGTCGATTCATGCAGGTGCATGGATCCGTCGACCTTCGGACGCAAAACGCGCGCGAGCCGTTCGTCGGTGAGACCATTCACCAGTCCGTCCTCGATCATACCCGCAGCATGAACGATGCCCAGGCAGCGATCCTTCGGAACCGAGGCGAGGAGGGCCCGAACCGCGTCGCGATCCCCCACATCGCACGCCGCGAACTCGACGCGGACGCCCGCGGCTTCGAGATCGCTCCGCAGCGACGTGGCACCCGGCGCCGAGTCTCCGTGCCGCGATGCCAGGACCAGATGGCGCGCACCGTGCTGCGTGACGAGGTGCCGCGCGACGAGCTCGCCCAGCGCCCCCGTACCGCCGGTCACGAGCACGATTCCTTCCTGCATGGACGAACCACGAGCCTGCGAAGCCGCGCTCGGCTCGGCGCGCACGATCCGGGGCGTCCGCCATCGCCCGTGGCGAAGCGCCCACTGGGACGCTCCGGCGATGAACGGCAGGGCATCCCGTGCCGTCGCGAGATCGTCGACGTCGGCCAGCACGATGCCGCGATCGGGTGCCTCCGTTTGCGCCGTGCGCACGAGCCCCCAGAGCGCTGCGGCACCGAGATCGAGCACGTCTTCGTCCGGCCACGTCGCGATGGCCCGTTGGGTGAGCACCACCAGTCGGGAGCGAGCAAACCGGTCGCTCTCGATCCACCCTCGAAGGAGCGCCAAGCATCGACGGCTCGCATCGTGGGCTGCCTGCACCGGATCGGTCCCCTCCGATCGCCACGACGCCACCACGGTACCGGGGACGTCGGCGCCCGCGGCCACCGCGGCTTCCAGTGCGTTCCAGTCGGCGTATTCCCCATCGTCTCCGAGCCATACGCACGGCCCCGTGGACGAGGAGCTCGCGCCCGTGTCGGTTGCGATCCATTCGACACGGTGGAGCAAATCGGTTCGCTCCGGTGCCTGTCGCTCGCGTTGGAACGCGTAGGTCGGCAGGGCGATCGGGCGCGCGTCCGAGTCCTCGAAGAAGGCTTTCCAATCGACGGTGCGACCGCGCGTGTGCAAGGCGCCGATGGCGCTCGAGAGGGTCGCGAGCTCGGGTCGATCTTTGCCGAGCGTGGGCCGCAACATGGCCTTCTCGCGAACCTCTTCGGACAAACCGTCGTGCGCCAGCGCACAGAGCGCGCCGCCGGGGCCGACCTCCAAAAAGTCGAGAACGCCTTCTCCTTCGAGCGCGCGAACTCCGTCCAGGAAACGCACCGTGTCCCGCACATGCCGCACCCAGTAGTCGGGCGAAGCCATCTCCTCGCCGCTCACCCGCCTGCCCGTGACGTTGGACACGATGGGAATCTGCGGCGGGCGAAACGTCAAAGGGCGAAGGGCGCCTTCGAAGGCCTGCAGCATCCCTCGGACGTGGGGCGAGTGGAACGCGTGTCCCACCCGAAGGCGCACGGCCCTGCGCCCCATCTTCTCGAAATGGGATGCAATCCGCAGAACGGCGTCCTCGTCCCCGGCGACGACCGTCGAACGCGGCCCATTCACGGCGGCCACGCTGACCTGCGCGTCGTATCCAGCGAGCCGCTCGAGGACCTCACCTTCGGAGGCGGCGAGTGCGACCATCACGCCCGCGGGGAGAGCCTGCATCAGGCGTGCGCGCGCGGCCACCATGGTGCACGCATCTTCCAGCGAGAGCACCCCCGCGACGTGGCCTGCGACCAACTCCCCGATGGAGTGCCCGAGCAGCACATCAGGGTGAACCTTCCAGCTCGCAAGGAGCCGGAAGAGCGCCACTTCCACCGCAAAGAGAGCCGTCTGCGTGTACACCGTCTGGTCCAGGCGTTCGGCATCCCCGGAGCACTCCGCGAACGCAACCCGCCGGACGGAGAGGCCGAGCCGGCCATCGAGCTCGGAGCAGACCGCGTCGAACGCGTCGCGAAAGGCAGGAAACCGCGCGTAGAGGGATCGTCCCATCCCCGGGTGCTGGCTCCCCTGGCCCGCGAAGAGAAACGCCAGCAGGCCGCCCGCGGACCGATCGCGCGGAGGCTCTCCGCGCGCGATGGCCTCCAGGCCGTCCTGCAGCTCGCGCCGATCGGAGACCACGAGCGCCTCGCGCTTCGCAAAGTGCGAGCGGGTCGTCGCGAGGGACGCGGCAACATCGACGAGCCGCCGATCGGGATGGGCGGAGAGCCATTGGCCGAGCGCGGTCGCTTGGGCGCGCAAAGCCTCCTCCGTCTTGCCGGACACCAGCACGGGGAGCGGGCCCGATCGCGTTTGCGCGTCGGGCAGGAGCGCATCCCATCGCACGGGGGCGCCACGCACGAAGAGCGCGCCCAACGTGTCCAGCATCACATCGTGCTCGTCCTCGTCCCGCCGAAGCGATGGAAGTACGATGCCCTGGCGCCCCGCGTGGCGCAGGCTCGACGCGATGGCGTGCAGCGCGAAGGGGTGCGGACTCACCTCCACGAAGGTGTCGAAACCTCCTTGCAGAAGATGCTCGATGGCCGTCGCGAACAGCGCGGGCTCCCTGACATTTCGAACCCAATGGGCAGCGTCGAAGTGCCGGCCGTCGAGCGGCGCACCGGTGACCTCGGACACGATGGGGAGGGCGCCCGTTCGCGGTCGCACCTCACGCAACGCTTCCAAGAGGTCGTCACGGATCGCGTCGACGTGCGGACAATGCGCAGCGATGTCGATGGCCACCCGGCGGCAGAAAAGGCTGCGCCGCTCGAGCGATGCGAACAACCCATCGAGTGATGCGGCGTCGCCTGCAACCACGGTCGAATCCGCGCCGTGTTGGATCGCTCGGAACAGCCGGCCCTCGTAGCTCGTAAGCTCCGCCGCGGCCTCGTCCCATGGGAGCCCCACCACGCCCATCGTCCCTTTTCCCTGGATCCGCCGGAGCAGGCGTCCGTAGGCGCAGATGGTGCGCATCGCGTCCTCCAGGCTCAGAACGCCGGCGACGTGTGCGGCGGCAATTTCGCCACCGCTGTGCCCGACCACGGCGGCCGGCGTGATGCCCCAGGAGCGCCATAGCTCGGACATCGCAATTTCCACCGCAATGATCGCCGGAAGGCTCACGTCAATCGCGTCCAGGTGCGAGTTCGAGGCATCGGCGGAGAGCTCGTCGAACAGCGACCAACCGAGGTGCGCGCGGATGCCGCGATCGCATCGTTCGATGGCCTTGCGAAACACGGGCTCACGATGAAGGAGTCGCCGCCCCATCGTGGCCCACTGCACGCCTTGCCCCGCGAACACGAAGACCACCCTCGGCGACGGCGTCTCGAGGTGCCCTTGGCGAACGCGCACGCCGGCCTGGCCGTCGAGAAATCCCCGCAGGTGCCGTTCGGTCTCTCCTCTCGAGCGCGCGACGATGGCCAGCCGATGGGGCCCTTCGCGCGGCCCGTCGTTGGCCGCGCCCGCGAGCCACGCGCGGGCGTTTGCGCGGAGCGTGCTCTCGTCCGACGCCGCGCTCGCGAACATCTCGGCGCGCGGTGCGTCCCACTCGGACAAAACGACGTGGCAATTCGTGCCCCCCATTCCAAACGAGCTCACCCCCGCGATCCGCGGACGGGACGTATCCGGCCACGCGCACACGCGGGTCTCCACGGCAAGCTTCCAGGCCTCGAAGTCGATGTGCGGGTTCGGCGTGTCGAAGTGCAGACTCGGCACGAACTCTCGGTGCTTCATGCACAGCACCGTCTTGACCAGTCCCGCGATGCCGGCAGCCCCTTCGAGATGCCCGATGTTCGTCTTGGCCGAACCGACCCGCAGCGGGCCATGCGGCGCTCGACCTTCCCCGAACACCGCACCGAGGGCGGCGGCCTCGATGGGATCGCCGAGCGCGGTCCCCGTGCCATGCAACTCGACGTATTGGACCTCGCTCGGTGCGACACCCGCCCGCGCGCAGGCGAGGCGCAGCACGGCCTCCTGCGCCGATGGATTCGGCGCCGTAAGCCCGTTGGCCGCGCCGCCGTTGTTCACCGCGCTGCCGCGGATGACGGCATGAATCGGATCCCCGTCGCCGATGGCCCGCGAGAGGCGCTTGAGCACCACCACGGCGCCTCCCTCGCCGCGCACGTAGCCGTTGGCGCGCGCGTCGAACGTGAAGCACCTGCCGTCCGGCGACAATCCGCCGAACTCGCTCATGCCAATGGCGCTTTCGGGCGCGAGGGTCAGATTCACGCCGCCGGCGATGGCGAGCGACGATTCCCCACGCCGCAAGCTCTCGCACGCGAGATGGATCGCGACGAGCGACGCCGAGCATGCCGTATCGATGGTCATGCTGGGCCCATGAACGCCGAGCACGTAGGAAACCCGGTTCGCGAGAATGCTTCGATGATGCCCCGTCACCGTGTGCGGGGTGATCGACGCGACCCCTTGCCGGTAAAGCAGTGTGGCGTGGTCGTCCCAGATGGAGCCGAAGAAGACACCCGTTTGCGTGCCTTTCAGCTTCTCGGGGACCAGCCTCGCATCTTCGAGCGCCTCCCAACTGAGCTCGAGCATCAGCTGCTGCTGCGGATCCATCGCACGCGCCTCGCGCGGGGAGATGCCGAAAAACAGCGGGTCGAATCCATCGACTCGCCCGAGAAATCCCCCCCAACGGGCGCTTTCGGCTCCTTCGAGGGCATCGGGATCCCAGCGGTCTCGCGGCACCTCCGTGATCGCGTCGATGCCACCTCGCAGAAGCGCCCAGAACGCGTCCGGACTCGGCGCACCCGGGAATCGGCACGCGATTCCGACGATGGCCATCGGTTCGTCGGTCGCGGTCACGTTCTCGACGGGCGCCGCCTCCGGGGCCCCGACGGCGAGATACCGCGCCAGCGCCGCGGGGGTCGGATGGTGCCAAATCCATACGGGGGAGATGGTACGTCCAAGCACATTTCCCAACGCGGAAACGAGATCCACGGCACCGCGCGAATCCAGTCCATATTGGGTGAATCGTTCGTTCGGATCGATGCTTCTCCCATCGATGCCGAGCCGCTCGCTCAGGTACGAGGCAATCCAGCTGCGAATATCGTCTTCATGATGATGGGAGCCCGGTGTGCTCTTCGAGTGGGCAGTCACTGCTTCGGCTACTAACTCACCGAGGGGTTTGCGAAAGGATCGCGGATGCCAAAATGGTGACCGAAGCCGTCACCACCCAGCCGCGTCACCAAATTACGCTACGACGCCAAGGCCGGCCCTCGAGCCCGCTGATGAACGGCTCGTCGACGTGACCAACCAACGATGCGCATCGCGTCCTCATCGACGGTGCGCATATCGTGGATGGCACGACGACGGCCTCGTGCCCGGCCGAGAACCACGCGGGCAGCGGCCCGAATGTGCGCTCGCTGCAAAAGCCGGGGCTTGCCGTGGTGGACTCTGGGCACGTCACGGTCAGTGGGCTCGAGATTCGCCATTTTTGCATGGGCGTCATGCTTCTTCGGAGCCATGACAATCATATCCATCACAACGTGATCCACGACATGGTCGGCGCCGCGGGTATCATGATTACGGGGGATGATGGTACGGCTGCGGGCGGATCGACCAAGGGGCTGTCGACGAACAACGTGATCGAACGCAACGTCATTCATGACACGGGCGATGGCGGCGAGCACGCGCGGGACGACGAAGCTGACCGCGACCAACAGCGATCGCTTGAATACGTACTTTATTACTGCAATCGTGCATGAATGAGTCTCGCTGCGGATCCCTCCGATCTCCTGATCGTCGCCCGTGTGCTCGAGCGAGGCAGCTTCGCCCATGCTGCCATCGATCTCGGGCTGCCTCCCTCGACGGTGTCTCGTCGCATTGCTGGCCTCGAGCGACAAGTGGGGGTCCGTTGGCGGGCGCGTACGCAAAGCTCACGGCCATGGTCGATGAAATGCACAACAGCCCCGGCGCTTCGGACCCCGAGGAGGTTGCGCGGGCCGTCGTCGCACTCGTGGAGTTTCCGGCACCCGCCCCATGCGCGTGGTGGTCGATCCCAGCGGAGCTGGTGTTGGAACCGAGGCCCTGAACAAGGCTGCCGCGGAGATTCAGCGAGGCATGCTTACCGCCATGGGCATGCCGCAATTGGCCGACTGACCGCCGCCTACGTCGAAGGTACGTTCCGTTCCCCGGATGGGGGATGGTGCACCGCTGCGAAGGGGCCGTTGGCGGTGAATACCAACTTGGCAAAGCGTTCACCGATGCGGCGGTGGGTGGCGGCGTCCGGGTGGAAGTCGTCCGGCAGAGGCAATTCTGCAAAATCGGCCTCACCGTACAAGGCTCGACCATCGAGGTAGTGCAGATTCGGATCCTCGGCCGCCCGCTGTCGCACGATCCGCGCGAGCTCGTCGCGGATGATCTTCATCGTCAGCTTCCCGTCCGCGCACTCCGCGGGATCGCCCATGGCTCGGAACCGCAGTCGCCCGCCGCGAAGGGCGTCGAAGTCCAGCGCACTGGGACCCGGCGTATCTTCGTGAATCGGGCACAAGATCGGCGAAATCACGAGCAGCGGCGCGGTGGGATGACCGTCGCGGACGATATCGAGGAAGCTGTGAACCGCGGGGGTGAAGGCCCGCAGTCGCATCAGATCCGCGTTGACCAGGTTGATGCCCATCTTGATGCTGATGAGATCCGCGGGGGTGTCGCGCATGGCGCGGGCGGTGAACGGATCGAGCAAGGCGCTGCCACCCAGGCCCAGGTTGATCAAGTTCACGCGCGCGAAGGCGGCGACGAGTGCGGCCCACGTGGTGCTCGGGCTCGCGGCGTTGGATCCTTGGCTGATCGAGCTGCCGTGGTGCAGCCACACCTTGCGGTCCCCATCCGACGCGGGCTCGATGGGAGCGTCCGTGCGCAGGGCGACGAGTTCGGTGATCTCGTTGTACGGAAGCCAGAGCTCGACGTTTTTCGCGCGCTCGGGCAGGTCGGAGAATCGAAGGGTGCCAATGGGGCCGGGCCGGTGCTCGGCGAGCCCCGTGTTCACGTCGATGCTCAGCAGGTGGCCGCCGAGCACACTCGCCCTGCCAGCCAGCAGGCCGTCGATGAGCAGATCGTATACGCCGTCCGGGCGAGGCGGAGCGCCCACGTAGAGGTGCTTGGTAGGCCGTGCGTCCAGCTCGATGACGGTCGCGCGCGTGCGGAAGGCGAGGCGGACACCGCAGGGCTGCGCCTCGGCCATGGCGAGTCGCCCGTCGGTAAATTGTTGGCGGACTTTGGCGGGCAGCCGATGCGGCACGATGCCCTGTTCGGTGTGTTCCACGTCGAGGGCACCACGCAGGAGGTGCGCGGTGACGGGCGTCGTGATCCAGTGACGCGCTCCGTCCGCGGAGTCCGCGAGCGGATCGAACATGGTGCGGTTCACCGGGGCCACCGGATGAACTCGGCAAAGCATCGCACGAACGGACGTTGCACCATGCCCTGAACGTACCGCGGATGCGGCCCTCGGACTACCGCGGATGACCGTCAGGTTGCGGCGTGCGGGTATTGATGGCCAATTGAGCGGCGAAAGCGCGCTGGTAGGCGGGCCGCGCTTCGCCGCGGGCGACATAGGCAGCCAGATTCGAATATTCGTCCAAAAGGCCCGATGGTCTCGACCGGAGCAGCACCGACACCATCATCAGGTCACCCGCGCTGAATTCACCATCGAGCCATTCGGCGCTGCCAAGGCGAACGGAGAGCTGCTTCAAGCGGCCGCGGACGCGATCTTGCACCAGAGGCAGACGCTCTTTGCTCCAGGGCTTGTCGCCCTCCAGAATCTTCACGGTTACGAGGTCGAGGATCGGCGGCTCCACCGTGTTGACCGCGGCAAACATCCAGGTGATCGCACGCGCCCGTGCATCGGCATCGACCGGCAGCAGACCCGCATGGCGCTCGGCGAGATGAAAGACGATCGACCCTGTCTCGAACAGGGCGAGATGGCCTTCCTCGTAGGTCGGAATCTGGCCAAAAGGATGAAGCGCCATGTGCGCGGGCTCCTTCATCGCCTGAAACGAAACGAGACGCACTTCGTAGGATTGACCGACTTCCTCCAGCGCCCAGCGAACGCGTGTATCGCGCGCCAGTCCCTTGCCGCCATCGGGTGACCGTTCAAAAGCGGTAATCGTGATTGTCATCGTGAGATTCCTCGTTGGCTCCTGTTGGGGGGGCGGGCTCCAAAGGACCGCCTTGTACATGCGCGTCGAACGAGAATCGGGCGGATCGACACGTTGGGACGAATTCTATAGCGGGCGCAACATTTGTGCTACGGGCTGGGGTACGACGACGTCCGGAGCCACGCAGGTCTGAGGGTTCTCAGAAGGCGGAGTCGGTCCGTGCATTCCTGGCGCGGATGGCCTCTTCGGTCCTCGGAACGAGCGTTTCGAGCCCGGTCCTCACGGCCTCCGCCTGCACCTCCGTGATGAACGGGCGGAAGCGCTCGTCGTAGTCTCGAAACGCGAGTTCGAAGTTGCGGTCGTGATCGCGCATCGCATCCGCCAGTGCGGCGGCGCCATCGATGGCCAACGAGCCCCCCATGCCGGCCGCGGGGGAAGGGCAATACCCCGCATCGCCCACCAATGCGACTCGCCCTTTCGTCCAGGAAGGCATTCGTATCTGGCACAGTTTGTCGAAGTAGAAGCTCTTCGAGCTCCGCACTTCTTCGAGCAGCTCCGCGGTCCTCCAGCCCACCCCGACGAATCGCTCCGCGATGATCCGTCGTTGCGCCTCTTCATCGCGCCGCTCGTACGGGATCTCCTCGTCGGAGGCGAACGATAGAATGATGTCCGTGTTGTTCTTGTAGGCGTTGAGCATCACGGCCTTACCCGGCACGTTGAACATCTGCGCGGTGTTCCGCTCGATGAGCAGCTTGTCTGCGATCGTGATCGAGAAGTACTGCCCGAGGAAATACATGTACCGAGCCTCGTCGCCGAACCAGAGCTTCCGCACGGCGGAGTGAACACCGTCGCAGCCGAATATCAGATCGAACGTGCCCCGTGAGCCGCTGGCGAACGTGGCTTCGATGCCGTCGTTCGCTTCGTTCAAGGCGGTGATGCTGTCGTCGAAGACGACTTCGACGTGACCTTTCACGGTGTCGAACAGCATGGTCAACAGTACGCTTCGTTCGATCTCGAACTCACTCTCCGAAGGTGCCTCGTCTTCGCCTCTCAGCACCAACGAGCGCTCCGTGACATCGCGCTCGTTCTTGAGTTCCCACCGCTGCAGGCTCAATCGGTTCGAGCGGATCTGCTCGAAGAGTCCCATGCGCCGGACGATGTCGACGGTCTTGCCTTTGATGTCGACGGCCGTGCCGCCCGTCCGAAGCCCGCCCGCGATCTCCACGATGGTGACCTCGTAACCGAGGCGACGCATCCAAAAGGCGGTCGAGAGTCCCGCGAAGCTCGCACCGGAGACAAGGACCTTCTTTCCATTCGCGCGCATGACGTCTCCTTTCGATGGCCGTGTTCTGGCGGCTCTCGAACCGAGAATATTGTACTGGGTAAAGTTTTTGCAAAAACTTTTACCGCATACAAAATTCATGCCCCATGGCCTCCGGCCGTTCGCTAAAATCCGGTGCATGGGCGAGCGACGCGAGAGCAAGAAGCGCGAGACGAGACAGCGGATTTCCGATGTGGCCACGGAGCTTTTCCTCGCGCGGGGCTTCGATGCGGTGACGCTCGACGAGATAGCGGCCGCTGCGAACGTCTCCAAGATGACGGTCTTCAACTACTTCGCGCGCAAGGAGGACCTCATGCTCGATCGCCAAGATGATTTGAAGCTGCTCTTCTTTCGCGAGGCGATCCGCGCGCGGCCGAAGGGGCAATCCCCCATCGCCGAGCTCCGCGTTCTCATGGGCAAGCTGCGAGAGCAGAAACATTCGTTCAGCCGCTTCGATCGCCAAACGACCGACTTTTGGCGCTTCGTCGCGGCGAGCCCGTCGCTCGAGGCGCGCCTCCGTGAGCTCAACGACGAAGCCGCAGAAGGCCTCGCGATCGAGCTCGCCGGTCCGAAGCCCGATGGCCTCACGCGGCTCGCGGCCAACATGATCGTGCTGACGGTGCACACGGCTCGCCAAGAGGCCGTCCGCGTGTTCGTACACGGAGGCTCCACGAAGAAGGCGAACGCCGCGTTCTTCGCGTTGATCGATCAGGGCTTCGCGGCCATTCACGGAATGCTGGCAGATCCCACACGACGCGTTTGACGAATGGTGACCGAACGACGGACCCATCAAGGCGCCGTAGCTTTTCGTTGTCTTTGTCCGAGGCGTTGGACCGTGGCGCGGCCGGCTTCGTCTCCTGACGGCAAATGGCAATGATTCTTCTGTGGGAAGATCCTATGGTCGAGGCATGCATCTCGTCTCAATCGACCAGATTCGCAACGCCATGGCTCGCATCGAGAACCATGTTTTTCACACACCGCTTTTGCCGTGCGCGTGGGCGCAAGACGGCACCGACGAAACACGTACCCTGAAGCTCAAACCGGAGAACCTTCAGTCCATCGGCTCGTTCAAGATTCGGGGCGCGGCGAATGCCGTTGCCGCGCTCACACCCGAGCAGCGGGCTCGTGGCGTCGTAACGCATTCGGGGGGCAACCACGGACAAGGTCTTGCGCTGGCCGCACGGCACTACGGGGTGCGCGCAGTGATCGTCGTTCCGGACGTTGCGCCCGCGGTGAAGGTCGAGGCCATGCGCAAGCTCGGCGCAACCGTCGTGCTGGTCCCCGCCGCGGATCGGTTCCGGCGCGCAAACGAATTGATTGCCACCCACGGATACACGCTCGTTCCGTCGTTCGATGCACACGAGGTCATCGCGGGCCAAGGGACCGTAGGGCTCGAGATTATCCAAGATTTTTCCGACGTCGAAACCGTGCTCGTGCCCATCGGAGGGGGCGGTCTCGCCGCGGGGGTTGGGACCGCCGTGAAAGCACTCGCGCCAGAGGTGCGCGTTATCGGCGTAGAGCCCGAGCTGGCGGCCGAGACGCGCGAGAGCTTCGGCCGCGGAACGCTGGTTCCCTGGGAAGCAGAGCGCACTTACCGCACCATCGCCGATGGGGTGCGCCTGTGCCCCTCCGAGCTGACGTTTGCGCATCTCGTGGCGCGCCTCGACGATATCGTGGCAGTGAGCGAGGATGAAATTCGCGAAGCCATGCGCGTACTCGCGCACAGAGCACACCTCGTGGTCGAGCCCTCCGGCGCGCTCACCACCGCAGCTTATTTGTTTCACCGCGAGGAACTCCCCCCGCGCCGCCATCACGTGGCCATCGTCAGTGGCGGTAACGTTGACGCGAAGGCGTATGCCCAAATTCTCGCTTAGACCACCCCACTCCTCGCATCGAGAGGCTCGAAGGCGGCGTCCGCGCTACTGGCCCTTGCCGAGCGCCTCACCGGATTGAGATTCGACCCTGCGTTGCTGGATGCGACGACGTTCGTGACGCTCTAGACTGACGACGCGCTTCGCGGCACATTCAAGTGCACACGGAATGGTTCTTTTCATCAAGGTGTTGGGAGTCGGTCATGAATCTGGACGATCCGTCTTTTTGGCAAGCCGTCGAGGAACTGCGTGAGCTAGCGGTCAACGGGGCGGAGTTGTCGGAGTTGCTGAAATTGGCGAAGGCACGTGCGGGTAAGGGCAAACCGGTGTTGGCCTGTGCGATTTTTTATCGCGCCTTTGACCTTCCAATGCAGGTTGTGACCTCTCTGGGCGCGTGGACTGGATTTGAGGAGCAGTTCGGCAATCCCGGTAGGACAGCCGAGGAATTGGACGAGGAGTACGGTGACTTGATTCGTGCGCATGCGCAACGACTGGCGCGGGACTAGGCGTGCGTGATGGTGGCGTGGCCCTACCGCGGCTCGCCATGACTCGGAACGAAAACGGTGCCTTGGGTCGTGTAGCATGGCGGGGGGATGAACCGTCGCTCCGTTGCCCTGACGTTGGCCCTCGTTGGATGCTCGCAACGCCCGTCGTGTCAGGCGCCGGCGCCGGCGTCCAACGACGCCAGCCCTCATCGCGTCCATGTGCAAGATGTGGTCGTGGCGTTGGACTACGGGCAGTTCTATTTGAGGACGGGTTATGCGGAGAGTGAAGACGACCTTGCTGTCCTCGATCGTGCGATCAAAGGCGACGGGATTGCTCGAGGAAAAAGTATCTTGATCGTTCTGTCACCGCACCAGAACAACTTCGAAATGCCATTGCGCATCGAACGTTGGCCCTCCGAGCCGCCCAAGGATCTCGAGCAGTGGCAGGAGGCGTTCGAGGCTTCGTTGACGATAAGCGATTTCGGGCTCTACTACGAATCGCCGACGCTGCAAGGAAAGGTTCTCGAGACACCACCCCCTGGAACGTACGCCGTCCGAATCACGGGTCGTGGCTTCGTTGCTGCTGGTTGGCCCGGCTCGACGACGCCGGGCGATCAATGGCGCATTCAGCTCTGGCCCACGAAAAACCTTGCGCCGCCCAAAAGAGTACTCACCTGGTCCGGTCCGGGGTCCGAACACGACGCCACTACGGAATGAGAACGATCTTCCCCGTGGTGCGCCGTGCTTCCATTTCGCGGTGGGCGGCCGCGGCCTCGGCGAGAGGGAAAGTTCTCGATACGGATAGCCGCAGCACGCCTCGGCAGAGTGCCATCGCGAGGTCGCGGCGTGCCTGGTCCGCCATTTCGATATCGCGTTCGATGTCGAGCTTGAATGCGCCAATGCGCAGCGAGCGCTCGTAGAGAGGGCCCACGTCGATGGGTGCGGGCAGGCCGCTCGCGTCTCCGTAATAAATGAGTTGGCCGTAGGGCGCGAGGGCAGCAAAGCTCGAGGCCTGCGTTGCAGGGATCTCGGCGAGCTGCAACACCTCCGGACCGCCAATGGACCTCACGACGATGGCGCGCATGCGGTATTCCTTAGGGCCGTTCGTTCATCCGTAAAGGCCCGAGAGCGCACCACCCAACGGACGCATGTGAGTCGTGCAATTCCAGCAAGGGAGCTAATCTCCCAGCTTGAACGGCGCGACGCGACGCCCGGAGACAACACACCATGCTCGAACTTCGTCCCAATTGCGAGTGCTGCGACAAAGACCTGCCGCCCGAGTCGGCGGAGGCCATGATTTGCACCTTCGAATGCACCTTTTGCCGGGACTGCGTGACCGACCACCTCGGCGGCATCTGTCCGAACTGCGGAGGCAACCTGTCGACGCGCCCCATCCGCCCCGCGTCGAAGCTGGCGACGTACCCGCCCTCGACGACGAGGGTGCTGAAGCCAAAGGGCTGCACCAGGGGCGTTTGATCACCAACCTGCGAGGTGCGTGCATGCGGCCGCTCAACGATTCGTGAAGAACAATCAAATTGTGGACGTGCGGCGCGTGGCTACGCTCGGCCATTATGAAAGTTCGCATGCTCGCTCTCGGGGTTCTCGCCCGTACCCTCACGGCACCGGCGCCCCTGCAGGCCGACAATACCGCCGCCGCCGCGATGCCCTCGCTCGTCGGGACCTGGACGCTCAGCGCCGCCGACGACCTGCGCGCCGACGGTACACGCGTCCCCGCATATGGTGCGGGCCCCAAGGGCATTCTCTTCTTTGGAGCCGACGGGCGCTATTCGGTCGAGATCTACCGCGCCACGCGCCCTCGCTTCGCGTCCGGCGACAAGCGCCGCGGCACCGCCGACGAATACCGCGAGGCCACGCTCGGCGTCAGCGCCCACTTCGGCCGCTACGCCGTCGACCCCGTTGCGAAGACCATCACCTTTCGCATCGAGTGCGCGTCCTTTCCCAACTGGGACGGCGCCGAACAGAAGCGGCCCTACACCGTCGACGGCGATGAGCTCAGTTGGCGCGTTCCTGCGTCGCCCGACGGAACCATCCCCATCTCCGTGTGGCGCCGCGCACGTTAGCGCACGCTCTGCGCGAGCACCTCGCCCACGATCCGTTGCAGGCGCTCGAAACCTGCCGTCCGCGCCTGCGTCCGACTGTGCAAGGTCACCGGGAACGTTCCCAATCGCGGCAGCCCGAATAGGCTCTTGCTGGCCACGAGCTCCGGTGGCAAGCCAATCGGCGCCCGCAACGTCACACCGAGACCTGCGCGCGCCGCCGCCCATAGCCCACTCGGACTGGGGCTGACGGCCGCCAGTCGCCACGCCACGCCCGCCGCATCGAGCGCATCGATGGCGGCCTTGCGAAACGCGCACTGCGGGCCGAGCAGGACCAGCGGCAGTGGCTCGCCCTTTCGTCGCACGAAGTCTCGCCCCGCGATCCACGCCAGCTCCACCTCCGCGAGGGTCTGCGCCGTCGCGCGCTCGGCGTGCCCGATTGCGATGGCCAAATCGAGCTTCCCTTTGCCGACGGCATCGACGAGCACGGCGTTTCCCTCGATGCGCACTTCCAATTGCGCCCGCGGATACAGCTCACCGAAGCGCGCCAATGCCGCGGGCAACACCGCATCTGCGAAGTCCTGGCAGCATCCGAGGCCGATGCTCCCCGCCTTTGCCGCGCCTCCGACGGCATCGAGGAGCTCGTCGTTGAACTCGAGCATACGTCGCGCATAGCGCAGCACGAGCTCGCCCGCCTCGGTCAGCGCCAAGCCGCGCCCGCGCTTACGAAACAGCGTCACCCCGACGTCGGCCTGCAGCCGTTTCATCTGCAGGCTAATCGCCGACGGCGTCCTTCCCAATTGCGCCGCCGCCTGACCATATCCGCCGAGCGTGTCCGCCGTGACCAGCGTGCGCAACGTATCCAGATCGAGCGTCACGCGCGGATTCGGGTGCTCGAGCCGATCGCGGGCAGCATGGTTCATACCGACGTTTGACTACGAAGCCCGCGCCGGCGGAAGACCGATCGCTGCATGAGCCGCACCTTTCGCAGCATTCCCGTCGCCGGATTCCAGGGATGGCCCCGTGATTCTTCAGAACAGAGCCTCGTCGCGCGCGAGGTAACAATCGCCGAAGCCTTCCTCGACGTGGTACGTCCCCGCTTCCACGCGATCGGCATAGGCCTCGAGCCAATCGAGAATCGATTCCGCGACGAGGTGAAACGGGGGCGAGTCCTTCGCGCAGGAAAATACGCGCCCGCTCGAAGCGCTGACGACGAGCAAGTCCGCGTAGCCTCGTCCTGCGAACGCCACCCACGCGTCGGATTGTACTTCCTGCGGGGTCACACCGGCTTCCTCCCAGCTATCGGGATCTTCACGCAAGAACCCCAAGAACATGGCGACGTTCTCTTTCTCGGCACCCGGGCCGAGAAGATCCATGGCCCCGACGAACCCATTCTGTTCGTCGTGCTGCCCCGCGTGCACCGACCACAGCGCGCGCAGATCCGCAGGAAAGCGGAAGCCATAAGCCTGCTCGTCCGCATCCAGCTGCGCGCCCGATGCGCCGCGCGCGAGGTTCTCCACCAGAACCTCCGCGCCGTGCACGTTCATCCAGGACTTCACCCGTTCGACGGCATTTCGAATCCGAACTTCACGTTCTTGGCTCATCACGTTCACTCCCGGTGACTCAGAGGCCACGCCTCGTAGCTTGTCGCAAGAATTAACGCCACCACGGTGACGTCTCGGCGAGCAAGGCGCGTCGCGCGAAGGTCCCTGGGAAGCCGCGTTTCTCTCTTTGGACAGCAAACATCGGGAGGTGTTGCTCAGGTTTGACCGGTTGCGGTGTCCTTCGTTTCAGCGATTTGGTTCCAGTTCGAACTTGACGGAGTTTCCGTTCCCAGGTCGCGTCACTCTCCAGCGTAGACTGGCACGATGCGATATCTCGCGCTCTTCCTCGGAAGCACGGTGTCGGTCGCCATGGCACTGACCACCGCAAGCTGCGGTCATCGAGAAACGAACGATACCCTCGAGTCGAACGGAGGGCCCCTCGTGGCCGAAGCATCTCCCGAAGCCACGCAGACGCTCGAGGCGCTGAGAATGCGATTCCAGCTTCGGCCCTCCGCGTCCCTCCTCGCCGATCCGCGCGGCGTGGACCTCGCGGGGCCGGTCATCGGGCGATCGGCCGCGGAACGGTTCGAGATCGGCGAGCGGCTTCACGTGCGACCCCGCGAATCGACGGTGGCCGGGGCGACGCGACGAACGACGCTCACCATGCCCGCCAAGGCGAACGATGCCTTCGAGCTCGCGGACCGCGAGAGCGGCGTTTCGGTGGAGGTGGCCGTTTCCGGCGCCAAGGCGGCCGCCGGCGCGGTCGCCGACGGTGTCCTCGTCTATCGGCGGGCGCTCGACGAAGCGACCGATCTGGTGCAGCGGCCCGTGGAAGAGGGCACCGAAGATTATCTCTCCTTCGATCGCCGCCCCGCGCGCGAAGAAGTCCGCTACGACGTCACCTTGGGGCCCAAGGTGGCCGGGCTGCGGCTCGTGAGCGACACGCTCGAGTTTCTGGACGCGGGCGGAGTGCCGAGGCTTCGCATGGCGCCGCCGAGCGCCCAGGGGAGCGACGGCGAGCCGCGCTTCGTTCGGGTCGAGCTCACCGGCTGCCAAGCCGACGTGAGCCCGCGGCCACCGTGGGGACGTCCGGTTTTACCTCCGGGCTCGCGACGATGCACCATCCGTCTCGATTGGAGCGGCCTCGGATTCTCGTATCCGTTGCTCCTCGATCCGACGTGGAGCGCGACGGGTAACCTCGCCCAGGCACGCGCGCTGCACGCATCCGCCACGTTGACGAACGGCAAGGTGCTGGTCACCGGCGGCGCGGTGACGGCGCCGCTCAGCAGCGCCGAGCTCTACGATCCAGGATCGGGCACGTGGGCCGCCACGGGTGCCATGGCCAGCGTCCGCAGCGATCACACGGCGACGCTCTTGGCGAACGGGAAGGTGCTCGTCGTCGCCGGGAATGGGAACGCCGCCCTCGCATCCGCGGAGCTCTACGATCCGGCCACCGGAACCTTCAGCGCCGCTGCCAGCATGGCGACGGGCCGCGTCTATCACACGGCGACGAAGCTGACCAACGGCCGAGTCCTGATCGCTTCGGGGCAGGGCGCCGGGGGGTACCTGACCAGCGCGGAACTGTATGATCCGGCCACTAACACGTGGTCCGCCGCCGGCTCCCTGAGCTCGGGACGACGATGGCACACCGCCAGCTTGCTGGGAGACGGCGTCCTCGTGGTCGGCGGCGCCGCCAACCAGTCCTTCGCGACGGTCGAGCGTTACAATCCTGCGACCAACCAGTGGAGCGCGGCCCCTGCGATGGCCAGCGCGCGCTACTACCACACGGCGACCGTGCTTCCCAACGGCAAGCTGCTCGTCGCCGGCGGCGATCCCGCCGGTGCCAAGTCGGAGATCTACGATCCGACCGGCCAGGTATGGACAGCCACCGGGAACATGACGCGTTCGCGGTACATTCACACCGCCGTCTTGCTCCCCGATGGCAAAGTGCTCGCGGCGGGAGGAATCAGCAACTTCACCACCGCCGAGATCTACAATCCAGCGTCGGGCACCTGGTCGGCCACAGCGTCACTGAGTGTCGGTCATTTCCTTCATACGTCCAGCGTGCTGGCCGATGGATCGGTCCTGGTCGTCGCCGGACATCCCAATCAATCGTCCTCGCCCACGGCCACCGTGGAACGGTTCATCAACCTGCCAGCTGGGACGGTCTGCACGCAGGCCAACACCTGTCAGTCGGGATATTGCGTCGATGGAGTCTGCTGCAACAGCGCCTGCGACGGGGCATGCCAAGCGTGCAACCTTCCATCGGCCATCGGCACCTGTTCGCCATCGAGTGGAGACGCGTGCGACGACGGCAACGCCTGCACCCGCTCCGATACCTGCCAATCGGGGACATGCACCGGGACCGCCATGACCTGCGAGAAGGTGGCCTGCCGCACGCAAGGGGCATGTGTCGCCGACGCCGGAGCCTGCGGTCAAGGAGCGCCCGAACCCGACGGCACCCCTTGCAACGGAGGCACCTGCAGCGCCGGCTCGTGCGTGCCCAGGGACAGTGGCTCCGACGCCGCCGACGGTGGCGGGGGAGATGGCGGAGGCCCCGACGGTGGCGGGGGGGATGGCGGCAGCTCGGACGACGGCTGCAGCTGCAAGGTCGTCACCTTCGCGCATGGGGGCGGCGGTTGGTTCTGGGCGTCGCTCACGCTGATCGCCGCCGCCATCGCACGACGCCGTCGTCCCGCAGGGGCTTCCAAGTAAGCGTGGAGGTGCCGGGAATCTCTGTCGAGGGGGGCTGAGGCTGGTTCTCTCGATCGATCAGCTGCGCGCTGTGCACGAGCGTCGGTCTGGTCGAGGTCAACTGCCCGTCAGGATATGTGGTCGACCCCGATGTCGAGCGCCCGAACGCTCTGCGTCAGCCAACCCATCGACAGAAGATCGACGCCGGTCGCCGCCAGTGTTCCGGCGGTCGCAGGCGTGATGCCGCCGGAGGCTTCGATGATGGCCCGGCCGTCGACGAGGGCGACCGCCCGGCGGAGCTCCTCGGGGCCCATGTTGTCGAGAAGGACGGCGTCGATGTCGAAGCCTAGCGCCTCTGCGAGCTGCTCGAGCGTGTCGACCTCGATCTCGAGTTTGACCATGTGGCCGACTGCCGCCCGTGCGCGCTCGATGGCTGTCCGGATGCCGCCTGCGACCGCGATATGGTTATCCTTGATGAGAACTCCGTCGTCGAGGCCGAAGCGATGGTTCGCCCCGCCGCCGGCGCGGACGGCGTATTTCTGGACCGCGCGCAGGCCCGGAAGCGTCTTGCGGATGTCGATGATGCGCGCCTTCGTGCCTCGCACGGCCTCGACGACCCCGGCCGTGGCCGTGGCGATTCCGCTCATGTGACAGAGGAAGTTGAGCGCGACGCGCTCGGCGGTGAGCAGGCCGCGCGCGGGACCCTCGAGCGTCGCGATTGCTTCGCCCGGCGAGACGTGGGAGCCGTCCACTCGCCTGATCGAGGCGGTGATCGCGGGGTCTATGAGTCGGAAGGCCATGAGCGCGAGGTCGAGGCCGGCGACGACGCCGGCCTGGCGGGCAGCGAGCGAAACCTTGGCGCGCACGCCGCTTGGCACGATGGCATCCGTGGTGATGTCGCCGGCACGGCCGAGATCCTCGAGCAGCGCTGCGCGGACGATCGGCTCGATGAGGACTGAGGGAAGAGGGGCGAGCGGCATTTCAGGCTCCGACGAGGTGACCTCGCGATTCATGCTACTGAATCTGTAGCGACAAGTGGTGATAAGTCAATAGAGTGCTACACATTGACGCATTCGGGCGCCGAGCTCTTGCGCGCCATCGCACCGTTCAATCGCTGGGCAAAGGCATGAGGTCTTGTCCCAGTGCTCCAGGCGCATCGTCGGATCGAGACCGGCTTGCCCTGCGCGGTTGTTGGCGGCGGTGTTGTCACGGCGTGAGATCTCGTCGGTGAGGCGCATAAATGCTCTTGCCCGGAGGGTAGTCCGATGGATCGGTGGAGCGCCCTCCGGGCGAGGAATAAAGTCGGGCCGCAGCTCGTCGTGGACGTGTGAAACGGATGGGCATAGCGGTTGCTAAGGCGCGCGGCATGACTTCCTTCCAACGCATCCAACGCGTCATCGCGCAGCGCTCGTTCACGCTCAACATGACACCATCGCCATGGTTCGTGGTGCTCCCCGCGAGCATCGCGCTCGTCGCCTTCGCGCTCACCGTCACCCGATCGGCCTGCGCTGACGGCACGAAGCTTCGTCCCTACTCGCTCGGAGAGTGCCTCCGTCTCGCCGAGAAAAACCATCCGGCGATCGACGCAGCTCGCGCTCGGCTCGCGTCGATGCGTGCGCAAATCGACGAGGCTCGCGCCGCGCCGTGGTCCTTCGTCAATTTGAGCAGCCGGTTCGGCGGCGTTCCGAACCGTCCAAGTGATAAAAAGCCAGAAGAACCATCAACTCTTGCAGATGGCATCGGGCCGTTCCTGCAACTCGGAGTCAACGCGACGGTGCCACTCTATACCTTTGGGAAGATAGCGTCGGCCAAGCGCGCCGCCGAGGCCCAAGCCCGGCTTGGAGAATGGGACGTCGAGAAAGAGAAACTTCAGGTCCGTACCGACGTGCGTCGCGCGTTCTTCGGCGTTGCGCTCGCGCGCGACATGCTCCAACTCGCGTCGGATGCGCTCATGAAACTAAACGAGGCGATCGGCTCGATCGTCGCGAAGCTCGAGTCGGGTGACACCTCGGTCGAGAACGCCGATCGCCTGCGCCTCGAAGTGAGTCGCGACGAGCTGCTTGCGCGCGTCGCCGACGCGAAGCGAGGCGAGACGGCGGGGCTCGCGGCGCTTCGCTTCTACACCGGGGTGCAGAGCGGGTTCGATGTCCCAGATGAGCCCCTTGCGCCACCGCCAACGCCGCTCGGCCCGGTGATTCGATATCTCGTGGCAGCACGCCTCAACCGCCCCGACGTCAACCGAGCGCGTGCCGGTGCCGTCGCGCGTGACGCGCAAGTCGATATCGCGCGCGCAAACTTATTTCCGAACATAGGGCTCGGAATGCTCTTCGACTACGCGATCGCGCCGAACGTCAAAAGCTCGCCAAGCGGCCGCGAATTCAATCCGAACGGAGCCGCAAATCACCTCCAATTTGGGGCGGCCCTCGGTCTCGAATGGTCGCTCGACTTCGCGACGAAGGCTGCGCGCCTCCAGCAAGCGAAGTCCAACCTCGCTGAGGCGTACGCTCTCGAGCGCCTCGCCCTCGGCGGTGTCGCGACCGAGGTCGAAGTGGCCCACGCCGCCGCGGTGGAGGCGAACGAGCGCGCCGAACGTTGGGAGCGCGCGGTCCACCGCGCGAAAGGTTGGATCGTCGAGGTGGAGAACGCGATCGACCTCGGAACCAAGGACGGGCGCGCGCTACTCGAGCCGCTCCGGATCCTCATAAGCGCACGGGCGAATTACAACCAGGGGTTGATGGACCAGAATATGACGCGCACGGAGCTCGCGCGGGTGAGCGGCGCCGACGAGGTCGGGTCAGCAGCGCCGTGAGCGTGTTCTGCGCAGGCGACGATTTCTGGCGGAATGGCCAATACGAGAGCCGCCCGAGGGGATTGCACCCTCCATCTCCTCATTACCAATGAGGTGCCCCGCTATCTGGGCCTCGACGGCAGAAACGGCGACAAGGGAGTGACGACATTCCGGTGTCCTACTGTTGGACGACGCTGGTTCAAGTGCCAGCGGCGGGATTCGCACCCGCATTCCTCGGTTGACCATGTAGTCGTCGCAGCATTCGCCGCAGTGGGCAGCCTGAGAATCGAACTCAGATGGTCTCTAGGAGACGCGTGGGTTACAACCACGCCCGGAGCCACGCCGGTCTGACTGCCCGTCGAGGCGTCCCCGCGCGGAGTCGTCTCGAACCGCGCCATCGAGCTTCGGACGCTCGAGTCGGCAATCCGGCCGAACGGGGACGAATGGCCTCCCCGCCAGGAATCGAACCTGGACAATCAGTTTCGTAGACTGAAGCTCGGATCCACCGAGACGAGGAGAAATGGTGTTCCCAGCGGGAATCGAACCCGCATTTCCGGATTGAGAGCCCGGCTTCCTGACCGTTAGACGATGGGAACGTTGACGAGCAGAAACAGAGCGGACAGCGGGAGTCGAACCCGCATCGGCAGCTTGGAAGGCTGCGGTCCTACCGTTGAACGATGTCCGCGATCCCCTGGCGCGCTGCGCGCGCATCAGGGCGGTGGAGTTGGGGAGACTCGAACTCCCATCACCCGGGTGCAAACCGGGCACTCGGCCTTTGAGCTACAACCCCGCAGGTCGGGACGGAATCGAACCGCCTCTCCGAGATTTGGAATCTCGGCTGGCCACCTTGGCTCTCCGACCTAAGAAACGGCGACAAGAAATGTGAAGCGAGGACGCCGCAAGCATGGCGGAGTCGCTCTTTTGATTGGCGCCAAGTTTTCAAGGAACAATGCCCTAGCGGGCGCACGTCAGCGTCCTGCCAGCTAGACGATGGTGGGTCCGGAGGGATTCGAACCCTCACGTCACCGCTTAAGAGGCGGGTGCGCTTCCATTGCGCTACGGACCCGTGCTCGCCGTCGCATGCGACGACGAAGTGGGACGCAAGGGATTCGAACCCCCATCTCTCGGCTTAAAAGGCCGGCCCTCTACCATTGAGATAACGTCCCTCGGATTTTTGGCTGCCGTTTGCGTTTCATCCCGTTATCCATTCTCCAAAAATGTTGAAGGCCACCGAGGCGCGTTCCTCGGCGGCCTTCAAGGCTGCACGGAGAACGTCCCGCTTCGAGCTACCGCTCGTGCTTCTCGAGACTCGACGCATGCCCCCAGATTGGGCGTACGTATCCCGTCATCTTCGTGCGAACGAAGGACGAATTTGTCGGTTTGAAGCGAATGTATATCGATTGATCCATGAACAATTATCGCGTTTGATTTCGCGTTTGTTCTCCTGTGCTGGTTGTGGCTCGGCGAGGGGAGTCACCCCCTCGAATTCTGCCGGAAGCGCATCGGCACACCTTGGCTACCGTCCGCCGCCGGCACGCCAGGGATGGGCAACGGGCATGGTTTCTCTGAGCCTTCGGCTCGGCGTTGCCCGGCCATGCGCAGGGCACAAACGCCGAAGGCCGCCTGGGTTTCCCTAGGCGGCCTTCCGAGAGTGCTGACACGACTCTGGGATTTCCGCCTAGGGATCGACCTCCGGGTTCGCAAACAGGATCGCGGCGCGACCCAGGAGACCGATCCGGCTATTTTTGCCTTCGAGTGGCCGCACGACGCTATAGGCGCACCCCTGCCACCTCGCCTTGGGCGACAAGCTGGCAGATGATTGATGGGGGCGTCGGGTCATCATGGCGGTTCGAAGGGCGGCCGGTTGGCTGAGCTTTCGTCTCGTTGCGGAAGGATAGACGCGTCGAGCGCGGCTACCATTCAGATCTTTGGTTCTTATGAGGCTATTTCCGCGGCCGGTCAAGAATAAATCTGACCATCAATCAAAAAAGATTCGACGCTGCCGTTCCGCGGACACTGATATGTCAATCGTACTTCTTTGCCAGCATCTTCCATGGGCCCGCGGTTTTCGAGTGTCCAATCGACCAGCGCCTCGAGCGGGTCGAAGAGCGAGCGAGGCGTCCGCTGCCTTGGCCGAATGGATCGATCTCTGGAACCTGCAGCTGCGGTCACCTTTAGTGACTCAGTGTTTCCATGACTCCACCGGTTGGACTCCAAAAAAACATGAACCGAGGGCGTACCAAATCCCGTCCACGATACGGTACACCGTACCGTCGAGAGGGGCAGCCTCCAGGGGTGGAATACCGAAATTTTCGGAACATTGGAAAGACGGGGCGCGCCGGATCGTCGGTACGTGCCTTGCAATGCGTCGACGTGCTGTCCAATCACATGGGGGCGGGGACGGCCATGTATTTCATAATCCAAAAAAAAAGATCGGGGGCCGACATGCCTAATTCCTATTACGCGATATGCTTGATCGTTGCCGCATCGGGGTGCGCTTCTGAAACTGCAAGTCCGGATTTGTCATTTCCCAATGACGAAGCATTGGTTGCCGGCTCGGTTCAGGCCAGTGAAATCAACGCGGCCCGGGGGTGGGTCGTGAAGGAGAAGAAATGGGGAACCTGCCTTGATCTCGATCACAATAACGGAACAAACGGAACGTACGTACTGCATTGGGAATGCCACGGAAAAGTCAATCAGCAGTGGGCTTTTCGTGATTCTGGGATCTACAGTCCCGAGATGGGCCACAACTACTACGAAATCATGGCCTTCGGCCATGTTGAGAAATGTCTTGATGTCAAGAGCGACAATGGGCCGGGCAGTGGGCGCGACCTAGTGATATGGGATTGCAAGAAGACCGACAATCAGCTCTGGGAAGCGTGGACGAATGGCTTCGGCTATTGGTGGTATTCTCCAAAATCGAATCGGATCACATGCCTCGACGCCAGCGCCGACGGCCCAAATGCGCTGGCGTTTAGGTGCAACCATGGCGACAATCAGCACTGGGATCATTGATTGAACATCAACGTTGAATTGTAATCAAATGTAGAGTTGGCGCAATGCAGACTGAAGCGAACTCCCGTTTGGAAGTTGCGAGACTGACAAACGGGAGGAAGGACCATGCACGATGCTCCCCAGCGCCTAGACCTGCCTTTTTTCTCTGGACGGCGACGAACAGCGCTGCATTCTTCCGGAAGGCGTTGCTGAAAGCGGCAGCTCCGAGTGCGTCATCGGACTCAAAGCGAAAGCTCGCTCCCTCGTCGTCGTCGTCGAAGCCGCACGTCGTGCCGTTTGGCGAGGGACTGCTGGGAGCGTCGATCAACAACCAGTGCATTTGAATCTCAAAGTCGTCGGCACGGAATACGAAGATCATGGCCGAGCCTCGACGGCTCTCAATCTGTTGTCTCCATGGCTCCAAAATAGATGTCGAGCTGAGTCTTAAGCGCAATCATCACATACCCATTCGTACATGCGCTGCTCGGCGGCGGCGCACTCGCGAGCGAAGGCCGCGAGGCGCACGAGAGCCTCTCGATAAAAGTCATGAAAAGTCAGTCGACACTCGGCCATCCTAACCGGTCGGAGCGCCCTCGATGCAAAGTCAAATATGGCATTTTTGCACTGGTTTGGAGACCTCTTTTCAGAAATAGGGAACAGTTGTTTCACTGAGATCCGGGGGATCGCGATCGCCGCACGTGCTGCGGCGCGGACGAAGAAGTTGCGACTGAATCGTGAGATCGTTCGCGAGCTTACGGTAAAGAGTCCACACCCGTGCAGCTCCCGCTGAATTTGAAAAATCCTACGCAGCCGCACTCGAGGCTATCGGTAGGCTGTTCGCACCAACCTTCAGACGTTGTGGCGGCCGCCTCGAAAGCGAGCAATTTGGCTCGACGACTATCACGAACTGAGACAAACTCTCGCACCCGTGCCGCTGATCGGGTGACCGCTATCAATGAATACCCCGCTGCCCAACTTGCCCTGCAAAGCCAAGATCATCTCGTTCGAATCTGGTGACGGTGTCGGCACTCTCGAAATCGAGGGCGGGGCTCACGTTCGTTTTGGCGGCTCCGCGTGTATCGGCTTTATGCCGGACGTGGGGCTGGTCTGCTGGCTTATCGAGACCAAGCCGAATCCGGTCGGTGGCGGTATCCGCGCAAAAACTGTGAACTTGACCGGTGCCTGGGAACCTGACCGCCTCACGCAGTTGGACGAACGCAACCGGCAGGCTCAGGAGTGGAAGCAGAAGGAGCAGGACCTTCTCCAGTCGGCGGGCATCAAGGATCTACGAGCGACGTCTTGTCACGACCTCCCCAACATGGCGGCCGACACGAGAAAGATGCTCGCCGCAACGCTGATGGCGTGGAAACGAGAAGGCCACTTCTTCGATGAGCTGTTCACCAGGTTGGTCGAGGTCAGTCCCGACGTGTTTCACCCGTATTTGTCGGACTTGGATGCGAAACGCGAGCCGGAATCGCTGGCGTATGTAGACGCTCCGTTCGATGCTGTCGCTCCGCTCGTGCGGATGCTCGACGATGCCACCGAGCCGCCACGCCGCGTTCAACTCGAGGTGGGGAAGGTTTCGACTGTACTCAACGCTCGTCGGGACATGGGCGCTGCCAGCAATGAAGTCGGTGGTGCCATGCTTGCCCTCGCTCGTTCGGGCCATCCGAAAGCCCGCGAAGCGATCAGCTCGTGGTTCAAAAGGGCGCCGGAGACCGCCGGTGACGAAGCTGCCGGGTTACTCTTCCAGGCGGGCTTCGGTGTCGCCGCAGACGGTACGTTGGCCAGAACCCACTCCATAGCCGCGTACGAGCTGCGCCCCGTGGAGAAACCGGCCCGGGGGGAGAAAAAGGGCCTTCTTTCGTCCGTCCTTCGCGCGTTCGGCGCTCGAAGCGAATCACGTTCTCCGGCGGGCAGCATGTGGGGGACCGGCCGCTCTTTATGCGGTGCGTGTCATGTCCCCCTCATTCGCGTGCTGAAGATCGGCACGGCCTTTGTCCCGCACGTCCTCCCCGACGGCCTCGCAGACGAGATCGAGATTTGGACTTGTCGCAACTGCGTAGCTGTTGATTTCAATCCATACTACGTGAAGTTGGGACAGGCCCCGGAGAGCATCTTCCGCGATCCGCCATCGAGCGACTTCAAACCTTCTATTCAACATGATTCCGTATCGTCTGAGCCAGCTGCTGTCATGTCGGTTCCTGCGCCCTCCAGGGTCAACTACATGTTTGCACAGGAGAGAGAGCTGAATCGGGTTGGCGGAGCACCTTCATGGATCCAAGGGGCCGATGCTGTTCCTTGCTTGATGTGCGGAGCGGTGATGCCGTTTCTTTGCCAGTTTGCCGATCCGCCGGACGACATGTGGTCCGGCGATTGTGGAATGCTGTATGCGTTCTTCTGCGTGGATTGCCGTGTGGTGGGAACGACCGTCCAATGCTCGTAGACCGAAGCGCGCTCCGCGAAGCGCGTCGTGCGATGCTCCTCACGGTACCTTTTCCTCGACGAGGCTCTTCGTGGCGACCTTAACGTACGCGCGGCGAGCCTCTTCCATGGCCCCGCGGTTTTCGAGTGTCCAATCGACCAGCGCCTCGAGCGGGTCGAAGAGCGAACGGCCGAGCGGCGTGAGTTCGTAGTCGGTCCGAGGGGGCACGGCTGGAGTCAGCGTGCGCTTCACCAGACCGTTCTCTTCCAGCGTCTTCAGCGTGAGCGTGAGCATGCGCTGAGAGATGCCTACGACCACGCGCTGCAGCTCCTTGTAGCGAAGCTTCCCCTCCTTCCCCAGCGCACCAATGATGAGCACCGTCCACTTGGCACCGACCAGCGCGATCGCGTCGGCCGCGGGACAGCTATTTTCCAGCGGTTGCTTGGTACGAACCCGTTTGTTCGTGACGCTCAAGAATGTGCCTCCTTGTACGCGATCGTGCAGCCACTAACGTTAGCACCCATGAGCGAACCATTGCGAATCGGGGTAGTCCTGGGCTCCACACGTGTCGGGCGATTCGCCGACAGGCCGGCCGAATGGCTCATGGGTCTAGCAAAAAAGCGACAGGGGCTGGCGGTCGAGTGCATCGACCTCCGAGATTATCCGCTGCCATTTTTCGACGAGCCGAAGTCGCCGCTCCGTGAGCCGGCGAAGAACGAGATCGCACAGCGGTGGGCGCGGAAGGCGGGGGAGCTCGATGCCTTCGTGTTCATCACGGCGGAATACAACCACGGCGTGCCCGCAGTCCTGAAAAATGCGCTCGATTACGTCTACGCGGAGTTCAATCGCAAGCCAGCATCGTTCGTGGGATACGGCAACGCCGGCGGCGCGCGCGCCATCGAGCAGCTTCGGTCGGTGCTGGTCGAACTGCAGATGGCGCCGCTCCGCGGGGCGGTGCATCTCAGCCGCGACGAGTTCATCGGCATGCTGCTGAACGGCAAGACATTTAGCGACTTTCGCAATCTCGATCAGGCCGCCGAGGTGATGCTGGACGAGCTCATTTGGTGGGCCGGCGCGCTGCGCGCTGGCAGGCGCGCGAAGGCGTAACCTGGTCTGGTAGGAGCGAGAATCATTGCCCCTCGCTAAGAGTTGGGCGAGCGATCCCTCGTTCGAGCCTTTGAGGGATTGCATTTATCCGAAGCATACGTCGACAAAGCATCATGAGCGTGGCAGTCATGTTTAGATGTTTTTCCTATCCCGCCCTCGTGTTTACGTATCTTTACTATTCATGACCGCGTCGTTCGCGGCGTGCTCCTCCAACGACGCAGAGCCTGATTCACCGGGAGGTCCGGACGCCGGCGGCGACCCGAGCGACAGCGGGGCTTCGGCGCCCGTTCCCCATCTCGGAGTCAACTACAATGGCAGGCCACGCAGTTATATCGCGGGGGACGTGGCCCGCACGGGAGCGGGCTGGGTACGGGCATTCATCGACATCTTCGAGCTCCAGGATGCGGGTGAAGCGTCCATGGCCAGCAATCCCGATATCGTCGCACTCGGGAAAGCGCACGACGATGGCTACAAGATCATCGTTAGTCTAAAATACGATTTCAGTCGTCCCGATCGTACGACATTTCCGAGCGATCCGAATGGTCAGCCTTTTCGAGATCTCGTGACGTTCACGACGAAGCTTCTCGATCTGGTGTATCCGAAGGTCGATCTCCTGGTCATCGGCAATGAGCCGTTCATCGAGGTTCCGTCAGGCCAGCGCGATTCGAACGATCTCGTCCTTTTCTACGAACACATGGCCGATCAGGTTCTGGCGTATCGGACGAATCATGGGCGGGATATTCCGTTCTACGTCGGCGCGTTCAACAACCTTCACGAGCCCGCATGGCATGGGCCGGGAGCCGTCGCGCTTCTTGGATATGCGAAGAATACGGCGGGTATAGCCGGCGTCGATCTGCACCTTCACGCGGGATCGGTAAATGAGATGCGAACGGCGTTCGATTGGGCGCACGCACAGCTCGGTGACCAAAAATCGTTCATCACCACGGAATTTTCCCTCGTTCAATACTTCAAGAAGCAGTTGGGCGAGACCATCGATGCCAATTTTGCAAAGCAGTACGGTATCGACCCAACGTGGAAGGTTTATCAATACCTCGACTTCGCACTCAAGAATCCGCGGCCCCGCGACCAGTGGGTCGACTTCTTGAAAGCGAGTCCCTGGTACGTCGCCGCGGAGCCATCTCTAGCCAATGCCGCCGATCTTCTCCACGAGAAAAACTTCGCGGTCGCCACCTATGCCATCGTGCAAGGGCAGACCAGCATAGGACCCACGACGGCTCCTTGGGCACTGAACGGCCTTTACTGCAACCGCACGTGTGTCCCCGATCCCAGCACGGGCGCGTCCCAGTTCAATTACCCGTGGATCGACGCTTTCCGCACGCACCAGTGGTAAGCGATGGCTAGCGCGCGAGCGCGTAGACCGCAGTTCCTTCGAAGCCGTTGGTCGGGCTCTGCCCAGAGATTCGTGTCCGAAAACCGTGCTGAGCTCGTCCTCCCCGCGCTCTCTGCACGTGGCTTCGAAAACGTCTGCGTCGAGCGCTGCATGTAAATGCGGTCTTCGTGTCGCTCTGTTGGACGAAGAGCTGCTGGTCGCCGGCACGAAACGAGGCCACGCAGAGAACGTCGGAGTCCACGTCTGTGCTGGTGCACTTGAACGCAAGGTCTCCGCGGATCGTGCGGAAGATATTCGCGACGTCGCCAGAGTTGGTTATGACGCAGCATCACCGGAGCCAAAGGCGGATGCAAAAAAGACCGCGTGGATCTTGCTCGGGTGGCGAGAAAGTCCTTAGCGTCGTGCGTGTGCAGTGGGGCGTCGAGCAGTGGCTGATCACCGATTCCTTTCGCCAGGTGTGGCGATTTCGGATTGTTTGGCCGGATGACGGAATGACAGCGGTGCGGGTGTCGCGGTGGGACATGCCGCGAGAGCCCCTCTTTCATCTCATTCCGCAGGCCTTCAATGAAGCTGGTGCCCGAGAGGACGACGTCGCGGCAGACCTCTTGGCAATCTACGATACCCTAACCGGCTCGCACCTTGCGGCCGAGCTACCTCAGCCGACGCGCGATCGCCGTCGCCGGCTTCGTGGTTTTGTCTCAGAGCTCAGCCGCGCGCTCTACGCGGCCATGGAGGCGGGGGTCCTCCGGTTCGAGCGGTACGAGGTGGCGTGGCCTTTTCCAGAGAAGGAGGCAAAACCGGAGGACCGAGCGCCTGACCAAGAGAAGAAGGAAGAGCCCCCGCGCGAAGCAACACGGCTGGTCCTCGACGACGCGCTCTTTGGCTTCGGCTCGTCTTTACTCGTTCGGCTTACCTTCGAAGATGGGTCAACCCAAGACACCAAGGCGGACCACGACGGCATGATCCTGCTCGTTGATTGCCCCCACACGTCCGTTCGCGTCACCATCAAGTCCGAGAAAAGCACCCGGGAATGGTTTGCCTTTCTTAAAGTCCCGCCCGATACCTCGCCGCCCGCTCTTTGGCAGCGTCTCGTCAACCTGGGCTACGTCTCGACGCGATCGCCTCCGCCGCCCGCTCCTCCGAAGCCCGAGGCGCTCATGATGGCCATTCAGGAGTTCCAGGCCGATCATCAGCTGGAGGTCACCGGGGACAGAGACCCGAAGACGGTCGAGGCCATACGTGTTGCCCACGACGAAGATGGCCGCGCCTGGTCATCTCGCCCCTGGTCGCCACGACCCATGGTCAAGCCGGGGGATTCCCAGGTCAAGGGTTCGATGTCGTAAAGAGCTCTCAGATCAACTAGCCAGCCAACTACAGGGGTAACGCGCGTGCCGTCGGACTATCAGGACCTCATCGACAAGTACAATTCACGCTCGGTCAAGCGACACCTTCGCTTCGCCTGGCTGGAGTACCAGGACATTCGTGACGGGATCGCATTCGACCGCGGATTTTCGTCCGCCGAACTTGGCTGGCGAAATATCTTCCTCGATCTACCGCTCGATCCGAAGAACAAGTTGAAGCGGGTTTCGAGCAACGTTCCGGATCTCGACATCCGATGGCTATCCGATTCTGGCGAACGGGGGCTCATCGCCCGCCCCGCGACGAACAACGGCAAATTTCTCGAGCAATGGATTCTCAACCCCGGCGTCGCGGGGGGGAAATTGACCGCCGACAATACCGAAGAGCAAGCCGACCTCGTTGCGGTGAGCGGTCATGGCGGCGGCGGGTATGTGTACGGCAACGCGTTGGGGGCGAAGGACGACAACAGGATTCTACTTGGTGCCCATTTGGCGCGGCACGTGTCAGACCCTTCGACCGGACGACTCAAATACCTCCTCGTGCCGTCGTGTTCCAATCTCAGTGAGCAGTGGGCCGACCAGTGGCTGCCTATTTTGAAAAAAGAAAAGCCCGTTCATGGCGTGCTGGGATACTCGGCAACGTATCCAGGTGATACCCAGGGGGCCGAACTCATGCGCAATTTCTGCAGCGCGCTCAAAGCCGATCCGGCCAGGCTATTGCTCGACGTGTGGGCCGAAATCAACGAGAAATCGAACCCGCCCGTCGCGTGGGGAGCGGCGCAGCGCGTGGACGCACGCAACGACAATTTGCGTGATTGGGTTACGAAGGGACTCGACGTGCATTCAGATTCCGACAATGTCGTTTGGCACTACGATCACAACTCATTCCCGACTGGGAAAAAGCTGCTGCCGTCGGGGCACGCGGACGCGTACGAGATCCACTTCGTCATGGATGACGGCACGGTCCTTCAAGAGGGCAACAACTCTGTCGAAGACGCGGATGCGTCGCGGGGGCTCTTCCCGGGACAGCGCGGAGTCGTCCGTATTCGAGCGAAGCACCCGGAAGATCGATTCTCGCCGCGCGACAAGTTCACGGTCATGTTCTATTTCTTTCGACCGCTAAAACATGAAATGGATCTTGATGCACTCCTCATCTTCGATGAGGGGCTGTTTCACAGTGGTGGCGCGCCGTTCGCCCGAAAGCTTATTGATGCAAATGAGCTAAAGAGACCAGGCAAGACCGGAAAGGTGGACGCTCTGGAGGTGACCTCGTGCCTTGGGCAGGAAGTTCGGTTGCCATTTACTGTGGCACCGGGAGCGAAAAATGCGTTCCCGCGAGATCCGAATGGCCCGAACACGCACGGCCTTTACACGCTGGGCCTCTATCCGCCGGGTGCACGGGTGGGGGGCGAGGCGCAACTCATTTGGGTTCCGAAGAACGGAGCCTGGCTGAAATGATGAGGTGGGTGGGAGCGAACCGCTTCGCCGGGGCTCTTTTTCTTGCCATAACGTGGTCATGTGGCGCTCCCAAATCGTGCAACGCAAGTAGGAAGTCCCTGTCGCAGACGGAGAACCCGTTCGAGACATCCCGGGCCTGGCTCGTGGCAAGGTCCAAGTGGGATATTGAATCCTTGACGCTGCGCGGAGCAACGGCGTACTGGATTTCAGAAGGTATCTTCGCGGCGTCTCTCACACACCCGGGAGAAAGGCGCACCTTTGAGGTCTTTGCCGATCCGCACGAGTTAGAGATCGATGACCGGTACATTTACACCTTGACGATGGATGGACTCGTTGGTTTTCCAGTTGAAGGCGGGCCCCCGCAATGGTTCTTTCGTGACCCTAACCGCTATTACTATTCGGGCCTCGCGGGGATCGGTGACGCTCTCTTCTTTGGCTCCGACTCCGCGGAATTTCCCATTTTATGGCGCCTCGATCGTCGAACGGGCGAAGTGCTGCCCACGCATATGAAGTTGTTCGCGACCGGGGGCGGTCGCTCCAGCGCGTTTCGAAATCCGGCATCCAAGTTGCTCGCGGATCGCACGTCCCTCTATGCCCGGACCCAGCAGGGGACTCTCGCGATCCCTCTCGACGACACCCAGGGCACGAAACTCTTGTCGCGCGCCAACGTTGAATTGGCTCAAACCCGAGATCATCTTGCCGTGCAATCGTCCAGTGACGGCCAGCCGGACGCGGGCGGAGATGCTCCGGTCGAAATTATACGAAAATCCGACGGTGCACGCGTGGCCATGCTGGACGATGCCAGGACTGCCTTCACGACGTATGGCGAAACGGTGTACTACGCCATACCGAGCCGGAAGGTAATCGCAAGCCTCGATCTGGAGCACAATGCGCGCGGGGAGATCCCCATCGATGGGCACGTTGAAGCCATTCGGGTTGGTGACTGGGGCATCGTCTGGGTCCGCGCGCTGGATGGGAGCCATGAGCTCCTTGCCGCACCGCGCGCAGACCGATAGATGTCGGTCCCATGGCGCAATGCCAATCCGATCGAAGCGCGCCGGCACAGGGGGCATGTGGAACGGGCTCCGGTTCGTCGAGCACGGGTGGGGACCAATCGTTGCGGACGGGACGTTCTGGGCAACGATGCAGGGGTTTCGGACTCGAGCATCGCGATCGGGCGAGGTTATCGTAGGCATGAAGCTTCTATTTCATCTTGACGCAGGCATGTGGCATGGCTCGGCGACCGAAAGCCTCTGGGTGATGGAGGTCGGGCCCGGTCAGTATCGCCTAGAGAACAGCCCCTTCTTTGCGTTTGACGTGAGTTTTCAGGACGTCGTGCTTGCCAAGTTCGTGGGTGGCACGCTGACCTTCGTCCAAGTGCTACGACGCGGTGGCCACTCGACCTATCGCATCATTCCAAGGCCAGGTCGTTCCTCGGAGGTTCGACAATATTGGGCAGCCCTAGAGCGTCAAGGGTGTTCGTATGAGGAGGGGCCGAAGGGGCTCCTTGCAGTCGATGTCCCGCCCGAGGTGAATATCTTTGAAGCATACGCCGCGTTGCAAGCCGGGGAAGCTGGTGGCGCCTGGTCATTCGAAGAAGGACACTGCGGTCACGCGGTCGGCTGAACAATCGTTCAAAACGTTGTGGGGAAGAACTGCATCGTCGTCCAACCGCGGCACCCCGGCCCAGGACGGGGGCACGAACACCTGCACCTTTGCACGTGTCCTGCTAAGGGCGCGAGATAGTGGGCCACTGGATCCACGGTAAAAATCGGCGAGGAGGCGATCGCGCTCGCGGGCAAATTGCCAGACGATGGGACGGACGGCTCTCTTCGGACAGTAAGGCGAGCTTCATGAGAAAGACGAGCGGCGTCCCGCTCAATCGCGAAGAGTACTTCCGCGAGTTCGACGCAGCGCCGCGCATATCGATCGGTGCGCGGAAAGTCGACGAGCCTCGTGCGCCAATTACTTGCGGCGTCGGCGGCTCTCTGTCATCTACATAATGCGAACATAATAGATGGTAAATCGAAAAATCTCGACGAGGGCCTCGAGGGGGCAGGAGTGGAATCCAGCGCATGTTGGGGCCGAAGCCAGATGAAACTAACGAGCGGATTCTGGACTCGCGCTTCGAAAGTGGGCGACTCAGAACGAGCTCTTATGGTGACTGGCATATATGAATATCTCGTAGTCTAGTCGCCAGAGTGTCAGAATTGATCCTGGCGCCGTATGGTCGCATGAGGTGTATATCGTCGGAATGGGCTTTGTCTGGCTTGTGGGCGCGACGCACGATCGTGTCTTTCTGCAAGGACGCGCGGGCAAAAGCGTAGCAAGAGCGGGGGGGATGACACGATACGGAGGGCACTCCGACACAACCCCACGATCGTGAATCATGACAACGAATCCGATCAGCTCGTAGTTCCCGCCGGAGCACACCGAACACGGGCCGCTCACACGGTCTGCGCCCGTCGCCGAGCAGGCGCACCCGCGCAAACGAACAAAGGCCTCACGGTGGGCCAAGGAGCACATCGCGATGTGTACAGGATGGGACCTCGAGTTCGCCGGGATTGGTTGGCGTCGGAGATCGGGGCTGCGAGGAGGTAGAGCCACGGCGCGCAGGGCGACAAAGCGAAACAAAGCCCCGCCGCACAGCCCGGTTCTTTCGTGGGTACGAAGAGGACCCCGAACGCGCGGTCCGACGACGCAAGTCCGCGGATTCATTTTGGTGCTTGCTTGCGGAGGGGCGAGTTAAATCAGTTAACGCACTGAGCTAAACGAGCTTCGTTTCGCTTCGACCCAGAGCTCGATCTGAAGCTCCGAAATCGCCCCCCAACGACCAGCAACGTCACCAACGACGACCCTCGCCAACTTTGTCTTCGAGGCTGAAAGTCACTCAAGCTTCTTCCGTCGGACCAAGAGGTCCCGCCTGTTTGCCAGTTTGCAGGGGGATGGGACCAGGTTTCGGAGTTTTTTGCAGGGTCATGGGACCAGCCACAAGGCAGGATGATCGGGCCAACCCGCACGGGGAACGTGACGGAGTTTTTTGCAGGGTCATGGGGTCAGCCTTTTGGGGAATTACGCAGGGGCAGGGGCCAGTTCCGGGATGAATACCGTGGATCAAGACATCATGACCATTCAATAAACTCAGCCCCTCCGTGTCTCGAAATCGTTGATAGGTTCCGACGTGCTAGGGTGGGTCGGTGAAAAAAACTGCGTGGCGAGACTACGAAACGTTCACCCAACGAGTGTTCCAAGCCATTCTAACGCATGAAGGTGTTACGAATGTGGATGTTCGGCACGATGTGGAGCTCGTCGGCAAGACGGCGACACATCAAATTGATGTTTACTGGGAATTCGAGCAGGCCGGGGTTCTATATCGCACGGTTGTTTCATGCAAGGATTGGGCTGCCCGCGTGAAGCAGGGCGAAATCTTTACTCTCAAGGCCGTCTTGGATGATCTTCCGGGTCAACCGCGGGGGATTGTTGTCTCTCGCGCAGGCTTTCAGGAGGGCGCGCAGACCTATGCGCGCGCACACGGAATCGGCCTTTACGAACTTCGCGTGCCAGACAAAGGTTACGTCCGCAATCTCGGTCTCGACTTCGAGGCTGTCAAAGCAGTCCTGCACGAACATGAAGTGCTGCTGGACATGCCTTGGATGAGATCCGAGGCGGCGCGTCTCGGCCTCCATGCGTTTCGCTTCACGAGCGAACAATCAGATAAGATCGTATTTACTAGTGAGAACGGCACTCAGGTAATTACGGGTAAACTGATTATGGACCAGTTATTTCCGTTCAACGGCGAGGACATCGGTCGGCGCCATCGACGACGGCACACCTTCAACGAGCCAGTATTCATGGACACAGGAGAGTCTATGTTACCGCGGGCAAAGGTCCTTGCTGTCGAAATCGATCTCGAATGGGTGGTCTATGCACGCACATTCGTTGATTACACTTTGAACGAGTTCGTTGCGTTCGTCCTCAAGAACGTGGTTGATGGGAGACTCCATCGTCTCGACGCGGAAGGACGGCCACTGCCCCCAGAGACCGGTCCAGTGATCGTACTGCCACGGTCATAAATGTAGCGTATCCGCTGCGCGAGGTCCGTTCTTTTCTGATCCCGTAGGACGCAAGCTGCATTGACGTGCGTGTCACGCACAAGTTGCGATCGCAATACGCGTCCCGCGGACCGGTCGACACGCGCCGTCACATCGATTAAGAGCTTTTGGGTGAGGTCTGTAGTCACCGAAATCGACGAATCGCAAGAGGCCCCGCGACGTATATCGAGGCTTCGGCTCGCACTGGGGAGTACCCAAGAGCGAATAAGAGCCTGGGACGGCATCATCCGACTTGACGACGCCAAACGACCTCTTGGCGAAAGGAGGCTATGTGAACTGAAGCAGCACGAGGCGTATTTCCTGTCGAAAATATCGGCAGCCCAGAGCGCAATGGTTCAACTCCTTGTCCTTGCTGACGAAGAGCTCGATGCGGCGGCTACCTTCGAGCCGGCGTGGTGAAGCCTCGTTGCCAACGATGGGCATGGGGCGCGCAACTATCTGCTCCACGTCGTCGATCGCATCGAAGTGACGAGGCCGGAGAGCATTCGCGTCGTTCCTCGCGTCGAGTTCATTGGTGCAGGGGCGGTCACGTACGTGGCCACGAAGGTTGCCGGTGTCCCCGATGGCTCGCGTTCGTCCTCGCGGATGTGGAGGCGGCGCGCGAGGTCCTCCGACGAGCGAATCGCCGTGCCGATTTCGACGGACGCAGCGGCGGCGCGGACGTGAGCCGACGTAGAGCTTCGATGCCATTCAGGAACTTGTGCGGCGAGCGGTTGACATCGACCACCATCTTCACGCAGTGGGGCGAACGCGTCCACGGCCTCGGTCACGTCGTCCACCCGGGGGGGTAGGCTCGCGCGACCGGCCGGCGGGGCCGGCCTGCACCACGCCCGCGAAGGCCCCGTCCGCGGCGCTGTCGATGACGTGCGCCTTCAGGGGGTTCGAGAAGGGCACCACCTAGATCATCCGATCACCGACAAAGCTCCGCGCGGGCCGAGTTCTCGAATTGCTACAAACAGGCGCCCGGACGGTGATCCTCCCCCGCTGCAGTGGACACCGTCACTATGCGGACAGCTTGTTTGATTGCAACAAAATTAATTCAAACTCAATTGGGCTAACGTAGCCAATCGACGAATGCCGTCTAACGGGGTTGTAGAAATTGTCGATGTAGTCGGCGATCGACGCGATCGCGCAAGCCCTCGTCACGTAGTTTTCATGATCGATCAACTCGCCCTTGATTGTGGCGAAGAAGCTCTCGGCGACGGCGTTGTCCCAGCAGTCGCCCTTGCGGCTCATACTAGCCACGAAGCCATGTCGTTCGAGTCCGGCACGGTAGTCGGCGCTCGCGTACGGGCTGCCGCGGTCCGAGTGATGAAGCAGCCCCGTTGGCGGTTTTCGGCTGTTCACGGCGCTGCGAAGGGCCTGCAACGCGAGCTCCCGGTCGTTGGTTTCGCTGGTCGCCCAGCCGACGACTCGTCGCGAATAGAGATCAAGGATCGCGGCGAGGTAAAGCCAGCCTTCAAGGGTCCAGACGTACGTCACGTCGGTCACCCATGCCGTATTCGGAAGATCGACGTCGAACCGTCGCTCGAGCAGATTCGCGGCAACGGGGTGCGCATGCTTCGAGTCCGTGGTGCGACGAAAGCGTCGTTTTCGTTTCGCGGCAATCCCCTGCTGGCGCATCAAGCGTTCGACGCGTTTCCGAGCCACGCGGATGCCCCGAGCCCGCAGTTCCCGATGCACACGCGGGCTTCCGTAGGTGCCACGACTGCGCTTGTGCGACGCTTCAATCTGCGTCGCGAGCTTCTCGTCACTCGTCCTGGCTTTCGACTTCGGCCGTGCTTTCCAGGCGTAGTAGCCGCTTCGCGAGACGCCGAGTACGAAGCAGAGAACCTGAATGGGCCAGAACGTCTTCTCCACGTCGATGAACGCGAACTTCACGTGTTCTCCTTCGCGAAGAATGTTGCTGCTTTTTTTAAGATCTCGCGCTCCATCTCGAGGCGTTTCACCTTTCGGCGAAGCTCCGCGAGTTCCTCACGCTCCGGCGTCGTCAGCTCGTTCGATGTGGCACTCTTCGGCGCTTGCGCGTCGGCGCGCTTGACCCAAGCTCGCAGCGCCGTTTCCGTTAGATCGAGGTCGTTCGCGACCTGCGCGATGGTTCGATCTCCGCTCTTGCAAAGCCGAACTGCATCTGCCTTGAACTCGGGCGTAAACACCCGTCGTTTCCGTTTCGCCATGGGACACTCCTCGCGTTACTTCGAGTTAACGGGACTGTCCACTGAAACGGGGGACCTCCACGGCGCGGTCGGGAAGCGTACGTGCGCGGATTCGTTTCCGAGCTTTGTTGTGGAGGTTTGAGTTAACCGCGGTCAACGCTCTGTTAACCAAGCTTCGTTTCGCTTCGACCCGATGCACGAAGTGAAGCTCCGAAACCACCCCCGCGAAGCTCTCTCGAAGCCTTATTTCCGCCGCGCTGCGGGGACCCGGTTCTTTAGCATCGTCTTGAATAGCGCTTCTTCTGGATTTGGCAAGCGCAGATAGAATGTTTTCGGCGACTTTATCGATTAGTTTTGTGCCCCAGAAAGGGTCGTTGATGTCATAAAATATCACCCAAATATGTCTGATGTCGAACGGGTTGTCGTTGACAGTTGCCGACACCAGCACCACCGGCTTATTTAGTGCATGGGCAAGTCCCAGTTCATAGAAGACATTTGGTTTTTTTTGTTGTCAATTCGGCGACAAGTACCTTGGCCTCATTAATGCCACGGTAGATCTGATCGATAATTTTGCCCGGACCGAAGGTCTCGTCGTCAGCACGCACCGGTTTCAATCCTGCCTTGAGTACGGCGGGTTCTTATACCGATGCGTAGTAGCTTCCGATCGGATTAGCGAAGGGCATCATTACAAATCACGTGTCACCTTCCTTTACATCAGCTCTCTTACTGAGTTTTGCTAGTGTCGGTGCGTTGTCTGGGGCGCTCCCACTAGAACGATCTGACCACGGCCGGAAGACCTCGGCCTCCACCGTGGCCACCAGGGCGCGTTCGTACCAGCGCTCGAGAACCCGCGGGTCGATGCACGCGCCAAGCTGCTTGTGGCCCGCGGGCGAGAGTGCTGTCTCGTGCGCGGCGAAGAGCCTTATGATCTCGGCGCGGCGAAGATTGAGGCGTTCGCACTGCGACTTCACGTCATCGAAGCTATGGCCGTCCGCGAAGTAATCCAGGTCGGAGCGACAGCCTTCAGCGGAGAAAATCGCCAGCCTGCCGGGGCCGCCGAATGCGAGGTCTCCTCGCAGAGGCGAAAGACGCGTGCAGGAGACGTATCGTTCGGGAGCACGGGACCATCAGATCGTGCTCTCGAATCATCGGTCCGTGCGCGCCGGCGGGCAACGCCGCGTCTAGAGTCCTCCGTGGCAAAACCGGATTGCTCTCAAGGGGAAACGAAAACGATGGCGAACATCAAACAGAACACCATGCGGGCCGCCGTCATCGAGCGGTTCGGGGGGCCCGAGTTGCTTACGCTACGAACCTTGCCCGTGCCAGAGGTCGGGCCCAGCGATGTCTTGATCCGGGTGGAGGTGGCAGGTGTGGCCTCGTGGGACGGCGTTGAGCGCGAGGGACACTACGACGGGGCTTTCGGAATGCCTTCGACATTTCCCTATGTCCTCGGCTGGGACGGAGCGGGCACTGTCGCGGCTGTGGGCGAGCAAGTCAGCCGCTTCAAGGAGGGCGACCGGGTGTACGCCGCCTCCATGCCGCTCCCCAGGGGAGGATTCTATGCCGAGTACACCGTAGTGGCGGCGAAGAACGTCTCGCTTATCCCCGAGAAGCTGACAATCGAGCAGGCGGGCGTAGTGGCATGGGACGCGTTGACCGCCCTTAGTGGCCTGGAAAAGCTGGGTCTGAAGCAGGACCAGACTGTGATGATCTTGGGGGCCAGCGGCGGCATCGGGCACATGGCGGTGCAGATCGGCAAACGAATGGGAGCCCACGTATTGGCGGTGGCGTCGGGTGATGACGGCGTGGCACTGTCGAGTCGGCTGGGTGCCGACGCCGTCGTCAACGGGCGCAAGGACGACGCGGGGGCCGCCGCCCGTGACTTCGCACCTGGAGGAATAGATGCCGCCCTCGTCACCTACGGAGGCGAGGCGACCGATCAGGCGCTAACGGCCGTGCGCGACGGCGGCCAAGTCTCCTGCCCCTACGGCGTGATGCCGGAGCCGAATGTCCGTTCCAGCGTGGAACTCGTTCGCTACAACGGCGACATCGGTCAAGCCGCGACCGACACGCTCAACCGCCTCATCGAAACCGGGTCGTTCGAGGTCCATGTCGCTCGCACGTTTCCGTTCGAGCAGGTCGCCGACGCGCACCGGGCGCTGCGCACTCACTATCTTGGCAAACTTGCCCTTCGGGTAACCTGAGTGAACCTATTGTGATCCCGCCGGGCTGATACGGTGTCCCATCTAGGCCGAGGCTACCGCCTGTGGCAGGCCACCACGATGTCGATGCCGGCCTTGAGGATGGCTCGTGGTCCCACGGGTTCGTCCCATGACCCCGACCACGCGAGGTCGGCCAAGCCATAGCCCACCCCGAGCACGGGGCGATGATTCACGATGGCCGGCAGCGCCCCGCGCACTGACGTGTCGAGCAGCGGGAGAGGCGGCTCGGCACCGGTGAGCCAAAAGCGATCATCGAAAGGTTCCACCCCGAATTGACGCTCGGTCCCCAAGTGAAGTGCCTTGGCTACCGCATGTGCCCAGGTCTCTCTCTGAATTCCGAAAAAGCGGATCGCCTCCGCAAGACTCGTACGCAGCGAGCTCGCAAAACCTCTTGCATGCCGGTCAACGTCGAGGGCGAGTCGGCGCCACCTTTCGCCGGGCGGCCTCCGGTTCCCGAACGCGGTAGGGTCGCGTCGGAATACGCAATTGACAGTTGTAACTTGAATCTTCGCGAGCGCCTACAAAGGAGGCGGCGGGACTGATCTTCACCGTTTCCCTCGGATCGTTTACTCCCCTGAAGCCGCCGTCGTGGCGGATGTTGCGCCGTTGGCGCATCGAACGGAGCCGCCGTTCACGGCATCGTCGAGAGTAACTGTCGGCTGGCGCTAAACAGAGGTTGCGAGAAAAACTGACGCGACAGCGAGGTTATTCGTCGAGCGACGAATAATCGCGTACCATCTTTCTGAATAGAATCAAAGACATGACGATGTCTGGTTTGACCGATGTCACATTCGCTCGCGGCCAACCGAGCTCGCTTTCAGCTATCTACAATAGAAAATTACACACGCGATCTCTGGGTGCGTCGAGACCTCAGGGATTATGAGTCCCGCTCAAAGGATGAGCGGTCACTCTCGTGACCAGGGCCATTTTGTCCAGTTGGATGGCGGGCTCGGCGGTGATTCATCATTCGCTCTCTTACGGATGTGCGATCACCATGAGCGAGGGTGCCCGCTTTCGCGCGCACTCCAAAGCCTGCGCCTGTGTCTCTGGATCGAGAGAGGCGAAGCTCTCGTCGAGGATCACGAGTTCAGCCCCCTGGAGGAGCGCGCGCGCCAGATACACACGGCTTCGTTCACCGTGGGAGAGCTGCCATCCAGTTTCGCCGACCCGCTGCATTAAGCCCCCGGGCATACGGTCCAGCAGAGGGCCAAGGCCGAGTTCGCGGCAAATTCTTGCGGCCTCGCGAAGGTCTTCTTCGCGAGGAGGCCACTGGCGACCCATGAGCAGATTGAATGCGAGAGTCTCCGAAAAAAGGTGGTTCTCGTGGAACTGGGGTGCGACGGCGATATTGTGCCGCCACGCATCGGCGCCTAGCGACTTTCGATCAAGTCCACGGAAGAGAACCAGGCCTGACTCGTGGGGCCGCAGTCCGGCGACCACAGACCCGAAGGTTGATTTGCCGGCGCCCGACGGGCCCTCCACGAGGACGCGTTCGCCGCGCTGGATACGGAATGTGACATCTCGGAGGACGGCAGCGCCGTCGGCGCGATACCGAAAATCGAGATGTCGCACGTCGAGCAGCGTCGCAGCCTCTGAATCGGTGTCCTTCGGCGGCGTTCGCGTTGAGGCAGCCGGCTCAAAGCGTGTCGCCGCGTGAAAGAGCGGCTCGGCATGTTTCCATGCCGCTACCGCGCCAACGAGGGAGGTGAGCCCGGTGGTGATGCGGAGGAGCGCACTCCGTGCGAGCAGAACACCTCCGATGCCGACAGCGAGTTTCTCGGGCGATGCCGCGCCGGCAATAAACGCTGGCGCAAGGACCGCAAAGCCAAGGAGCATCCAGCCCCGGGGCAGCAGGCCCGTGATGGCTGTGTTGACGCGGTCCAGGGCGTGTGTGGCTTCGGCGTAGGCGGCGAGGGCACGGTCTTCATCGTCGTGCCAGTGGGCCGAGTCTTCCTGGGCAACGCGAGTGCGGTGACCGGCCATTCGCTCGATCATGTCCTCGGTCATCGTGATGCGCGCGCGCGACCATCCTATCCAGCGGCGGGCGAATCGATAGATGAGAAAGGCGGCGAATGCGAGCCAGCCGAGAAATGCTAGAACGCTCGAAACGCCCGATGGCCCGAGAGCGAGCACGGGTAGGGAGATGGCCAGTTCCACGAGCGCTATGAGGCTGACGAAGCCCCCGTGCATGGCCAGATCTTCGACGGCATCGACTTCGATGACCTGGCCCAAAAGCTGACCCGTGCCTTCGCTCCGGATGGAGTCCGGGACGGAATTGAGGGCCCCAAGCAGCATCCGCTGCTTCAAGAGGAGGCCAGCGGAAATGCTGGTGATACCCTGCCACCACGCGGTCAGGACGCGAATGGGAACGAGCGTGGCCAGAACGAGAGCCCACGCGTACAGCCAACCCCGGTCCAGATGGCCCGAGAGCGCTCCGCGTCCGAGGATCCACCACCCGAGCACGGACAGGGCGAAGCTCACCGCGTGCGCGGCGGTCATGGCACGCAGGGTCCGGATGACCCCCGCGCTTCGGAGTTGGTGAAGAAAGGGAGTTGCAGGGGAAAGGCGCAGAGCCCATCCCACGTCAAGAGGAAGCTCACGCACCTGTTCTCTGAGAAGAGCAGCTCGCGCGCGCGCGCGGTCTCGGGACGAGATCGGAATACGCGCAAGAAGCGCTTCGATGCGCGCGCCGTGCGCACCTTCTGTTTCGAGGTAAAGGGCATCGCGCAACATGGTCAGCGGGATGGTGCGCACCGAATGATCGGGGGCAAGGATGCGAGCGCGCTTGGAGTTCGCATCGAGAAGCGCGATGAGCTGGTGCTCATCGGAAGCCGACGACCCGACTACGCGCAGCAGGGCGGGGGCGGTGCCGCAGAGCAGTGTATCGATGTCGCCGTACCGGCCGTATAGCGGCTCCGCCTCGAGTCCGAAGGCGCGCACGGTATCCTCGAGTCCCATGTGGACGGGTAGGGGCCCTCGCGTAGGGAGTCCAGTAGTCCGAGCGATCGACTCCACGACTTCGCCCGCGCGTGACTTCGACCATACGAAAGGCATGATGGGCGAGCTCACAGTCGCACCTCGGTTTCTTCCGCGGCCTCTGGCGATCCATCCATGAGCTGGCCATTGCGGACCGTGACCCTTCGCCAGGCGCTTTCGTTCCACATCCTGCGCTGAACGTTCTCCTCGGCAAGAAGCATGGCTGCATATCGCGAATCGGCGCGCTTGCAGAGGGCTCGAGGTGGTCCCTGCTCGCAGACGCGGCCATCCACAAGGACGATGACGTGATCGAAGTCGCGTGTGTCCATCACGTCGTGCGTCGCGCAGAGGAGGGTGGCGTCTTTCCATCGCTCGCGCGCGCGCCCCAAGAGCGCGCGCCGGCGCTCACGAGCCAGTCCGCGGAAGGCCTCATCGAGGATAACCAGCTGCGGCTTGCGCATCATGGCGCGCCCAAGCCGCACGCGCTGTCCCTCCCCGCCGGCCACGAGTGCGCCGCCCTCGCCAAGATTGGTTTGAAGGCCATCGGGCAGTCGCTCGAGGAGGCTCAGAAGATCGGCATCTTCGAGAACCGTGCCCACGCGCCGTTCGCCGTTGGAGACGGCCCCGTACTCGAGATTCGCGAGAAGCGACCGATTCCAAAGATGGATGGCGGCATCGACCCACGCTGTTTGCCTGCGGACCTGTTTCAGGTGGTCGCCGCGCAACGGCAGCCCGTTCACCGACACAGAACCGGAGGCGGGCCGATGCCATCCGAGAAGCAACGCCACGAGGCTCGATTTCCCAGCTCCCGACGCACCAACGATCGCGACGTGGGCGCCGCTGGGAATGGCGAGATCGACGTCCTCGAGAATCGTATGTCCCGCCGCGCGTACCGACACGTTACGAAACACGATATATGCTTCCGCGACGCCCGAGCGGGCGCGGCCTCCCGGCTGGCTTCCATTGTTCGCCTCCGGCTCTTCGACGGCATCGAGCGGTTCCACGAGGCGAAGCAACCGATTTCGCATCGAAGGATAAAGAAGCGCGGTGCGAGTGATTTCCTGCCCGAGTACCGGGACATTCAGCGCCCAATAGACGAATAGCAGGACGGCCGCCGGTTCCGGCTCGTGCGTCAGATAGGCAAATACGAGAAAGACGACTAGAAGCGAACCAGCGATCTGCTGAAGCGCATCGATGAACGTCGAAGCGCGAATTCGGTCGAGCGAAGCTCGGGACCATTCCATCATCACCCGCGCGTGCTGCCGACGTACAGCACTCTCCGCACCATGCGCTCGCGCCGGCAACAGCCCGAGCAGGCCATCGAGGTAGAACCGGGTGAGCGATCCATCGAACGAGCGGGCGCGCAGATCGCGCTCGGCCATGGTCTGCTGCGCGAACCACGGGCCGACGGTGGAGACCACCACCGCTAGGAGGACGAGCGGCCAACTGCGAGCATCGATCCAGACCAGCCCCGCCGCAGCCACGAGCAGGTCCATTGTGCTGCGCAAGAGGCGACCGCCGAGCTGTGGAAGCTCGCGGATTGGGTGAATGGCATGGGCTCGATGCGCCATGTCCGACATGGGACGGGACTGAAAGTAGCGATCGTGCAGGCGCGGTATCTTGCGCAGAAAGGCGACGCGTAGACGCGTCTCGAGCCGTCGGCCCATACGCAGCGCGCCGCCGGAAAGGGAGACGTCGAGCACGAGCAAGACGGCAAATAGCGCTGCCAGGACGCCGAAGCCCGCGAGCCGCTGTTCCGCGATATTGAGATGACGTCCGACGTCGATGGCTGCGCGCAGAAGCAGCACCTCGAGCGCGCCGCCAAGCGTTGCGGCGACGAGGGACATCAGGAGGAGCCCGGGCGCGAGTACGCCGTCCTCGCGGAGGATGGAACCAAGATGGCGCAACGGTTGCGGGGGCCGCTCGCGAAGGGCAGCCCTTACGTCGGCGGGAAGCCGCGCATCTGTTCTCTCTGGGCGGACGCCGAAGATGCGGACGAGTACAGCTCCTGTGAGCTTGACGTGCTCGGGGGTCGCGGTCGGTGCGGCCGACCAGTAACAGCGTGGTACAACCGGTTCGCCAGAATCGAAATGTCCAGCGACAAGGTCGCGCAGCGCTTCGTCGAAGAGAGCTGCAAGGAGCGAGTTCGCCGCGTGCCCGCGTTTAACGACCTTCTCCGAGACCAGCGACGCGGTCATCCTCAAGGCCGCATCGAGCGCGCCGAACGAACGCCATGATGGGTCTGTACGAGCACGCTCCAGGAGTCCTGCTCCCGACTTTCGGACGCCGATGCGAGCGAAGCGCGCCGCGAATGCCTGATGCGACTCTACGCTTCCGACCCATGTGCGCCATTGCGATGCAGGAACCGGCATTCCGTGTTTGAACGTGATCTGCCGCAAGGTCGTGATGTCCGCCCAAAGCCGCCCACGCCCCGGATCCATTATCTGAAAGTACCGGCCGATGCGTCGCCAAACGACGATGAAGTGCAGTGCACCTACCGGATCCTTCGTTACAAGGAGGGCTGGAAACGGGGCGCCCACCGCCAGGTGCTCGAACGGCAACATGGTTTGTGTCGCATCGAGCCCAAGGCGAACGGCCAGATCTTCGAGGACATCGATCGACGTACCATCGACCTCGGTTTGCGCCGCTTCCCGAAGGCGCCCGTAGCTGACGTTGATTCCGTATCCTTCGAGGAGCGACTTGAGGGCGGCCGGCCCGCAATCCATCGCGGAAGTCTGAATGACCTCGGGTGCCAAGAACCGGCGCCTCATTGCCGGGTGATACGCTTGCGCCGATCCTCGGCTGGCCGCGCTGGGTCGCTATTGTGTGATGGGTGAAGAAGCCGTCCCACGGCGCGTAAGACGAGCACGGCCGGTGTTGCTTGCTCGACTTCGATTTCCACCGTTCCCGGCAATCCGTGTTGCAGCGGAATGCGGTCGCTTGTGGACACGATATTCAACTCAACCCGCGCACGCCCATCGCGTACCTCGCGCGCAACGTCTGTGACGGACGCCTGCGTATCGCCGAACTCCGTCCAGGGAAAGCCATCGAAGCGCACGTGCGCGGTCTGGCCAGTGCGCACGTGTCCGAACGCCGAGGACGGCTTGAACTCGGCGACTACTCGCAGATCGCCGTGCGCAACGATGGTTCCGAGGTGGTCACCTTCGTCCACGAACGAGCCCGGACGGACGGAGCTGATTTCGCCAACGCGCCCACTCGCCGGCGCCCGGATGCGGCGTCGATCAATTTCGTGCTCGATGGACCCGATCTGCGCCTGGACTTGCTGGAGCTCTGACTCGAGCCGGACTACGTCTCGTTGCAGTCCGGCAATGCGGATACGCCGGTCGGATTGTCCCGTAATCCACTCGCCTTCGCGCTTGGTCCGTTGCGCGCGAAGCGCCGCGGCCGCCGCTGCCTTCCGCTCGGCGTCCGATTTCGCTCGGACCGCGTCAATTTCCGGAACTGCACCGCTATCCGAGAGTCGCTCGATTCTTTCGAGCTCCTCCCGCGCGAGCCGGGTAGCGATCTCCGCCTCTTCGGCACGACTCGAGCTCTCGCCGAGAATCGCGTCGCCCTGGTTTCGAAAGGCGGAGAGCGCCCTATTTTCGGCCGCCAATTCGGCCTGGGTTGCGCCGAGCTGCGGGCCAAGGCTTGCCGCCTTTACCTTTGCCTCACCCAGTGCCAGTCGTTGCGGTTCGGCGTCCAATTCGGCGAGCACATCGCCCTCGTCCACCTCTTGTTCCAGGGCGAAGTTGATTTTGATGACACGTCCAGGGATCGGCGCATCAAGCGGGTGCGCCGCGCGGACGACCTCGAGGCGGGCGGCCTCGCTTGTCTCATAAACCGAGAGTTTTGCCGTGAAGAGCCACATTGCCCAAACGCTGAGAAGGGAGACAGCGACCAGGGCCGTGAAGGACGCGCGCGCGCGGGAGCCTCTATCGAGCGCGCGGAACGTTCGAGCAAATGCTTCAGACATCAACTACGCTCGCTTGCGCCCGACCCAGGATGTGGTTCCGAGCCATGCGCGCGCTAGTAGCTCGCGTGCACGGCGGATGCGGTAGTCGACCTGTCCGCGTGTCATACTGAGCTCCCGGGCGGCATCACGCTCGGAGAGACCATCGTCGTTGAGCGCAAGCACGACCTTGCGATCCGTTGTGCTCATGGCGGCCAATGCATCGTCAACTTTTGCGGCGCCCTCGGCCGCTCGGAGCAAGTCCTCCGGCGTTGCGGCCCGGCGCAAGACATCAAGTTCCCATGCTCGGACCTCTTCGTCCGAGGCTCGCGCCGCCTCCAACCCGACATTTCGACGCACGGCGGTGGCGACGCGGGATGCGACTATGAATACGTACGCAAACCGCTCGGCTTCTGGCATCCCGGAAAGTCGATCGAGGTGAGGTAACAGAGCGATCAAAGACTCCTGGAGGGCGTCGTCTGCGTAGCATCGACGCAGATGAAGCGGCCGAATACCGGCTCGAATTGAGGGAAGAAGTTCGGCGACGAATCTGGAGCGCAGTGTGGGGAGCATTCGAATCAGCCCTCGACTCGTTCGATGATCCCCGCCGCGGCCACTGTAGCGAGTAGCTCCTCCGCATCTTTTTCCGACAGTCCGAGCCGGCAAATGTCGTCAAACCCAAAGCGCTCGCTGAGTCGGCGCCGGGATATCCAGAGACAAGCGTTGGCGAACTCTTTGGGTACCTCGTATTCGACGGCACGTTCAACAAGCGGCGTTGAGGCCATCAACCGCACGTGCTTCGTCTCGCCGGCAGACCTTGACTCGATCCCGATACCACCCTGGGCGACGCGCTTGTAAACGGCATTGCGTTGGCCCTCTTGAATGTCGAGTTCATCGCACTCGACCGGACCAATTACGTCCGAAACGCTCAGGCCCGCGATTTCCTCCGCAATCTGCGACAACATAGGCCCAAGTTCGACTTCCGCGCGACGACGTTCATTCGGATTACGGCCTAACCCAAATGCATTGCGTCGCCACTCCGGCCGCCGAATGAGTACACGATGAACCATGTCCTCAACCAGGTCCGCCCAGCAGACGGCTCGGTAATGGATGTGCGCTGATATCGAATCGGACCTTGTCTCTGTCGCATGCCAGAACCCTCGCGGCACGTACAAGACCGTCCCTGGCGTTGCAACGATCTCGCGTGTGTTTGCAGGTATCTCAGTCGGCCATTCGTTCGGTGCGTAGTTCCGAATGGCAGGTGGCACCGGTCGCTGAAGGAGGCCAGTGTGTCCAAGAGGCAGTGGCGCTGTCGAATTTTCGGCAATACGCCATACCTTTGTACCACGGAGCTGAATGACGAAGGTGTCGGTCGCGTCAAAATGCATCGGTGTAAAGCAATCGCGACTGGAGAGATATAAGTTGCAGCTGACATGGGAGGGCGGCAAGTCGAAAGTTCGAGCGAGAGCCTGCGCACTCAGCATGAGGCACTCCGGATTCTCAACGTGCACCGTCTGGTTCGCATGATAGAATTTGTTCGCATCCGCAAGCGACATAGATGCCTTGTTGACGAGCCGTCCATTCGCAAAGATCGGAACCTGGGGCGAGCCGCCGAGAGATAGAAGCCAATCTCCGTCATCCGAAGCCCTTGGACCAACATCTGCGTACGCACCCAGCGATGACGGCCCTCGTTCGCGAATGAACGGCTGCTGGAACCAGTGTAGATTGCGAAACTGGGTGAGGTTGAGTGGCCAGACCCAAGTCTCCACATCATGCCCGAGTGGGGGGGATTCCATCATTTGACTCATCGCGGTTGAAAGTCGGGGTGTCCAAGTTGCCAAAAGACAAAAGCGTAGGCATCCGTGTACCGGTCAACGAGCTGGTCCGCCGTGGTGCTCTGGTGTCCCTGGTTGGCGACAACGGTCAACAATACAGGATGCCCGCTGCTTGATGCTGCTTGAAGGCGCGCAGCAAGCTTTCCGGATTGCCACGTCGGTAGTCGAGGGTCATTTGCCCCGACCTGGAGGAGAACCGCCGGATAAGAAACCCCATCACGCACGCGTTGAACGGTGTCGATTTTGAGGAGGCCTTCGAATCCGTCCTTGGTTGTCGTGGAACCGAACTCTTTTGCGTTTTCCGCTCCTGACGGCAAAGTGTCGATTCGAAGGACGTTCGTTGCACCGGAAATTAAGACAACAGTTCGAAAGAGCTCCGGACGTCGGGTCATCGCACCACCTGCAACCATGGCTCCGGCGCTCACTCCATTCGCAACCAAATGCGACGAGGTGGTGTATCCGTCAGCGATGAGCTTCTCAGCGCAGGCAATGAAATCATCAATCGAGCGCTCTTTATTGCCCTTCATGGCTGCCCGGTGCCACTCAGCACCATTCTCCCCACCACCGCGAACGTGGGCGAGGGCCCAAATACCTCCGCGCTTCAGCCAGGCGTCTCGAACTGGGTAGAATTCGGGGGATAGAGTGTATCCACCCGCACCGTAGCCGAGAAGCCAAACGTACTGTTTTCCATCCCGCTCACTCCCTTTAGGCACAAGAAGAGTAATAGGGACTTGAGTGCCGTCCTTGCTCGTCGCAGTAGTGCGCTCAACGCGCACGTTCGCGAAGGCTTTTGGCGGAGGATTGAATGGGAGCGTGGTAGGCGCAGTATCGCGTTCTGCATCCCATTTCATCCAAGTCGGTGATTGGGTATACGCCTCGACACGCATCATGGTGCTTGTGGCGGTGGGGCGCGACGAGAAGGTCTCCACGGACAATTCAGCCGGCAACGCTGCCTCGGTCCGTGTACCGTCGCTGGCAATATGAAGGAGTCGATGTACCCCACGACGGAGTATTAGCGCGAAGATACCATCCGATGCCGGCCGAACTTCTTCTAGTACATCCTCGCTTTCCGGCACGATGGGAGTCGCACCGGCGATATCGGGAGCGTTGGCTCGTGTACGCAAGATTCGACCACGGTTGGCATTCCGAAAAGAAAGGACATATAGCTCGTTTCCATGTACCGCCGCTTGCGTAATCTGCTCTTCGGGCGAAACGATCTTGCGCCAATTGCTCGTAGTCGCCAGTTGAGATGCCGGCTTCACATAAAGCGAGAGCTCTCTGGCCACGCCATGGTGAACGATCCCTATGGCGGTATCACTTCCCTCGGTGAAGGCAACTTCTGGATCGTCTTCGGGAGCGCCGCCGAGAGACGCGCCGCCAAACACTGTTCGGTCCTGCTCGGGGATTTTACCCAATAGATGAAGGGCTACCTCGGCATTATGATAGCGCGAGAAGGGGTCGGCTTTGTCGGCACCATGAGGATAACGAGTATATGTGAAGCCCCGCGCATTTGGAAGCCAAGCGACATCCATCATCCGCAGATGTTCGATTCGATCCGGGAGGTCTTTCGCATCGCTGGTACGAATTACACGGAGTGTCCGCTCCTCGGTACCGCCGCTCGACGTCATGACAATGACGAACGCTCCGCCTGGCGATGGAACGAACGAGTCCAGGGAGGTATGGGCCGAAGGAGCGCTCGACGGATCAAAGATGAGCTTTTCATCTGAAGAATTCCGCGGGCGGAAGTACAACGCCGCGGAGGGGGCGCCGCCAGCTTTGCGCGCCAGGAATGTCCCAGTTTCCGTTTCTCGCACGTCGACGATCGCATCGCTACTCTTCGTGGCAGCAAGAAGGTCATCGCGAAGGGCCGAGCGCCCGGGGACGTGCGAGAGCAGCCCTCGGGCATAGCCATCTTGGCTGGAGAGCCACGCCGCATACTCCGTGGATTTCGGGTCCTCCATCCAACGATATCGATCCGTCACATCGACGCCAAAATATGTGTCGACCACCGGTCGGACAGCAGTGATCGGTGGCGACTCGCCGACAAGAGGCTTCGCGAGCTTGGTGGAATCAGTCATGGGGACGGCAGCAGGGGGGCTCGAATTGCCACACGCAAGACCAAACAGGATTACTGATGATGAAATCAATTTGATAGTATTCATAGTGTACCGGTCGCTGTGCGATATGGATGAGCCCCATTCAAACCTCAATAGCCGGGTGTCCTCCACGACGACGTTTTCATCATTGTCCACCACCCCAGATCGCCGGCCCTCCGCCTGCACGAATACTCGAGCGCACCGCGAGGACCTTGTGGACGAGTTTCATTTTTCCGGACGGTTCGGTCGTTGCTTTCGACCGTTTCGACTGCTCGCTCCCACCTTCGTCCGTATCGAGTTCGTGCGTGTCAAGTTGGTGAGTGTCGTGTTTCATTTTACAGTTTCCTTTCGTGTATTTGCCAAGGACAGGCGAGCAACGAGCTCACGCGCCTCGGTGCCGGTTGCACTGCGTGTATCGCGTCCCCAACGTTGAGTAACTGTCTGAAGTTGCTTGTAGGCTTCGGCGGGCTCGCCAGTTTGCACCAATGCCCGCGCATACTCGAGTCGTGCCCACATGCGTGGAATGGGAAATCTATAAAAGCAAGCATCGACCGACATCTTCAAAAAAGGGAGTGCCTCTGGTGCTTGCCCTGCCAAAAGATACATCCGGCCAACCCTGAACATCGCCTCCGGATTCATAATCTCCCGATCGGGAACCAAACCAGGTGGTCGGCGTGAGATTGCGAGCAGCGCATCGTCTCGATCAAAGACTGGTTGTACAAACGCTTCATACCATTGGTAGAGATCCATATCCTGCCAACCGATGCGCCGGTGCTGCGCAGCCAACAGCCAGTCGTCGCGGAAGTGTGCAAACTCTTCGCGACTGATCGCACCAGCAAAGTACAAAAATCGCTCCGCTTCGATATCGAAAACGGTTAATCCGCTCTCTGTCCACGCGCGGCTTCGCTCGAGATACGCGTGAGCGAGCGTCGCTACTCGCGATTTGCGCCCAAGTTCGAGATTGAGTAAAAGACGTTGACCGGCCGGCATCCCATGGTGTTCAGCATCGGTGAAGTGTTGTGCCTCTGCCTCCCATTCGGTCAGTGTTCGTTCGGCGTCGTCAAAGGCGCCAGAGATTACCTGAATGTAGAACGTCTCCTCCAGGCGAAGCCAGGGGCGTTCGTCTTGCGGAGCGAGCTGCCAGCGGGGGTTGAGCGCGTCCCGCATCGCTGAACTCGCAGCCGATTGTCCAGCCAGGCCTCCTGCAAGGAAGTAGTAGCCGTCCGGGTTGTTTGGTGCTGCTGCCATAAGCCGCCGACCCAGTCGCTCCACATCCTGGCAGCGCCCGGCGCCTGCTTCGAGCCTCGCGTGCCATCGTAGGCACCCGGTGGCCGACAACGATGAAGAAATGCAGTCCCGGTATTCAGCTCGAGCCTCATCGAATCGATCCAATTTTGCGAGGGCGCGTGCACGCATAAGGCGCGCAATAGGACGTGCGGGCTGTACGACGCCAATCGCGCGCTCGGCAGCTGGTAGTGCACGCTTGCCGTTCCAACCTTCCAGATATCGACTTGCAATGAATAAAGAGATATCGGGATCCTGGGGAACACTTGCTTCTAGATGTTCGAGTCGCGTTCTCGTTTCTTCGAGGTCCATCGGATCTTGAAGCGACGGCGTAAGCGCTTCGAGCAAATCAAGCTGCCTACGGGATAGTTTGGTTCGGTATTGTGCGGCGAGCTGGTGATGCTGGCGGGCCGACGGCGTGACCTGGTCGAGTAGAGCGTACAGCAGGTGAGCTTGGGCGAACGACGGATCCAGTTCTGTGGTTCGTTGGAGGGCATCAAGGGCTTCTTGAGGCGAAGCGTCTTTCCAGAGCTGAATGGCTGCTTCGTAGGACGTGCGTGCTTCGGCACGAACGGTCTCCGGAGGTGCCGCAAACAGGCTTGCATGTCCGTCCGCGGAATTTGCTGACGGAACGATTGCGGGGGGAGCACTCCTCGCGGACGTGTCGGCCGGATGTCGCCATATCGTCCATGCAATGCTGATGATGCTGGATGCCGCGATTAGGGCCATTGCTGCGAGAGCGAAGCGGCGCTTGGTGCGTTGAGGCGCCGGGCGCAGTTCGGAGAGGAGCTCGTGAAAATCGGAATATCGGCCCGCGGGATCCGTGGTCATCGCGCGCGCCAGCACGTGGCTCAGGTTGGGAGGGAGGCCCTGGTCATTGTTTGCGGGTGGGCTGGTGCTTTCGCGCAACCGCGGATGTCTCTTTGTCAACAGCTCGTATGCGACCAACCCCCATGCGTATTGGTCCGCCCGCCCATCGACTGCACTTCCAATGAGTTGCTCAGGAGCCATATATGGAGGTGTCCCGACAATACCGAGCGTTGTATTTGGGGCATCACGGCGCTCTTTTGCTTTTGCGATCCCAAAGTCGGCCACTTTTACTAGTCGGTCGGTCGTTAGGAGAATGTTCTCCGGTTTGATGTCGCGGTGAACGATTCCCTGGTCATGGGCACAGGCGAGCGCCTGGGCGATCTCGGTTACCCAGCGTTCGCGCTCCTCCTGTGTCGCTGGCGCCATCATCGCTTTCCGCAGATTGCCGCCCTCGCACAGTTCGAGCACCAAGTAGGGAAGCCCTGCATTTTCGCTGGCATCGTAGAGCTCCACGATGTGCGGATGCTTGAGCGCCGAGACGACCCGTGCCTCCCGGAGCAGGCGCCGTTTCGCCTCCTCTCTGTGCGCATGCGTCTCTCGTTCGTCGAGGCGAAGAATTTTGAGCGCAACTGCGCGTTGGAGGGTCTGATCGTGGGCGCGATAGACTTCGCCTGTTGCGCCGCGGCCCAGCACGGCGCCGACGCGATACCGCGCGGCAAAGAGGCTGTCGTGGACGAGCACGCCATTTCGTTGAGACGGAAGCGTCGAGCTTTTGTCCCTTGCCTCCTGCAGCGACTCGAGTTGGCCTGCAAAGCGGATGCAGTGCTGCTCGTCAACCACCAGCACGGCGACGTGCAGTGAGCGGAATGTCGCTCTTTCAATCACTTTCCCTTCGGCCGCTGGCCCCGACAAGCAGTGTTCGAGCGCTTCTTTGGATGTTCCGACCGCCATCAGAACGAGGTGGAGGCGCTCCTCGTCGTCTCCTAGGTAGAGGCCCCAATCGGCAGTGCGTTCAAGGAGACGGTCCAGACGGACGTTCAGGATTCGAATGCCGATTTTCAGGTCGTCAATTGATGCGTGGACGGCCACACCGTCTTGCGATTCTTCCGGGACCACGGTCACAGGCGTTACCGTGCTCACGACAGGCCACTCCAGCCTCCGCCGGCCGCGTGACCGGTGGAGCAGCATACGGCGACACCGTTCTTCATAGGGGGCACCCGCACGTCGTTCCTTTCGGCCCGCGAATTCCGACGGTTGCTACCAAAACCTCAAACCTCCCCAAGTAGTCCTCTGGGCGGGGACGCGTGGTGCACCGCTTGCCCAGTCCCTAACGGGGCGCATGGTGCTCCTACTCGGTCGCGAGCGCAAGGTGATTCGTACCGGCCAGAGCAAAATGAACTAGCATATCTTGATCTCCGCGCAGTTGGCAATGCGCCAGGCCATGGCGACAGCGCAATGACGCGGACGCGAACGCCAAGGGGGTAGTAGGGAGTCGTACCTATCTTGGAAAATCGTCCGCCGAGAAGCAGGCGGATCGACCTTTTCTCTCTTTATCCCAAGTAAGGCGCGAACAGTTCGCGACGGTACCGAGCCGAACGAGGATTCAGTCACACAAAAGAGCCGTCCAAACGTGACCAAGTCTGATTGATACCGCTCGGCCAGCTGCGAACCGGCCGCACAGGGAAGTTCTGCGCGCAATTCGAATTACGGAAGGAGTTCGGATCGGAGGATCTCTATCTAGATTGGATTAAGTACCGCTGGGCGCCCCCTGCGTGGCCCAATGCCCTCTTCCACCACCACCACCATCGTGGGGGGCGCTCGGTTCTTCTGCACTCGAGGTATTACGATGTGGCAGTACGCTGCTGGAAACGCTCCGCACGTGGAATTGCGCGGTCGCCAAACAAACGTCGTCGCTGACATTGCCTTCTCTCCAGATGGGAGCGAAATGCACCTCCAATCCTTCGCGACTCTTGACCAGTCTCTCGAGCAGCTCGTTCTCGCGCTCGAGGAAGCCGCGTTTCGCCTATTGGAGCATGAAAATGATGCCTATATCGCGGGCGACTTTGCAGAAGTCATGAAGTTTGCGAAATGGCGCAACGATTTACGTCGAGTCGCAGATGCACTTTCGGTGGCGCCGAACGTTGCTCGACAACTACAGCCGAATGGACGAAACACGTTCGTCCACTCGCTAGGTCCCGACGAAAGTGGCGTACGACCGATCCCAGCGCTCGCCCTCGGCGGAGCCGCCGTAGGAATTCGTGCCCGACTCGGCCAGTGACGGGATGCACGCCTTATTTGACGAGAGGGCGCGGTGCCCCCCGGATTCTTGCGAGGTGGTGACCCGAGATTGACGTGACGGACGGTTCTGCCCTCGTGCAGAGCCCGGCCCTCGCGGCCGCCGAAATGTACTCGTGCCCCTCGCTCGCAGCTTGGTGGCGGAGATTGTTCGACGATGAGAACGCCGTGGTTTAGCGCCGCGGACAAAACTGACGGTTCCAAGATCTTGTCGACGTAGGTATCCAAGCCCTTCACCCCTATAAACCGGCCGACTTGTCTCGGCGCCGTAGCCCCAATGCCCTCTTCCGCCTGCGGAGAAATGCTGAAATGGGTCGGTCGCTTTATGCGGGTGAGCGGCACATGCACTGGCTGAGAGGAAACATTTATGAATCAGTTGTGCTGATTTTTCACGATCTCGAAGAGACCCAACGGTCAAGTCCAGCAAGATGGGCAAGAAAAAGGACCTGGATCTGCACGACGCCGCCGCAGCCGATTCTGGGCGAACTCGCATCGGACCTGACTAGAATTTTCGCGGCGGGTCCTCTGGTTGATTCGAACCTGCCGCACTCGGATGAGTCCGAATTGCGCAACGCGATGGCTTCGACGTCAAGTCTCTCGACACGCGACATCACCATCTTCATCTCGTGAGTACCAACCGCCGCTGCTGGCAACGGTACCCATGCGTAATCGTACGGAATTGCGAGAAGGGCAAATCAGGCTTCAGCGTCATTTAGAAACTTTTGCGAGGAAACGTAATGATGATCTACAGAGCTTTGATACCATTAGCGTCACTTGGGGCGGTCGCGGTGTTCGTTGGCGCGTGCAGCTCGCAGACGGGCGAAATCGGCGCCGAGGAAGAAGGGGCCGCTGGAACGACGCAGCAGGCTTGTTGCCGGGACCCCGATCCGCCGGACCCTCCGACCAAACCACCCCCGAAGATCTTTCCACAGGATTACCCGCCTACTCACAGCGCGACTTGTCCCGTGGCTGCGCCGCCAGCCAATGCCGATTACACCGTCTTTTCGTGCAAGGCATGGGAGCAGACGCACGACTCCAGTGGGTCGTCGCATGCCGCCTCCCGCTGCTTCGAGGGTATCCCGTGGGCCGATTGCAAGGCCATGATCGATGATGCTTACAACAAGGGCCTCACCACCTTGAAGGCGCAACAGTGGAACACGTATTGGCAATGGTGTCCGTTGGTCTACGCAGGAAAGATTCAGTCCGTATGTCCGGCAGGATGCTTCGCAGGAAATACGCAGTTGACGGACGGGGAGGGCAGTGAGCTCTCGATCTCCGAAGCGAGCGAAGGTGTCGCGCTGAAGACGTTGTCCGATAATTCGAGCACGGCACGCCCAAATCTTCAGGGACGAGCCATCGACATGGCGATTCGCGGCCCCGAGGCGCACGACCTCTACATCTTCCAGCTGTCGAATGGCCGTGAGCTTCGTGTCACGGAGAATCATGCGATGGTGCTCGCATCGGGGCGCCTTGTGAAGGCCCGAAACGTTCGCACTAGCGACGCCTTCGTCGATGCCACGGGCGCCTCGGTGCCCGTTCTCGCCATTTACCGCGAACCGGCAACATCGGATGTGTACAACGTCAGGATGAAGTCAAGCTCGTTCGAAGGACACGTTGTCGTCGCAGAGGGCGTCCTCGCGGGTGACAACTATCTTCAGAACGCGGTCGATGGTGAAGAGGAGATGGCGATTAGCGCGCGTCGGGAATAGCGGTTCCTGAATCATTGAAATCGGCAACCGATGTCGCAAGTCGAGCTCGGTTGTCGACCTATTATGAATTCCAACGTTCGACTTATTACTGTGGACGACATCATGAACATCAAACTGCTGAAGACAATCGTTGTAACGAGTACATTTTCTTTGATCGCGACGGCGTGCGCTGCGACGAACATCGAGGACGCAGCGGAGGACGCGCCAGCGGCTTCGACGCAAAGCGCGGTCGTCGCAGCGGCATTTCCCCAAGACTTTCCGCCGTTTCAGGATCCGAATTGCCCAGGCGCAGCTCCCGCGAATGCAGATTGGACCGTCTTCGCCTGCAAGGCCTGGGAGCAAACCCACGATTCGGGTGGTTCTCACCCCGCAACGCGATGCTTTTCTGCGCTCTCGCAAGAGGAGTGCGACGCAATGATCGACGACACTTTCAATCAGGGGTTGATGAACACCGCAGCGAGGGACTGGACGCGTTACTGGCACTGGTGCCCGATGGTCATCGCCGGCAAAGTCCGCTCAATTTGCCCCGTGGGATGCTTCGCCAGCGATACGCAGCTCGCTACGGGGGGGGTGGTCGGTGAGGTCGCAATCAACCAGGTGAACGAGGGGACGCAGCTTCTGACACTCGACGAAGGCTCCGCGCTGCGCACACCAAATCTGGTTTCGACGCCCGTCGAGATGTCGATCAAAGGGCCCGAAATGCACGACCTGGTCACTTTCGATCTTGCCAATGGCCGTGAACTCTCCGTGACGGAAGAGCACCCCATGGTGCTGGCGTCTGGGCAAATCGTAAAGGCGAAGAATGTCGCTGCTGAGGACTCGTTCGTTGGTTCGAGCGGGAGCTCGGTCGCGATTCATGGCATCTATCGCACTCCGGCTGTCGGAGACGTATACAACGTGAAGATGCATACCCGAGACCTATTGGGGCACATCGTTGTTGCGGAAGGCGTGCTCGCGGGCGACAACGAGCTTCAGGCCGTCATCGGCAGTGAAGAGGAAAAAGCCATCCAGCTCCGCGCCGAATAAGGAGGCATGCTGTGAAATATCATCTTCGAAACGGGAACCGGAAATACTTCTTTGGTGGGGTCGGCCTTCTGGTGGCGGCGGCCGTCGCGGCAGGTTTCGTCGCGCGTTCGCGCAACATGTCGCGGACGACGGAGGTAGCCGCTGCAGCCACGCCAAACGAACAGCCGTCCATTATTCCAGCAAAGCTCGAAGCTGCGGCCGACCGCGTGTACGCCGAAGAGCTCGCGAGGAGCGCTGCAGCGAGCTCGCAGGTCGCGGCACCTGAGCGGAGCGGGAAGGCCCTTGCCCAGGCCGTGGGAGAGGCAAAGGTTCACCTGTCGAAGATGTATGCCGTGCGCGGCTTGGTGACGCAGGAGCGGGTGCGACGCGAAGAAGCTCGAGCCATTCTCGCGTCGCGAGAGGGGCGCGAGGTGATCGAGAGGACGCTGACCGAACCCGGATATGCGAAGGCGGCATTCGGCGACGAATTCTCGGCCGAGGCGCGATTCTATGCGACCAAGGTTGTCTCCGAGGCCGCACGGGGAGGTGAGCCGGAGTACGGTCTCCGCATTGCCCAAAAGTTGGCACAATCGCTCGATACGAAAGAAGGGGCCAGTCAAGGTCGCACGGAAGATCTCGTCGACGTGCTTCGCGAGACCTTTCGTGCGACTGGGCCCGAGTATTTCCAGTCGAACCCGCAGCGCGTTCTCTCGCAGATTGGGATCGATCCTGCGCACCCCACACTCAGCCACGACACGCTCGCGAACGTGGGCTACGGGATCCTCCTCGGGATGGGGGGCAGCAAAATGAGCCCTCTCGAGGCGCGCGACCTGGTCGAGAAAACACTGGGACTCTCCGGAGGTTGAATCATGAAATCGCTTTGTTTCGGCATTCTTGCCGCGCTTTTCGCGAATGGCGTCCTTGCTTGCTCCGGAGATCCCGGGATTACTGAATCTCCGCCTCCGGTCGACCATGCAGATTCCTCGCTCGGTTCCCTAGAGCAGCGGATCGTCGAGGCGCGCGAGCGGCTCGCGAATGACCACTGCAGCGCGGACCTCGATCCCTCGGACTGTCCAACTGTCAACGTTCGAATCGACGGCAGTGACGAGAGGATCGAGAACGGATCCAATGAAGCGATCCTGATCGTGGATGAGTTCGACCGATTCTCAACGTGGGCGTTTCTCCAGCGCTACAGGCATCGCGTTCGCGCGCTGCTGCAACTCACCGCAACCGGGGTCGATCGTGTCTCGGCCAGTTGGCCCATACCGCAATCGCTGGCGACGACCCTCGAGGATTTCTCGGACCCGGCATTCATACCGGCCGCGGCGCTTCAGCCCATCGGCGAAGAGATCGAAAAGAGGTTTTCCCCTTACTCGGTCGCGCACCACGGACAGATCGTTTCGGCAATGACGGTAGACTTGGCTCCGCGGAACCCCATCGTGTTCCTCGATGGCAACGGCCCCGAATGGTCCGGTATTCCCATGGACCGCATCTGCCGGGAGCCGAATTCACCCGCACTGTTGTCCGAGCTCACATCGCGATTCAAGCAGACTGCCGACGCCATTCGAAACGCCATCGCGGAATACAACATCAAGTACGTCAACGTAAGCTCCGGTGTCGTTATCCCATCACCCGACAAGTGGGCAACCAGGTGCCAGACACCGGCTCCGTCGCGCGAGGTGCTCCGCAATCTCTACGAGACGATGCGTCCCCTGTATCGGGCTTATTTCGGCACCCCAGGCGTCATTGCGACCAACGCCGGTTACTACAATGACCCGTTGACGTCTCCATTCGATCTGCCGAGCGCGGATTTCCCCAATCGCGTCCGGGTCGGTGTGATCGAGTCGGTGGATTCGGGCGCCGGCCCTGAGGGCTCCGAGAAGATCACCGGTATCAACATCGCACCGCGACAATCGGAGGCCGACGCGTTCTTCGTTTGGGGGTGCGAAACACTCCGGCGATGCAACGCCACACCCCCGATGATTGTCTGGCCGCTCGGTATGGGCATCGAGCCGCTGGTGAACCAGCAGCGCCCCGGCTTTTTCGGTGCGACATCCTGGGTGTCTCCGATGGCACTGGCCCGCGTGGTCAACCTTCGTGAAACGAAACACGCAGGGGCGGAGTTCAACGACTCGCTCGTGGCAACATTGAAGGACGAATTCACACCGCGCGCGTGCGGCCCATCGGGATCAGCGCTTTGCCAGTTCCAAGATCCCTATCGTCATGGCCAGTTCGAATTTTTCCGACTGGGTTACGGAAAATATATAACAAAATAGGAGCTATTTCATGAGGCGGCTCACAGGCTTAATGGTCTTCGCGGTATCGATTCTCTGCGCGGGAATGGCCCGTGCCGACGATAACATAGACGTCACGTTCGACGACATCGGCGGCGTCACCTACGTTGTTCACTCACCAGCACTCAACTTGAAAGGAAATTTTCTTCGTCGCGAGGGCAGCAAAGTAGTGGTCCCTTACTCGTCCACGTGGCGCACCGGGTGCTCGGTCGTCACGCCGCAGCTCAGCGTTTCTCATGCCCCTGGTCCGGGCCTCTTTGTCCCGGAGATGTCCATCTGGTGGCTTGGCGAGTTCGCTCCGGATTCGCTCGTCGTAGGGCTGAATTTGACCGTCCTCCGGCCTGGACAGAACCCTATTGTCATTGAACGTCCAGTTAACGCGGGCGAACTCAATTTGGTCAAATATTCGGAGTCCGACGGCGAGGTAATCTATCGCGGTGACAAAGACAATCGAGTTAGCGCCACGGCGCCGATCGGTCTCTCGTACGACGTCAAGCAAGGAGATAAAGTTCAGCTGTCGATCTGCTTGATAGGCCCGGGTACCTCGCTGACAATCGATGATTTTAACTTCCATTCGTATCCGCGGGGAACATGACATGAAGCACATATGGAAGATCTTTGTAGGTGCCCTTGCGACCGTCACCTCCAGCAGTCCCGCGAATGCGGACTCGGGCAACCTTCTCCAATGTGTCGACGATGGCGTCGTACTCCAGCAATGCAAGCTTCTGGATAAGACACTCGCGACCGTCCTTGCCGATGCCAACGTCCCGTTCGAGACCGATTATCTGGTCAACTACGACTTCAGTTGCAGCGGCCACCCATCGAACTTGCACCTGAGAGCCGGCAATTCGGATCAACAACTCGTCCAAGGAGGGCCCGGCAGCTTCGTTCTGACCTCGAAGAGCGACGTGCAGACGTACGATCCGGATCCAGCAAGGACATCGCATCTTACGTTCCGGCGCGGTTGTGCGTTGGTGGTGAAAGACATCACCCCGCTGCCCTCGAGCAATACGATCCAGATTTGGAACACCGAGGCGAGAGGCCAGGCCCGTATCCTCGATTTGGCAAGTCAGCTTTACGTTCTTTCGAAGGATTTCGTGAACATCGCGACCTTCAATCTGGAACAGCTCGATGTCGTCATCGACGCCACGGCAAAGAAGCGCGATGCTGAGACGGATCCGATCAAAAAGCGGCATTGGAGGGCCCTCTACGACAGCCTCGTGGCCATGCAAGAGCGGCAGCCCATCCCCGTACCGAAGGCGGAATTTGAGCAATATCTCAGCGAGCTTGCTGGCCGGGCCCGCACGGATCTTCTGACGGAGAGAGATAAAGGGGTCGCCATCGTACAGCGGTTCGAGAAGTGGCAGTTGGTTGTGGAGCAGACTTTGAGAGATGTGTTGGCCAGTCTTCCAGCTGTTTAGTTTGGTTTGCTTTTCTTGATGTTTGTGCCTGTATAACAAAATAACTCAAAACGCCGCCGTGTGTGGCATCCCCGGCGCTGCCAGCTCGTTCCGTCTCCCGTTGGACGCCGGGGCCCTTTGTCTCGGGAGTGATCATGAATCGAAAACGATTTTGTTCCATAGCTCTGGTCTTTGCGACCATGGCAATCCCCTCCTTGACGAGGGCGGGGGATCAAGACCCGCTCGAGCGGGAGCGGGCCAGCGTCGCGCGCATGTCGGCGGCGAATCTCGTGGCCGAGCGGCACGGGCGATACATTCAAGCTCGCGCGGTCGCCACCGAAAGCTCGGGAAGCGCGCAAGCGCGAACGGAAGCCTGGCTCGGACGAATGCAGGGGTGGATCGAGGGGTGGCTCAAGGTGCTTGCCCTCGCGGATCTCAAAGACGACGTTCCATATTCAGTGTTCGAGGATAACCTCACGAAACTCCTGCAAGGCCAGAGTGACGAGCTCACGGCGCTCGGCATCGAGGCCCAATCGATCACCCAATTGGCCAATACTGCCCTCAATTACATCGCCACGCCGGCCGATATTCCGAATGTGCCCGATATGGCGAGCTACCAAGATACGTTGAACCTGCTTGTCCGCCGTGAGGGGGAACTCCGTGCGATGCTGAACGACGTAGGGCATACTGCAGAAAACCGTCTCGAGAAGTTGGGTCAGACCGACGGGACCTCCAGAAAGGCCGTCTATGGGCGGCTGAAGGCAGCGCTTCTCGCCAAGGGGCGCTACCCGCTCGATCAAACGCTCGCACAGGTGGACGCGCTGCTCTCGGCGGAGAAGACCGTCGACCCCATTCTAGCGCGCCTTAACGGTGGGTTCACCCGGATGAATGGGTACAACGCGAACCTTGCTTACTTCCACGGTATGGAAGAGATTGTGCCCGCTCGGAAGGACTGCACGGACGCTCGGACCGCGATCTCGAAGTTGAGCAGCCCGGCGGGATTCGTCAGCAAGTCGAAGACCCGTGTCGAGCAGCTCTGCACCGGCATCGAGAAGCTCTATGCCGATCTGACGGGCGACGCGAGCATCACCAAAGCGCAATACGTTGGGGAGTATTTGCGAACCGAAAAGACGCGCCTTCCGACGGTCTGCCCGCGTGACGTGTCGTCGCCGGCGTGCGATAAGCTCGCCGTTCTCGCCGCGCTCTCCGCGACGGATCTCGGGCAGATGGACGACGCCCGTCTTCGTTTCGTGGAGCTCGGGTGGAGCGAGGCCATGAACCGAGCTCTCGGAAAGTGATGGAGGCCCGGATATGAAATTGTCGAAAATCTTCACCGCGGTCATCGCGGCCGGGACCATCTTCTTCGGCGCACGCGAGGCGAGCGCATTCGACTGCAGTGACAAGTTGGTCAAGAAGCCAGCGATCGCGTTCCACGCCTTTCCCCTGGAGAATCCTCAAACGGGGCAAAAGTACGCGCCGAACGAAGAGATCGATGTCGGTGGTGGCAAGAAGCGCCTCGCCGTGGACGTCTTCGCCGACATCAATGACATGGAGCAGAAGCTGAATTCGTGGGGCTATACCCTACGAGACGTCGGCGGTTCGTACACGTTGCAAGAGATCGACAGGTGTGTCGATCAGCTGCAAGCGCAAGCCGCGCTCATTGAAAAAGATTCCGACAAGAACCCGCTGAGCGCACTCGATCTCGAGAAACGGAAGAAAGAGCTCGAGGCCAAGTGGGAGGCGTACAAGCAGAACCTCGTCGCCCTCGATGAATTGTGGCGCAAGTCGGATAGCGACGCCGTCAAGGTGAACCTGCCCGACAAGCCGCCATTTACGAGCCCGGTTCCCCAGGCTGCCCGTGTGCAGCCGAAGGACATCATGAAGAAGCGCACGTGGCACTTCGAAAAGGGCGACAAGGGCAAATTCTGGATCGCGGGGGACGCGAGCCTTGCGCTCCAGGGCAGCCGAGAGATTACGGCGCTCGACGCCGATGGTGGCTTCTCTGCGGGCCTCATGGGACTCTGGAGCGGTGAGGTTCTCGGCGCGCACGCCCGCGGCGAAGCTGGCAAGGCCAAAGATGCCAACTTGAAGCTCAACGTCCGCGTCGTAGGGAAGGACGTGTGGCATCCCACCTACACCGCGGGCGGGTCGGGAAATCACGTTTTGCACAAGGCCGAGAAGTACACCGCGGCCTCCATCGACGAAGGCGTTACATGGCGATTCAGTATCGGGCCCATCCCCATGGCGGTCCGTGTCGGCTTCCGAGCCGAGGCGGGCTTTCAATTCGGATACGACGTCTCGATCACAGCGTTGGGAGGCTTCGCCGGTCCCTACGTGGCGGCGGATGCGTATTTGCAATTGGGCGTCGACATTGGTATTGCGGGCGCGGGTATCGAGGGCTCGCTCACGCTTCTCAAGGACGAACTCACCCTGCGCGGTGATGGCGCAGTCGACTTTTCGGACGAGCCGAAGCTGACATTGTCGTTGTCGGCGTCGAATAACCTGACGGCGCTCTCGGGGAAGTTGTCCGTCTACGCGTACATCAACTTGATCTTCACAAAATGGAAGGGCAGCTACACTCTCTGGTCCTGGGAAGGATTCCACAAGACCTGGGACATCTTCCACTTCAAGTACGAGTGGACGCCGACCGGCGCCCGCGCGGAAGGCGACGTAACCGCGGAAGACGTGATGGAGATCGACATCCAGAACGCAGAACAGCGCCTGGCAGCGGCGGAGAATATGTCGAAAGCGCGGCTCTTCGATGTCATGAAGGCCATGAACGAAGATCTCGGTGGCCCGAAGGCGAACGCCGTGATCACCGGTGGTGCGCGCGTCGTCAGCTTGGCGGGCGGCGTCGACAAGAACTTGAATACGTATCTCCAACAGCTCGCCCAGTGGATGGGCTCCTGACACCAAGCGAATAGAGGAGCGATCGTGAAAGCCGTACGAGACAAGCAAAGGAAAGCCGTGGAGAAACCCCAGCAGCGGGTCTTGACGCGCAAATCGGTCGCAGTGGGGATGGTCCTGGTCGCGGCGCTTGCTGCGGCCGGGGCCTCGGCCCTCGTTCTTCGCCATCGCACGCTCGACCGTGATGTCCACCTCTCCCTCGGCTGCACGCCGGGCGAGAAGGACGTATATACGCTCAGATACTCGAGCGACGGAGAGTTGACCGATTCGAGTCTCGGTCTGTCGAAGTCGGATTCTCCCAACCTGTCCGCGACGCATATTCGCGCCGGTGCCGACGGTCGGCTAGTTTCCGCGTGCGTGAGTACCACCGCGGAGAGCTATACGATGGCGATCACCGTCGAGGGGGCTCGCGGCACCTTCGAAACGCGCGTGGGCGGGGAGCCCGGCTCCAGCAAACCGGTGGAATCTCTTGTGATGGGTACGACGTACATTACGAAGGACGCGACCGGGCGTACCCTCGGCGTACGGTTCGACGAAACGATGGAAGAGACGGGCCGCGCCATCGTGCGGGACATGCTGTCCCTGGCGCAGCTCACGCTTCCGAAGGACCGCAGCACGATGCCTCCTTGGACGATCGCGGAGGAGGATGCCAATGGCGTCTATGACGCGCACTACGAGGTGAAGGACGTGGATGCGGACACGGTAACGTTGTCGAAAGCTCGCCACAACCGAGCCCCTGAGGGGCAACTGCGCAACCACGCACGCAAGCCGCACGCCGACGCGAGCTCGGATAGTGGCGGGACGCTCCGCGTGGCGAAGACGAGCGGACGGGCGGAGAGTGCGAACGTCGCCGTCGCGCTCGATTTGCGCGTCGGAGATCACAGCGTGGGCCGAACGAAGTCGCAACTATCGCTGGTGCGTACTTCCACTGAAAAACTCTCCGTCGATGAATTGGCCTCGTTGGTTCGCGGATACGACGAACGAGAAGCGCGCGGCGGAGCGACCTCCGATCTCGCGGCCCACGATCTCGATGCGCATCTCGAACAGCGGATGCAGGAAAGGGAGCTCGGCAGCGAAACTTGGGAGACCCTGTCGAAGCGCATCGACGACCCCGAAAGCGATCGCACGAAGACGTTCCTGAAACTCAAAGCGCTATTCATTCTGCAATCCGAGCGGGCCAAAGAAGCGGCGCGGGCCCTCGCGGGCATGAAGGACGCGCAAGCCCCCTCGTTCTTGCTGCTCACGGGCTCGCTTGCTGCTTCCGGTACAAGGGAGGCTCAAAAGGCGCTCGTGGACGCCGCGCGTGCGTCGGAGCCCAATTCGAGTCGAGAGCGCTCGCTGGTGGCGACCTTGGGGACCGTCAAAACGCCCACGCCGCAGACGGTCACTTCCCTTCAACAGGTCCAAAACGGGCGTGGCGGCGAAGAGATTCGGGGTACGGCCCGGCTCGCGCTAGGATCGCTGGCGGGCGAGCTCCGTGAGAAGGATCCAGCGCTAGCCCAGAGTGTCGTCAACGACAATGTACAGAGCTTCCGCGACGCGACGACCCCGGAGGATCGTGCGCTCGCTTTGCTGGCCCTGGGAAATGCAGGTGCTCCCGACAATGTCGCACTCGCACGGGAAGCCCTTTCCGACCCGGATCCGCGCGTTCGCGCCGCCGCCGTCGCGTCTTTGCGCTTCGTCATGACGATGGAAGCCGAGACGATGCTGGCGGGCGCCGCCGGCCAGGACAGCTCGGCGAGTGTTCGCGCAGAAGCCCTGCGAAGCCTTGCCGTTCGCACCGTGGGCGCGGAGACGTTGGCGCTCGCGACCCACGTCGTCAAGGCCGACGGTGATCAAGAGGTACGCATGGCAGCCGTCTTGCTCCTTGCAAACGAGCTCGAACAAGATCCGAGTCTCGCGCAGGTTCTCGAAGACGTGGGTCGCACCGACCGCGCTGCTGGTGTGCGGAATGCGGCGCAAATGGCCTTGCTCCGCTCTGGCAAGATTTAGGTTAGCTCGAGAAAGAACGATGATGTCGACTTGTCATCGACCGTCGAAATTAACGGTCAAACGAAATTGTGTAAATGTAAGTCGTCCATGAAATTCCTTCACTGCGTTGTGACATGTACCAGCCTCTTACTTGGCGCTTGCAGTCAGGCGAGCGAACCATCGAGCCCACCCCCGGACGGCGGAGACGACGACACGACGTTTACGGATGGCGATTGGCATCCGGGGGTTGCGCTCCGGCGTATTGGCGATGCCTTTCGTGAGGAGGTCGAACGCGTCGTCGTCACGCCGGATGGGAACGTCGCGGCGATCCGCAGATCCTACATCGGGTCGGACTCGCTCGACAGTTCGAGCGTGCTCGAGACGTTCGATGCGCGCGGCCATCGGCTGGCGTCCGCTGCGGTCCCGCGGAAGACCGTCTTAGTGGACGTCGTCGTGCACCCAAGCCGTGAGTTCACCGTGCTCGAAGTCCGCAACGATGGAGGCGCACAAAGGTCGGTGTGGCTGCGCCGTCTTGGCGCAGACCTTCGCCTGATTCGGGAGGCCCCGTTGCGTGATCAGCCGGCCGAGCACGAGCTGCTCTTGTATGAGTTCGAGCGCCAGCCGGATGGAACTTCGGGGATTGGCAAGGTGGAGCCGACGACGGTGTCGGACGATGGCATCGTGCACGTCGAGCTCGTTGCTTTGCAACGACGCCACCTCGTGCTGGCAGCGCGCGGTGAGGAGGTGATCCTGAGTACGCTCGGCTACGGCACGAAGATATATGCTCTTGCGTCGGACCTCGGCGTGCTCTGGTCGCGTCAAGTCATGCCGCTCACCACTGCGACGACCCCGCTTCTAGGTCGGGAGGCTCTGACGGTCGACGGCGCGGGACGGATCGGTGTCGCCTTGTCGGTCGATCGAGATGTTTTCCAAGCGTACCGACGACACTTTTCACGCGACGACATCGTCTGGTCTGGCCCATTCTATCAAACGATGGTCACACGCGTCTCCGCCGATGGGCAGACTGCGACGATGCGCCTATTCAATCACGGTGACGCTCCTGGCTTGCCCATGGTCGCCGGCATCGCCCTGCGAGACGATGCCGTCACTCTCTGCGGGTCCGTGCGGGTGATGAACAAGTTTCAGGAATCGAACCACACGATGGAGTGGGATTTGACTTGGGTGCGCGGAAATCTCTCCAGCGGGACGCTGGAGTCGCGCATGATCGACATAAAGCGTGACGACTACACCATCGAGTGCAAGGTCGATGCGAATGAAGGCGTGCTCTTCGCAGGTGTGAACGACTTCGTACAGGTCGACACGAATAGCTGGGTCGAATCCGGACAGGGCTTCTTCTACGGCGTCGACGCGACCGGACACGAAATTTCGCGCTTCACGCTCCGCGGCCCGCGTCACACCGAGATTCGGGCATTCGACGGGCGAGATCGCGTGTTCTTTGGAGGGATCTTCGACGCTCCGATCACCCACACGCCGCCGCCGGAGCAAAATCAGAAAGCGATGCTCGGCATATGGCGTTGAGCTTTGTGTTCACGCCTTCCGCGCGAGTGTACCGTCCACAATCCGTATGGAGATCTTTTTTCGACGACAGGCGCACGCTGCTATGGCGCCGAGATTCTCGATCAGCTCACGATGTTCACCATACGTGAGTCCGAACCCGTCAACGAGAACATCCCGGCCCTCGAAAAGTATAGCTGCCGGCTACAGCGGTGCCCGCGGACGCTCCGACCAAGGCCGGAAGACTTCGGCTTCTACCGGCACCGCGAGAGCGCGCTCGTACCAGCGCTCAAGGACTTTGGATCGGTGCACGCGTCGAGGCGCTCGTGGCCTTCCGGCGAGAGAGGCGCTTCCTGCCCGGCGAAGAGTTAGGCGATCTCGGCGCGGAGGCGCTCGCACGGAGAGTGGTTCACGTCATCGAAGCTATGGCCGTCCGCAGAGGAATCCAGGTCCAAACGACATCCTTGGACGGAGAAAATGGGCAGCCTGCAGGGGGCGCCAGGTCCCTCGAGAGCGCGGGCCGTCGGTTTCGTCACGGCCCCCCTTTGTGGGACGTCGGGTTGAGATGCGCCGTCTCCGGAGCTTCGCCCCGCAGCCCTCCGGGCCGGGCGGCAGCCGGGCGGCGTGCACCGCTCGAGGGGCTCGGACGTTGCCGTCGATGACGTACCTTCACGGTGTTTGAGAAGGGGCTCGCCCAGATCATCCGATCACCGAGAGAGCACCGACAAAGCTTCACGCGCGCCGAGTTCTCGAGTCGCTACATTCGGGCGGCCGGACTAGGCGGTCAGGTGAGCTAAGTGCGCGGATTCGTTTCCGAGCTTTGTTGTGGAGGTTTGAGTTAACCGCGGTTAACGCTCTGTTAACCAAGCTTCGTTTCGCTTCGACCCGATGCACGAAGTGAAGCTTCGAAATCACCCCTGCGGCTGCCCATGCGCGACCCCCGCGAGCACCATCGAGAGCTTTGTCTTCAGCAACGAAGCTCTCTCGAAGCCTTATTTCCGCCGCGTTGCGGGGACCCGCCCTTTGAACCAGCGGGTCACTCCCAAGTTATCGCAGCGCTTCAGATAGCTCCCCGTTTGTAGCGCGTTTATAACCCCCCCTTTGTCGTATCTGGAGTCGACGAGGGTGGAACTCGCTGCACGAAGTGCGGTTCGAGAGACGTCCGTGAGGAGTCGGGCTCGTACGGCGATCACTTGGTTGCATGGTCAACCTGCGGGGAGTGCGGCGAACACTTAGGCGACTGCGTCTAGAGCACGCCCTGCTGGTGCCGAGCGTGCAGAAGGCCGGGCGCCGCCGCGAGCGGGATCCCGCTCGCGCCCTCAGTTGAGGACCTCCACGTCGAAGAAGTCTTCGGAGTGCTCCTCCACGTACCGAGCCGCGTGGCGCTCGACCGTGGTCCCGGTCCGCCTCAACGCGTAGTACGCGTCTTCGACGGGCTTGATCTGTTTCTTCCAGAGCTCGTACGGCACGCGTTCGAGCAGCCGAATGCGCTCGTCCCGATCTCGCGGTACGTCCGCGGACGGCAGGAGCGAGGCCGCCTGCGAGAAGAAGCTCGCGTAGTCGGTGGCCCCGATCTGCTGCAAGCCCTGAACGGCTTCTGGAAAGAGGATCCCCGTGGAGTTGTAGAACAACTGGTGAAAGCCGCCGTTACAGACCTCATGATCGCACCAGCGCACGGCGAAGACCGCGACCTGACCCGGCGTCGCGAGGATCAGTCCCGCGCGTAGGTCGTCGTAGTCGCCGTGGATCTCCACGGACTGCCACATGGTTTCAAGGACAGCTCGAATGAGATGCTCGTCATTGAGCGGCTTGGTCGGCCGCTTGACGAGATATGGGGAGCGCTTCGCCATCGCGGCCGGAGGGTAGCATTCCGTCAGCACGAGCTGCTGGCATCTCGAGGGCGTTCGCGATCAAGAAGGTCCGTAGACTTGCCCGAGTCGATGCACCACCGCAGTCGATGTGCTCGCCGGTGCTGGACGGTCTTCGCCATCGAGCGCGCTCAGAATTGGTGCGCCCGTGCCGTCGTTGACGATGAAAACTTGCCTTGGATGTCTGCGGCTGAGAGCAAGCGCGCGTGACGTTGCTTGCTCGAAGTCCTCGAAGACCTCGCCGCCGACCGGGAGGAAGACAAGCATGCCGTCAGGCGAAGTGGACTGCTTAGAAATCCAATGGGTCATGCGCCGCTTTGTGGTCGCGTCGAGGCTCAGCGTCAATGGGCACGGTGCTCAAGACCGTCGACGGCCCCTCTCGAGCGGCGTCGATGGGTGGCACGGCGTTCGCCCTCCCGAGCAACACGAGCGGCCACACGCCGCCGGTATTGGCACGCACTGGGGGATGTCACCGGGGCGCCTGCGTTTCGGACGTGCGACTGCGAAGCATCTTGTCCGCGCCGGCCACCGGCGCGACGCCCGCGGCGTACCAGAACAAGTCGGGGACGTTGAACGTGGTACCTAGGACGAGGCGAGCCAGTTTGCTCCGCGTCGCGAGCGACGCCGGAATCCCGGTAAGTTGCCCGAGCTCGATGGCCCAGCAAAAGGCCAGTGCAATGCCCGCGGCCCGCCACGGTGAGAGCCGCGGTGCGATGGTGACCACCAGCGTGTAGACCAGCGAGCCGTAGAGCGCGACGCCGGCATACTTGGCGAAGGCTCCTCCCGCCCATGCGCGGACTGCGAGCCCAGCGAAGAGCACGATGAACGCCGCCGCGATGGCGACGAGGCGGGACGGATGGGCGGGGTGCATGGCCATGGACCGGGACACACCATCAGAACGCCCCGCAGGCGCACAGCGTTCTCGCACGCGGGGCGCAAAATTCATCCGCGGGTACGCTGGTGGAGCGCACATGGAGCGTGCCCGCCGCCACCCCTCAACGACGCGGTCACAGCGGAAGAAAACGGGTTACCGACTGATTAACCCTCAATCCTTTAGTCCGCAGCCTGTAGCCAAATCACGCGTCTGCTTACTTCGGCGATGACGCCCGTCATACCGCGCGAGGCTCGTGACGAAGCGCCCCGCGCGTTGTTAAAATGAAATCAGAGGTCAAGTGCAACGGGATTGCAGGCGAGCGTGACCGTGCCGTAGGTGTCGCCGCTGCAGCACGCGGGCTGCGCGTTGCACCCGCTACTGCCAGTGCCGAGGACATTCATCGGGCTGCAATCGAGGCCTAAGCTCCCAGTGAGCCCCCCGGCGTTTGGCGGTATCATCGCTCCAGCAGCATCGCTGTTTGCAGACTGGATTGAATTGCAGCATTGAAGCGAGCCGCTGTTGCATTGCGTGACCGGTTCGCCGACAGTGGCCGATGGCCCGCCCTCCACAACATCGACCATCAAGCTCACGAGACCGTCGATACTGGCCGCCCCCGACAAATGGGCCACATTGACGATGAGCGAATTCGTGGACGGCACGGCGTCGGTCCAGGCCAACTGCTCGTTCAGCACGAGCTCGAGGTCCACGGGCAATTTCACATCGAGACCCGGAATCGCGAGTAGACTCTTCACGCGCAATTTCGTATTTGGCGCGATCTCCAATAAAGGGATCTTTTTCCCGCCCACCGTCAACTCGCTGACCGACATGGTCCCCTTGCACTGCCGCCCCGTCGCCGTAGCCTCGCACTTCGATTCAGCGACGAGATTCCGCAAGACGACGAGCCCATTGAGCATCGTGACATCACCCGCGTTGGTCTGCCCATCCGCAGTCACGCTAGTGCTGCTCTTCGTATTCTTCGGATTGCTCTCGGCCCCCTCGACGCGGAGCACCCGCAAGTCGCCCAGTCTCACGTCGACGTCCACGAAGGGGTGATCCACTCCCCCGCCGCCGCCGTGCGTCGCGCGGTGCACCGTCATCGGCCCAATCGTCAGTGTGTCTTTCCCAAAGAGCCAGAGGCTCGCAAACACCGTCGCGGTGTTCGCTTCCGAATGCGATGCCATTCCCAAGTCCGCACCCGGCATCGCCGCCCCGGGCGTGACATCTTGCGCCGCCTGACCCTCTTCGGCCGCGCTGCCTCCGCAAGCGATGGCCCCCGCGGCGAATGCCGCCATCGATAGAACGGCGCTACCATATCTCGTATTTAGACGCTTCATGTTGCCCCTCCCTCGATTCATGGTCTGAGCAACGAATGCGCCCAATCGGCGATGATGTACCGACATCGACGCGCAACGACCTTCCTCGAGCCAAAGCGACTCGTGAGTGGACACACCCACGCGCCCAGCCGTGCACGACACCGAAGCCGCAGCTCCTGCGAGCCTGTCCGGGACAGGCCCCGATCTGACCTGGACACCCATGTCCGAAGGCGGCCCGCGGAAATTCTCGAGCGCGGGGATCGGCACGGCGCTCGCTCTTTGGCCCCCCCGAGCGGAAACGACGCCGCCGGTGCTGGCGCGCAGCCCCGCGCCAAGAGCGAGACACCATGAACCGACAAACCAAAAAGATCAGCACGAGCACCACCACGAAAGCCAGCCCGCCGCCCGCGCCGAAGGAGCTCGACGCGCGTTCCGACGCAACCTCTGGAAGCGCTTGGCCGATGTCCGAGAGAACGACTCGGCGGCGCGTGCCGTCTTCGAACGCGCGCTCGCCGACGCCGACAACGCGCTTCAGCGCGAGTACATCCGCTACGGGTACCCGACTGCCCCCAACCCGCGGCTCGATGCGTACTGGGACGTGCAGCAGGTGCTCGCCTTCGTGCTGGATCCGCGGCGGCATCCGGAGAGTGCGGCGCACGACCAACGCGACGGCATCATCGACCTACTGAATATGCCGAATGCGCAACGGGAGTACTCGGTCTACACGCCGAAGAGCGTGAATGGCGCGTGGACTCTCCAAGGGCGGCGTATCACAACGGCTGACCGTCAGGACGTTCGGATTGATTTCGCAAATAGCGAGAACTTTCGAATGCTCGACGCAAACGGTGACGGCATAGTCGACGTGGTCCTCACCGACGGGACTGCTTTGCGGACGTTCTTTTCACTTGGTCGATATCCGGGAGGCGACAGCCAGTACGGCCGTGTGACATGGACGAGCGGAACGTCTTCCTCCATCTCGAACGAACCGGCGGCTAAGTGTTTGCCGGACGACGGCGACCCAATATCGTTTGCTGACGGGCGATCCGAATAGGTGACTTGAACGGTGACGGTCTTCCGGACATCGCACGATTGTACCATGGTTATATTAGATATTGGCCCAGTCGTGGAAACGGCCAATTTGGGACGGGTGACCTGAATTGCCCGGAGGGAGGGATCGCCTCTGGCCGTGAGATTCCAATGGAGCCAATTCTCCGGAATTTTCCGTGGACGCCACCGACCCGCGTTTACGGCTAGAAGATGTAGATGGCAACGGTCTCGACGATTTGGTGCAGGTCGGTGCGAGCGGTACGTCCATATGGCTGAATGAAGGTGGTCAAGCATTTACTAATGAGCATTTTGTGAACCTGACCGCGAATCCGATGTCATGGTCAGAGTACATTAGAACGGCTGACATCAACGGGTCGGGAACACGTGATGTCTTTTACGGCGAAGCTAATCAGTATAGGTACATCGACCTCACCGGGGGAGTGCGTCCTTGGCTTCTAACACGCATCGCGAACGGCATGGGGAAGACGACCGCCATCGAGTACTCGACGTCCACGGCGATGATCCCCCTCTCCGCCCGCGGCATCCGCGGATGGCGTTATCGTTCTCTCGGCGCAGAGTCATGACGTTTTTGGTAACCTTATACGTGAGACAGCACCAAATGGCCGATGCCACCAGGTGAAGCCTGACACGGACTTTGCGCAGCTTCCAATTTCCGAAACGGTCTACGTTGGATCCGTCAGTGGCGGATGTGGGAGTACTGCGCTTTCCGCGTACGCTTCATACGATCGCGGGATCGCTGCGCCGGTGAGCGTGATTGACCTCCACGGTGAGCTGACGAGCCTAGTGCAAGATGGATTCGGTCGGCTCGTATCGATGCGGAAGCCCAGTCCTACGCAGGTCGGTGCAACGTCTCCAGTCGATGCAATGAAGATTGAATATTTTCTCCCGGGCGATTCGTCGACATTTCCGTATTCAATTGTTCATACGCAAATTCAAGATGGCGTCACGGATACCCAAGCAACGTATCGTGACGTTTGGGCGCTTGTGGACGGGTTGGGGCGGGTCCGCGTCTCACTCGAGGAGGCAGATCCCGGCGCAGGTAAGGAAGCAATTCTGCAGAATAAATTCATTACTCGGCTGCGCATGGAACTTGTGGTTGACCTTGAGGAGTACGGGAAGGTGTGTGAGGCGCTTCGCAGCCTTGCGAGGGAGTGGCGCGGAGTCACGACGATTGACAAAAGTACTATGCAAGAGCTTTACGTACTGGCGTCCATCACTGCGAACATGAGTCAAACGTTTCGAGAGCATAATGATGCGCGTGCTGATGAAGTTATGGAATGTTCGATCGAACTGGATGCTCTCGTGCTCGAGTGTTTGGCATAGTATTTAGCGTGCATCGACGGTCGCCAGCGTCCTTGGCGCGTGACGGCGCAAATGTCTTCAACACGTTGTTCGGAAGGCCGTTTCGATGACCGGAAAGAATTGTTGCAAGAAGCTTTAGGAATGGTGATGAGTCTCCGTTCGACATCTTTGACCCAGGCTGGCATGATGGCCTCGCGATGAGAGCTTACGTTCGGTGGAGTTTGGAGATGGTGGCGTAAGCCTGAAGGCACTCGCTCAAGCGTCCCGCAGGGACGTTTCATCCCACAGTCTGCGTTGGCGATCAGAGCCCCACGGGCGGTGGCGCGACGGCGTGCGTGTGCAAAGTTCGTGGCTCGCAAGCACACGCGAGCGGAGAGGCGGCTGCGGGCGTGAGCCTGGCGGCTCCCATTACGGCGGCGGAAGCCGCGATGGCGGCGCAGATGGCTGCCCAGCGCCGGCAACCGGCGCCGCCGGTACCATTGAGTATGTCGCGCCCGATGGGCGCAGTGTCGAGTTTCCGTACCTTCCGTACGACGGTACCGGCGCAGCGCGACATGGCTACTGGCTCCAGCGCATCACGCGAATGGGTACCGCGTACGTCCACCAGAGCGTGACCATGCGTATGAATTCGAGCTTTACCGTCCCGATTGGTCGCGGCTGATCGAGCGCTCGTTCCGGGGCAGCGTACTCCTGAACCGCGCGCCGCTGAGCGGGAAGTGACAGCTCGCGCTCGGCCCGCTCCGGCGCGCTGGCACGCAGATAGGCACCCATGTCTCGCGCGCTCTACCCCTGGCCACGACATTCTCCGTTGGCCATCGCCGTGAGGGCGGAAGAGATGAGCTCGCGCTCCCATGGCAAGATCGCGCTGGGAAGGCGGATCGTTCCCGTGACGACGAGCGGCTTCCGGGCCGGCGTCCATCACGCCCGCGAGGGACTCGCGCGCGGGGCCGTGATGGGCTGCCCCTCCGCGGCTTCCGAGAAGGTCTCGCCCAGATCATCCGATCACCGACAAAGCCCCGCGCGGGCCGCGTTCTCGAGTCGCTGCATTCGGGCGCCCGGACTACGCGGTCAGGGAAGCTAAGTGCGCGGATTCGTTTCCGAGCTTTGTTGTGGCGGTTTGAGTTAACCGCGGTTAACGCTCCGTTAACCAAGCTTCGTTTCGCTTCGACCCGATGCACGAAGTGAAGCTCCGAAATCACCCCTGCGGCCGCCCACGCGCGCCACCCGCGTGCACCCTCGAGAGCTTTGTCGTCGTCAACGAAGCTCTCTCGAAGCCTTATTTCCGCCGCGTTGCGGGGACCCGCCCTTTGAACCAGCGGGTCACTCCCAAGTTATCGCAGCGCTTCAGATAGCTCCGGCTGTAGGACTCGAACCTACGACCCGGCGGTTAACAGCCGCCTGCTCTACCAACTGAGCTAAGCCGGAATTGAGGAGAACCAATATAGACCCACGGCGCGCCCGTCAAGCTAACGCGACGCGTTCGTGACGAATTTTTGGAACGGCTCCGCGAGCGCAGCTGTCAGGGCAGGGGAGAAGAGCAGTTTTGCCCTGCAAATTGCCTTGAGCCAGCGTCGTGCTTCGCTGAGCTCGTGTTCCTGCGCTCGCGACGAGATGGTGTCGCGAGCACCTCCGCCAACTGCGTCCTGCGCGATGGCGAGCGGCGTTGTCATGTGTACAGCGTGCCCTCTTCGACGAAGCACAGGTCGTTGCCCCAGGGGTCGACGACGTAGAAGGAGCGCTCGCCCCACGGCCGCTGCACCGGATCGGCGGCCGGTTGGCCGTGCACTTTGTAGGGCGCCAGTGCTCCCAAGGCCTGGGCGCGGGCGTGGATGGCGTCGAGGTTGCGCACGGCGAGGTACAGGGACTTCACCCCGGGCGTGGGCGGGAGGCCGCCGGCGCTGACGTCGAGCAACGACAGGATGACGCCGCCGCAGTCGTAGTAGTGGCGCGAGCCGGGGTGGCGCTTGCCGGCTTGGCCGAGGAGCTCGGTGTAGAAGCGGGCGGCTTCGTCGATGTTCGAGACCTCGAGGGCCACACGGAAAATCTTGGGGATGTCGCCGTTGGCGGTCGTCGTGCTCATGATTCCACTCTCCTTTTTCTTTGCTGCCCCAAAGATGGCTGAGAAGGACCAGGATGTTGCGCCGGGACTCGTTGGCGAGTGCGGTGAAGACCGCCTCGGCGTCTGCGGGAGGGAAGTCGCCCCCCGCCTTGCGCGTATGATGCGCGGCCCATGCGAGCCATCGTTCCGCTCCTCTTCGTCCTCGCGGCATGCGGAGCGACCGCGCCCCCGTCGCCTTCGCCGCACGCGGCGCCATCCTTGGGCCCGAGCCCGACCAACACCGCGTCGGCATCCTCCTCCCCAGAGCCAGAGCCCGCGCTCCGCACCGTCGAGAACGCGACCTGCGTCATTCGCACCGAAAACGTCACGCTCCTCGAGCCCCTCCCGCTCTCGTACGCCGGCAAGGAATTCGCGTCGGTGCAACGCGCACGGCGCGTCGAGCTGCGTGCCACCCGCGGTGCCGCCACGATGGAAGTCTCCACCGAGCACTTCGCAGCCATCGGAGAAATCCACCTCGAGGACCTCCTCGTCAGCCCCCGCGCTTCGAGCGCTTCGAGCGCGCCCCACGAGGGATGGCTCACCGTGTGGCGTGCCCGCGCGAAGGCCGTCGCCAACGACTCCCTCTCCCTGGAGGTCACCCTCCCGAGCTGCGTTACCCCGGCCGCACCGCTCGCAATCACGTACCCGTGCAACGAGCTCACCTTTCAACCCGAGGTCGAGCCCTCGTCGTACGACTTCCGTTACCTCAAACGCGGCACGAAGATTCCCCTCCGCCTCGCGCCCCGTGGTCCGATTGTCGCCTGGCTCGAGTCGCCCTCCAACGAACCGCCCGAGCAAGTCGCTGAGCTCGAGCGTAAAGGCCGCGCGGTTCGCATCGCCATTCCCGATGCCGACGTCCTGGTTCAAGGTTGGGTGGACGCTTCCACGCTCTCTCCGAAGTGGGCCCCCTCGGCAGACCTGATGGGCGGCATCCTCGTTGCTCCTACGAACCCTCCCGCCGGCAGCACCGTTCAATGCTCGGCCGACGTCCCGTTCTACGTTCGCGCCGACGATTCCACGTCGCCCATGCGCGTTGGCACCCTTCGCGGAAGCACCACCATCCATCATCGTCCCGCGAACGAACGCGGTGAGGTCCCCATCGACCTAGGCCTCGACGCCGCAAGTCTCCCGCCTCCACTGCAGCCCTTCATCCGCGCCGCGGCCATTGCGGGATGCATCGAAGCGCCCGGCAGGTAAGGCACCCGCCTCCATCGATCCAAAAAAACAAAAGCACGCCCGATGGTTCGCCGCACATCGCGCGCGGATTGTCTTTCATGGTATAGGCTCACAAGCTCCTAGCAGCGGCCGCATGAAAAACTTCCCTGGTGCCCGTTACCTGAATTTCCGTTGTACGGGGTGCGGCAATTGCTGCAAAGACCCGCTCCTGCCCCTCACGCAGGATGACATCTCTCGCATCATCGAGCGCACGGGCGACTCACCGAGCCATATTGCGCAGGTGGTCGACAAGCACGCCATCCACATGGATGACGAGCCCGAGGCGTTTGCGATGCTTCGCCAAGGCAAGCGCGTCCTGGTGCTTCGGCACGAGCAGGGGCGCTGCATCTACCTGGGCGACGACAATCGCTGCACCATCTACACGAGCCGCCCGTTGGGCTGCCGCATCTATCCGCTCGATCCGGAGTTCAACAAGAAGAAGAAGCTTCGGCGTCTCACCTTGGTGCAAGCCACCGAGTGCCCGTACGAGATGGACGGCAACGTCGACACCGAGCCGCTCTACGATCTGCAGCAGCGGTATTGGAAGCAGCACGAGGACTACAACACGAAGGTCGCCGAGTGGAACCGCGTGCAGCGTCGTCGCCGCCGCGAGGGGCGCGCCGCGCAGACCGCCCGTGAGTTCTTCACTTTTCTAGGCCTGACCGATTCGGAGCCGAGCAATAAACGCCGCGTGCCGGCGACAACGAAGAGCGCCGACTCCAAGAGCGCCGCTGCGTCGTCCGCGAGCCCTGCAAAAACGCGAAAAGCCAAAGCCCCGGCGAAGACGCGTGCCACGAAGTCGCGAACGGTCGCGAAGCAAAAACGTCGCACCAGTCGGTAGAACGTTTTTCACGCCTACGTCGTCGCGTGATTTACGACGCGCAGCGGCGTTCAAAGTTACTGAGACTGCCATGCTCTCGTCACGGAAAATGGCTTATGACTACCGGTCATGAGCGAACGACTTTCCGCTGGTGGTTGGGGCACGTGGGAGCGCGCGGGGTTGGGGCTTTTGGCGGCGGCCGTGTGCTCGGCGTCGGCCATCTCCGCGTGCGGCGGTGAAGATCACTCCGCGAACAACGCGGGGGGCGAAGGCGCGGCCTCGCCGGGCGTGTACGAGCCTCCGTCCGAGGGGCCCGAGCCCGCGGCCGACACGAACGAAGCCGCCGACGAGGCGCCGAGCGTGGCGGCGGCGGACATCCCGACGGATGCCAACTTCAAGGTCGCCTTCATTGGCGATACGGCATCGGGCGAAGATTTTCGCACCGTCCTGCAGCTCGTGAAGCGCGAGGCGGCGCAGCTCGTGGTCGTACAGGGCGACCTCACCTACGACGGCGAGGCGCCGCCGGAATGGTTTTCCGCCATCGATGCGGAGATCAACACCGCGCAAACCAAGATTCCCTACTTCGTCTCGAAGGGAAACCACGACAGCGGCTGGAGCCAAATCGGCTCGGGGCTGAAGAGCCGCATGGCCACGTGGAACATCCCCTCGGAAAACAACGACCCCACGAAGAAGAACTACTCCGTCGTCTACAAGGGCCTCAAAATCGTGATGGTCTCGGACTCGGAGACGAGCCCCAGCCGCGCGACCTACGTCAAGGACCGCCTCGCGAACGACGCGCACATTTGGAAGATCTGTAGCTGGCACAAGAACCAGCGCGCCACCAACGTCGGCCCGAAGAGCGACGAGATGGGCTGGACCATCTACGAGAACTGCCGCGCCCAAGGTGCCATCGTTGCGCAGGGACACTCGCACACGTACTCGCGCAGCAAGACCGTGACGAACGATCAGAGCCAAACCATCGATTCGTCGTGCAACAGCGCGTTCGACCTTTGCGTGGCGCCGGGCAAGCACTTCTTCTTCGACAGCAGCCTTGGCGGGCACGACATGCGTCCGCTCAACACGACGGTGGCGAGCAAACCCTATTGGGGCTCGACCTACGCGAGCAGCTTCGGCGCCCTCTTCATCACGTTCCACGTCGATGGCGATCCCCGCAAGGCTCGCGGCTACTTCAAGACCGTCGACAACGTCATCATCGACCCGCCCGCCTCGAGCGGCAAGACGAGCTTCACCATCACCCGCGCTCCCTAAGGTAACGTTCAATTGAACGTACCGGTTCTCGAATCATCGCTGTGCGAGAACTGCGGCAGCGGGACGAACCGGCGGGACCGGCGCGATGTTCGGTTCAAAAAGCGAGGATCGCCACCACGTCTGGCGATCTTTGCGCGAGAAGCGGACAAGGGCGCCGGGCCCGCCGGGCTGGTCTCGCTGCCGCTGCTCGACCGCAGTGTCCTTTCCGATAGGGATGACCTTTCGAGCGTTGCGTTAATGAGCGCGCGGAAGGCGCGCCAGGAGTTCGCGTGCTTCGTCGTTGCGGCCGAGGTCGTGAAGGGCGCGGGCGCGCAGGGTGAGCGATTCGGGAAAGGCGTCGGGGCGTGTGGTCTCCGGCGCCAGGAGGCGCTCGGCTTCGGCCGGATCGCCTCCTTCGAGCGTGGCGCCGGCGAGATCGTGGGTGAGCTCGCGGCGTCGGCGCGGATCGTTCGTTCCCGTGAGGGCGGTGCGGAATGCGGTCTTCGCGTCGGCGAAACGGCGCAGGGCAATGTACGTGGTGCCCATGTTTTCCAGGGCGGCGGTGCGATCGACGAAGGCCAGCACTCCGGGCCAAGGTGCGAGGGCCGCCTCGTACTTCTTGGCGGCGGCGGCGAAGCGATGGGCCTGGCGGTCGGCGTCCGCGAGGTAAAATTGGCCTTCGCGACACGCGGGTTGTGCGGCGACTTCGGGCCTCCAGAGGGATTCGTCGTCGTGAAACCGGCGCGCGTCGACGAGCGAGAGGGCGGCGAAGGCGGCGGCCAGTGCGCCCGCGGCGACGGAGGCCCTGCGCGGGAGGCGGTCCAGGGCTTCGGCGGCGAGCATCGCGGCGAAGGTGAGGGGGACGTAGAAATAGTGCGGCGACCACCAGCGCATGATGGGAACCAGCTGCAGCGACGGCAGCAGCGCGAGGGCGAGCAAGAGCGCCGGTCCACGACGGCGAACGGCGAGGCGCGCGAGGGCCACCGCGATGGCCAACCCGAGCAGCGACATGGGGTGCCACACCGGCGTGATGCGGAAGGCGTCGCACACGTGCCGATCCAGCGGAAAGAGCACGGCCCCCGCGCCCTTGGCCAGCGATGCGAGGCGCGTGCCGATGGCCTCGGACACGGACATCGCCTCGTGCGATGCACGCCACGAGGGCGCGAACGCCAGGCGCAACGCGAGGGCGGCGACCAGCGCGCCGCCTTCGGCGAGCCAGGTTCGGCGGCGTTTGGGGAGCCCCCCCAATGCGACGAGAAACAGCGGCGCCAGAACGAGCGCCACCTCTTTGGTCAGCGCGCCCGCGAGCAGGGCGGCCGCCGCCGCGATGGGGCGCTCGCGCACGTGAAAGACGACGAGCGCGAGCAAGGCCACGACGACCATCGCCTCGGAGCGGAAGGCGATGGCGTTGGCCGGCAGATCCGCCAACGGGTGCACGGCGAAGAGGATCCCCGCGAGGGTGGCCGCCCTGCGCGAAAGACCGAGCGCGTCTGCCGCGGCGACGACCATCGCCGAGGCCGCAGCGTGCCAGGCGAGGCTGGTGGCGTGGAAGGCGAGGGGAGTTCCCGCGAGCGCATCGATGGAAAGGGAGAGGGCCATCAGCGGGCGGTAAAAGCCGGTGCCGGCAAAGCCTTGCGTGAACGCTTCGTGCCAATGCGAAGGCGGGAAAATGGCCAGGCCCTCTTCGATGTGGGCGTGGTCGAGCCAGAGAAACCCCGCACCGAGCGCGCCGAGATGCGTGCAGAGTGCACATGCGATCACGAGAAGCCATCGCCCCATTGGGGGCACGCTAACATGGAGAGCCGATGAGACTGTGGCCGTTGGTGTTGGGTGGAGCGGCGTTGGCCGTGGGGATGGCTTTCGTGTTGGCGCCCCCCCACGTCAAACCTCCTCGTCCGGGGGAGGGCGCGAACGTGCTCGATGCTCGTCCGGCGTACGCTGGGCCAATGGGTAAGGTGAACGTCGCCGTTTTCGATGACGGGGCGCCGCTGGCGGGGAGGCACATCGTTTTTCAGGACGGGGCGGGCGCCGTCGTTGCCGAGGCAACGTCCGGCGACGATGGGAAAGCCTCCGCGGATGCGCCCGCGGGGGGCATGGTCACCGTGGCCTATGGAAATAGCGTTTATCAATTGATCACCGTGACCGGTGTGCAGCCCGGCGACGACATCGTCATCGGTGAAACGGAGGACGAGGGCGGGGCGGCGCGCGTCGTGAGTACGGCGCGGGTCAAGCTCCCCGGAGCGTACCCGAAGGCGGCGCGCTACACCGTGAGCCTCGGCGTCGGGGCCACGGAGGTACCGCGTGTGGCCGATCCGCTGCCCCTGCCGGTGGCAAAACGCTTTCTCGTCGACGAAAAGAAATTCCGCGTGCTCGGGGAGGCGCTCGACGAAAAAGGCGCACCCGCCGCCTACGCCTTCGACTGGGCCAACCTTTCGACGAACGCCGCGCGCCGGGACGTCGACGTGCGGCTGCCCGCCTGGAGCCGCACCTTTCGCGAGTTCACCCTCGCACTGTCGGCGCCGACCGAGGGGCTCACCGCCGTCGAAGGCCAGGTCTCCGTTCTGGCCAACGAGCGCGATCGCTTCGAGCGCCCGCGGCAGAGCGCCTCCATGGCCGGCCCCACGCCGCTGCGCTTCTTGATCCCCAAGGCCCTCGAGGGCGACACCGTTTACCGGCTCGAATTCTCGTACGGCGCCTCCCCGGACAAGGCCATGCTTGCCCGAAGCGACAAGGCCCTCTCGGATACGACCCGCATCGATTTGCGCGAAGCCCTGCTCCCACGCATCTCCTTGGCGACCGTCGAGGCAGGGGCCGACGTCGCACGCCCCACCGTTCGCTACCGCGTTGCCGGCGATGCCTCCCAGGCCGATGCGGCCATCGTTCGCCTCGCATGGCACGACGCCCGTGAGCATCTGTGGACCATCCTCGCGCCTCCGGCAACCCCGGAGATCCAGCTCCCCCAGCTTCCCGCGTCCCTCAAAGACTGGATCCCGGGCCGCACCCCTCTTTCGGCCGCCGCCGCACTCGTCGAAGCTTCCTTCTACAAAGGCTACGACGACATTCGCCACGAAGGCCTGACGGAATTCATCGAAGACCCCGAGTCCGGCGAACCACGCACCTGGCGCTACTCCGCCACCGGCGACATCTCGTTCTAGGGAAACAGCCGCGCCGCGCCGACATCCGCCAGAAAACCGGATTCGAAAAAGCGTTTTGCGCCGCTTCGTATCCTTCCCAATTGCACGCCATCCAGGAAAACCGCGCCGCCGGTGCGCGAATAGCTCATCAAATTATCGTCCACCTGGCTGTGCGGATTTCCAAAGAAGTGGCCCAGCTCGTGGGCCAGCACCGTCGGCTTCGCGTGGGCGGCCACGATGAGGTAACTCTTCTTCCAGCACACGCCCATGCGGGGCCGCCCCGGCTCGTCCACGTCCTCCAGCGACTTCACGATGAAGATCGGAATCGTTCCCCGGCCCATCACCTGCGCGGCGAGCGCATCGCGGTCCTCGCGCGAGTGCATTTCCGCGTACCGCTCGGAAAGCATGCCCTCGGCCGTCCAGCGAAAGTCGACCTCCGCTGCCGCGAAAAGGCGATTGGCCTCTTCGATCTGGGCGAACACCCAGGCATCGTCCCGAACCGGTTGTCCGTCGTAGCGGGCAATCGCAATCGCGAGACCAAACGTCGTCAACACACCGTGCATGTGCACGGATGCTACTGCAACTGCTGCTCGATCACGTGGGACAAGTGTTCGGGGGATGGCCCCACCGACCACAAATAGTCCGTGAGGAAGCTCTGACGCAGCTTCGTGCGCCCGCTCAGCGGAAACTTGGTCTCGTCCGCCAAGATCGTCTCACTGCGCTGCTCCGTCCCCGCGTGTTGGTGGCATCCCACGCAGTTCGTCTGCGCATTGTGCGCGCCCTTCTCGATGTACGGATTGCTGCACCAGGTTGGTGCACCCTTGCCGCCGTGCGCCGCGGCCAAGGCATCGCCCAAGGAGCCCTCGAAGCCACCGCGCGGATCCATGTCGTGCTCTTCGTACGACGTGACCACGCACATCTTGTAGTGCGACCACGGGCCACCCAGCTTCGTGATCGACTCGGGGCGGTCCGCACCGAAATCCGTATTCGGCTCGGCCGACCACCACACCGTGATCCATAGCCACTCGCGCAGCTCCTTGGTCATCAGGTGCATCCCCGTCAGCCGGAAGCTCGCGCCGTCGCTCAATCGAATCGTGTAAACGTCCGAGGTCCCCGGCGAGGCTTCGCCCTGCCCATTGCCCCAGCCACCATCGTCGAGTTCACCGCTTCGCCGCTTGGCCAGCGTCTCCGCCGACGTATCGTGCGTGCGCAGCTTTCCGTTGAAGTCCGCGCGGTTCCACGACGTCTTCACCACAGCGGCATCGACGGGAAATTCCTCGCCCAAACACGGCGCAAAGCTCGTCGGCGATGGGGCGGGATCGTCCGTGCGCGCCGACAGGCACCCTTGCGTGTGCGCATAGTTCTTCATCAGGTGCGTCACCGTGCCCGGGCTGTACGTCACCCGCTGGTTCGCACCGAGACCATCGACCGCCGGCGCATCGATCAGCAGCCGCAGTCGCTCCGCATAATCGTCGTCCGATGCCTCGCCGCGCGACGCCGCATTGGCCGTGAGGGCCGCGGTCACCTCGTCATCCCGCAGCGGGCGGCGCGCCGCCTTGTCTTCGGGCGACATCGCCTTCAACGCACCATCGAAGGCGCGCGTGAAATCATCCTTGCCGTACCACGTGCGAAACGCCGGCAGCTGCGCGGCGGCGCCGCCATCGAGCTTCTCCAGCTTCTCGGCAATCGCCACCGGCCGCAGCACCCGCGCCACGGCCTGCCAAGCCGCCTCGCGGCGCGCCTTTTGCGACGCCGCGAGTTCGGAGGTTCGTCCAGCCAGCCCACGATCGGCCTCGTACGGGGCACCCAGCCCCACGATCTTCCGCTCCATGGGCCGGATCTCTTGCGAATCGCGGCCAGTCCCTTCCCGAGTCTCACCCCCCGAGCTGCACGCCACCAAAGCCGCCGCGAGCAGCGCCGACACCAGACCGGGAGTGACCGCGAAACGCCGTACCATCAGTTCCCCTGCGCCAACCGCACGAGGGCCGCGTCCGTCGCTGCGACGTATTCCTTCTTCGCCACCGCGTCGCGCACCTCGAAATACAGCCACCCGTCGGAGCGGAAGTGCGGGAACAGCGCAAACTGCCCCGGCCCCATGTGCGTCACCGCCACCTTTTCACCGGTGACGAAGTCGACGACGTAAATGTCACTCCCGCCCTTGTCCTTGTACGGCGCCCACGCTGCGTCGCTCGGGAAGTCCTTGCGCGTCAGGTAGTGGTACGTCACCAAGAACCGCTCGTCGTAGGAGAAATTCGCCTTGTTGCCGTCCATGCACACATGGCCCAGCTCGCGCAGCGCAAATCGGTATTCGCTGCCCGCGGTCGACGTGGTCACCTCGCGGATGGCATATCCGAGTTGCACGCCCTGCCCATTCACCTCGCCGGCCACGCGGTTCGCGAGCAGCGCCGTCGAGGGCGACATCATCGTGTCCCCTTCGAACGGCGTCGTCAGCGTCGTCCGCTGCGTGATCGCGTAGGTGCCATTGTCGTCGGCGCGCGAGACCTGAATCGTTGCGCCGGCGTCCGGTCCCGCCACCGGCACGGGATCCGTTTCCAGGAAGCGCCGTCCGCCGTCATCGCCAACCCATTTGCTGGTCACGATGAACCGATCGGGAAAGGCATTGTCGCCCATCGGCTGGCCGATGGTCTGATAGAGACCCGTCGTTCCCAGCCGCGAGCACTCCGGCTCGTTGAAGGTGATTTGCGCCGTCGCCGCCTTGGTGAGCAAGCTTTGTGCGCAGTACACCGCGCCGGCACCCTGGAACATGAAGCCGCTGTTGTCCGGGTAGAAGCTCGGATCGTAGCTCGCCTTCGCCCAGATATCGCGCGTCTGCGGAGCTGCCGCATTCAACGCCGCCGCGAGATCCGTCACCACCGCGCCGCCTTCGCTCCGTCCCGACACGCCGCTGGCCACGAAGCGCCCGTCGGCCGAGCCGCGCGTCCAGTAGAAGCTCTTGTACCCGAGCTCGCGCAGCACGCGCACGGTCGTTCCCTCCGGCGCCCACGACTTCGCAAACGTCGTGCTGTCCGCCTTGGGGAAAATGTCCTTTCCGTTGCGCTGCTGCGTGAAGCACTGCGCCGGTGCGGCATTGTCGTCGCACGCGAACATCTTCACGCGCCGCTCACGGTTCACCGCTGCCCAGCCCTTGGTGCGCATCTTGCGCGCATGCGCGGTCAGCCCGGTGAAGTCGTCCGTGCACGTCGTCGGACGCGGTTGCTCAGGCAACAATTCGTCCAACTTGGGCAGCCCTTTGCCCGCCCAGGTCATCAGCGTCTCGTATTCCGTCGCCGTGAGGCGTTCGAACGCCGGATCGACAGGCATGAGCACGCCGGCGCGGAATGCCGCGTATTCGTCCTCGCTGCGGAACAACCCGCCGAGGAGCTTGCCCTGCTCAAGGGTCTTCGGGTGCCGGGTGGGATTCACGTTGGGGCCCACGCCGAAGTGCGAGCCCGCCGCCAAAAAGCCAATCTGTGCCGGCGAAAAGCCCGATGCCTCGTCCGCCGGATTCTGGCGAAGCCGGTTCACGCGCTGCGTGGCCGGTGTGTTGGCGTCGCGCAACGACGTCATGGTCGTCGCGTAGTCGTTCGCCCACTTCCGCACGGAGGCGCGGTTGATATCGTGGCAGCGCTGGCACTGGTCCATGCGCCCATCGACCTTGGCGCCCAGAATGCGCAACGAAGAAAGCGCGAGGTCGCTGTCGCTTTGGACGGCGGCCGACGTCTCACCGAACTGCTCGCCCTGGTCCTCCGCCTGCGAGGAGCACGCGAAGGGCATCACGAGTATTACGGGTGCAAAAAGCCGAAAGGCTGAAATCGAATGAAGTCGCATCGTTTCGTTCTCGCGATCGAAAAATCAAAGGGTGGGGCGCGGCGGATTTTGCGGGCCGCGCGGAACGTCGGCGAAGACGCATCCCGCCGCATTCGGGTTGTTGCCGCAGGCAATGATGTGGTCTGCGGCCTTCTTCCACTTCGACGTCTTCCACGACTCGAAGTTCAAGCCGTCGACGCGCGTCGGCATGGTGTGCGTCTTCTCGAAGCTCGCCTTGTACGAATCGGTCATCTTGGCGAAGAAGGAATTGCCCGCCTCCCCCAAGCCCACGGCCGTTCCCCACGGCGTGAACTGGGTCATCATGCCGCGGCCGCCCTGCGGCCCCGCGATGCGGTGGCACGTGGTGCAGGCCGACGCTTCTTCGCTGACCAGCTGCTGGCCGATCTCCCAGCCCTGCGCATCCATGTTGAGGACGTAATACGGCGCATCGAGCCAGCTGATCGGGAAGTCCGGGTGCTCGCCCATCTTGGGAACGATGCTCCGTCCGTCCTTGCGCAGCGCCCCGTCGATCCACGGGCTATGCACGAAGGCGTCGGCCGAGTGGCAGCTGGTCATGCAGTAGCCTTCCGGCGAAGGCTCCCAGGTGTTCTTCGCCTTCGTCAGGTCGCCCGGGTGCGCAATGTGGGCGCCGTCGGTTTTGCGCGCGATTTGGTTCTGGAAGAAGCACGTCTTCCCGGTCTTCGGGTTGTGCCCGATCATCGCCATGTCGTTGAACTTCTTCGACTTGGTCATGCCGACGCGCGAAGGATCTTCCCCGGCGCGGCAGAGAAGCACCCAGTGCGTGCCCTTGTCGTTCTTCGCCGTGGTCACCGTCGGTCCGGGCTCGCAGCCTTCCGACAGGTATTGCGCTTTGTCGCACTTGTTCACGCAATTGTAATTGTCGAATCCTCCGCCGCCCGGCTTGGTCGTGTCGCACTTGTCCTTGGGCGCGTCGTCGACGGTGAGCGGAATGAGCGCGCCCTCCACGCCAGCAATCTTCACCGGTGAGCCCGTGCCGTTCGATCCCATGAAGTCGCGGCAGTCGAACGTCTCGTATTTGCCATTCGCGATTTTCTTGAAGAAGGGAATCTCGCCCATCTCCTGCACGCAGAACTCGGCATACTTCTCGACGCTCTGGATGGGCTCCTCGGCGGCCGCGAGGACCACCGAACGCCCCACCCGTGACTCGCTCTGTGCGATGTCGGCCGCATAGGCGAGGCTCGTCTGCACCTTGGCCTGGACCTGTCCGTCCTTCACCACACACGCCTCGACGACGGCGTCGGTGCCCAGCGCGACATCGTCTGCGCCGATTTCACCGCGCTGCCACGCGTCCGAGCCGAATCGTTTGCGAAGTTCCAAAAGCGACGCATCGACGGCAGGTCCCTCGAAGCGTACGCCCGTCGGGATGTTGATACCGGGCCCCGCCAGGGAACCCGATTCGGCGAGCTCGCTGCAGGACAGATCGCGCTCGGATTGCACCGACAGCGAGCCGCGTCGGGCGCGGACGTAGACCTGCTCGCCTTCCTCTAGCGGGCGGTTCGTGCGGGCGTCCACGCGGTGTGCATTCGCGTCGTAGGTGACGCGCAGCCCCAACTGATTCCCAACCCCCGTAACGGTCTCCGTATGTTCGTGCTCGCCGTCCGCACCCGAACAGCCCACGAACGGCGCCGCAATGGCCGCGCCGACAAGCACCAAGACAAGACTTCCATTTGGAAGAGAACGCTTCGATCGCACGATGGAAAACACCTCCGCGCTCGGCGGAATGACCCGCCAACGCTCCACTGAATGACGCTACCCCTCATGGCCTGCCGCAAAAAAAAATTGCGTCGCCGGTAAAGTGCGCCCTCAAGTAGTGCGCGATCAACGCATCGTCAACACACAAGGCCCACTTTCGACCACAATGATGCCGTCCGGACATGAATCGGTTCACGAGGCCTGGCGGCCTCGTAGGCCTCATCTCCAAAGATTCCTCAGTCTGCGACCGGTTCGGACCGTGGGCCGTGCAATTGGCACTTGGCTGTTCGAATCACACGCGCGCGTGCATCAAGTGCCCCAATGCTCCCGTTCGCAAGTTGTCTTTTCGACCATCGAAATAGAGCGCATTGATGTCATCGGGTGCGAACGGCGTTGCATCTGCGAATCCCATTTCGCAAAGCTCGTTGGCCAGGTCGCTTGGTTCGAAGAACGTCACCCAGGGTTCTCCCATGGCCGCCACGCGCGCGGAAAAGGTCTCGAACCACTGCTTCCCTTCGCCGGTGAGCAACTCCGGAAGCGGCGCGAAGTCGAAGACGATCTCCGATCCTCGCGGCCTATTGCGAATGAATTGCAACGTCGATATCACCGCGCTTCGCGTGAGGTACGGCGTGACGCCCAGCCACGAGAAGAACGCGGGGGCCTCGGAGTCGAAACCCGCGGCGCGCAAGCCTTCGGCGAGCGTCTGCCTTTCGAAATCGACGGGCGCGAAAATCACGTGCGGCGGCACCTCGATGCCTGCGTCGGCCAGGCGATCGCGTTTCCAGCTCTGCGTCGCCGGGTGATCCACCTCGAAAATGAACACCGACGAATGCTCATGGCGGTAGGCGAAGGTGTCGAGCCCCGCACCGAGCACCACGCATTGACGAACGCCGCGCGCGAACGTTGCCTCGGCAGCGTCCTCGGAATAGCGACTCCGCGCCACGAGAAAAGCACGTAGCGCACGCAACGGCGGCGACTGGAACGTCGCGACGTCATTGGCGATGGTCTCCTCCACGTCGGGCCCGAGGATGCGCAGGGCCAGCGGATCGTCGAACACCAGCGGCACATCGAGAAGGCGATGGGCGGCTCGTCCAAAGGCCACACGCATGGCCGTGGTGCTCGGGCGGTTGTCTTCCATGACGGCATGAGTGGCGTGAGCCGACCGAAATCAGGCAGCCTTGAGGACAACTCTGTTAACGTTGGGCTATGCCTGGCGCCCTGAGGTGGCTGACTCTTCTGCTGGTGGCGGGCGCGGCATGGGCGTTCTATCCGCTGTGGCCGGCACTCTTGCTCGCGCTCTGGGTGGCGACCATGGCGCGTCCGCTTTTGGCCCGCGTGGCGAAGGTCACCCGTGGACGAAGGCGTGCGGCGGCGGCGCTCACGGTTCTTCTGGTGCTCGCGCTGTTTCTTCCGGTGGTCTTTGCCGTCGTTCCGCTCGCGCACGATGCCGTGTCGCTCGTGGGAAGGCTCTCACAGTCCGAGGGCGCGCAAACCGCACTCCGCTCGTTGGTGTCGGACGGCGGAGGCGATGCCGAGGGCCGCGCTCGGGGGCCGGGCGAGCTGCTCGCCCAGGTCAAATCGCTCCAAGGGGCCATCGATCTCGTGCGCGAGCACGGTGCCGCGGCCGCACGCATCGCGGGAAATCTCGCGGGCGCGCTCGCCAATGCGCTGCTGCTCCTGTTCCTCTTCTTCTACGCCACGTACACCTTCTTGACCGACGGGCCCGATCTCTACGCGTGGTTCGAGGCGCATGCGCCGTTGAAGCGCGAGCATACGCAGCGGTTGGCGGGAGCGTTCAACGAGACGGGGCGCGGATTGTTCGTCGGTGTGGGGCTCGCCGGGCTCTCGCAAGGTCTGGTCGCCACCATCACGTACTTCGCCTTGGGGATCCCACGTGCGCTGGTGCTGGGCCTTTTGACGTGCGTGGCCTCGCTGCTCCCGTCGGTGGGCACCGCGCTCGTGTGGGCGCCGGTGGCCTTGGGCCTCGCGTTGAGCGGACGAACCGGGCCGGCCATCATCATGACGGTGGTGGGCGTGGTCGTGGTCGGATCGATCGACAACCTGCTCCGCCCGGTCTTCGCGCGCTACGGCGAGCTCGATCTCTCCACGTTCGCGCTCTTGCTGTCCATCTTCGGCGGCCTCGCGGCGTTCGGCGGGTGGGGCGTCATTCTGGGACCGCTCGTCGTTCGTTTGGCCAAGGAGGCCTTGGTCATTCTGCGCGAAGACGCATGACCGCGCCCATCGCGCGAATGTCCGCGATTTTCGCCTCGAAAGGCCCCCAATCGTCGCGCGTGTCGATGGCGCTCCAGATGTCCTCGATCTCGTCGATGAGCAAGGTGCACGGATCTTCGCGCTCGAAGTACGCGTCGCCGAGCGCGTCGGGCCTCACCGCGGCATAGCCGGCGAGGGCGCTGTGGAAGGCGTCGAACGCGGGGCCTTGGTAGCGATCGGCTCGGGCCGAGGCCATGGTGCGTGCCGCGCGCGGGATGCCTCCGTACCAATCGAAGAAGAAGGCGTCGTAGCCCACGCTCCGCGGATGGCCCGCGTCCGCGTCGAGGAATCCGTAGATGCCATCGACGAGGCGCGCATCCTCGTCGACCTCGCGCGAGACGACCCCGAGCCGCGCGAGAAGGCCCGCCCGCATCGCGGTGTGAAAGGCATCCTCGAAGGCGAGCATCGCCGGATGGAAATCCGCATCCGGCGCGAGAGGCCGCAGGGCATCGGCGAGCCGTGCCACGTTCCAGAGCACCACGGTGGGCTGCCGCCCGAACGCGTACCGGCCGCCCTCATCGAAGTACGCGGCCACGAAGTCCGGATCGTACCGCGGCAAGAACCGGTAGGGGCCGTAGTCGAAGCTCTCGCCGGTGATGGACATGTTGTCCGTGTTGAGCACCCCGTGAACGAAGCCCGTGGCCATCCAACGGGCCGCGAGCCTCGCACTTCGCTCGCCCACGATCTTCACGAAGGCGACGACCCGCTCCTCGAGGCCCGTCACGTCCTTTGCCCCATGCAACTCCGGCACATAGTGCTCGATCGAAAAATCGAACAACCGACGAAGCCGCTCCACGTCGCGTGCATGCGCATGCCGCTGAAAGCTGCCGAAGCGCACGTGCGAGTGGCTCAGACGCACCAGCACCGACGAACGCGTGGGGGAGGGCTCGTCGCCCCGAAAAAGCATCTCGCCCGTCTCGAACAGGCTGAACGACTTCGAGGTGTACACCCCCGCGGCCTCGAGCATTTCCGTGGCGAGCACCTCGCGCACGCCGCCCTTCAAGGTGAGCTTCCCGTCGCCGCCGCGTGACCAGGGCGTGGTGCCACTGCCCTTGGTTCCCAAATCCAGAAGACGGCCGCCTGCCTCGGACGACTCACGCAACTGCGCGAAAAGAAAGCCGCGTCCGTCGCCCAGCGCCGGGTTGTAAATCCCGAATTGATGGCCGTGATACCGAAGGGCCAACGGTGCCTTCAGATTGCCGGGCAAGGGCTCGAATCGGGCAAAGTGCGTTTCCCAAGCGGCGTCGTCGAGCTCTCCGAGCCCGAGCCGCTCCGCCCACCGCTGATTGCGAAAGCGAAGGTGGTGCACCGGAAAGCGGGCCGGCGTGACGGGATCGTAAAAACCATCGCCCAATTCGGCGAAAACCGGTGCAGCGATGTACGAAGAAGTCATCATCTCTCTCGAGGGGGTGGGGCCCGCGGAGCCCCCCCACGAACATGCCCGGCGCGGTGAAGTCCCACGAATCTGCGTGCGGGAAAAGTGTATGCCAGGGCCGTTCCCGTTTTTCAACTCGTCCAAGGCACTTTTGCGAGGCGCGACTTAATCGAATCGATTCTGCCCTCGTATAGGACCTTCGAAGGAGTCGTTCGAAGATGGCGATGGCTTTCTTGGATGTGATGCAAAAAGTACCCGCGGGCGAGTCCAGCGTGGTGAACGTGGTTCCTTTCGTGGACGGCCGCGATCTCGAAGTCTCCGAGGTCGTTGCCTTACCCATACCCGAAGGGGCCGAGCCTATTCCGGACTCTGCGGTAAACGCGGCGGGCGCGCTAATTCGCTCGCAGTCCCTACCCATATTGCTTGCCTTTGCGCAAAGAGCCGAGACGAGGCCTCCCGAGGGTGCGGAGGGCGCCGTCGAAGAGTTGCGGCGTCGTCTTGCCATTCCGGAAGCGACGGGCGATCTCGTGAAGGCCATCACGTTGCCCCTGTCCGCATACCGCGATGCGAGCGAACAGTTGGCCGCGTTGCTGCAGGACGAGTTCATCGGTCTGCACGCTGCCCAAGAAGCGCCTCGCGGCAGCTTCGGTATTTTGGAGTTCGTCGTTCGCCACGTGCGAAACATCGACGCCGCGCTCGAACGCACCCAGCGCTATTGGCGATTGGTGTCCGAGCTCGCGAAGCTCGACATCGAAACGCGCTGCGGCGAGGTTTTGCTCACCTACCGCATTGCCGAGGAACCCTCGTGCATGGGGCGGCAGGGCAACGAGTTCGTGCTCGCCTCGTTCCACCGCTTCCTTCGGGAGCTTACGCAGCAACAGTTCCACGCCGCGTCCGTCGAGTTCGCACACCCGGCTCCGGCGGATGTGTCCGAGCTTGCGCGCTTCTTCGGTACGGAGCAACTTCGCTTTGACGCTCCGCACAATCGCATCGCCTTCGATGCGAGCGTGCTTTCTTTGACGATCCCGTCGAGCGACGAGCGTCTTCTTCTATGGCTCGACGAATACGCCACCTCGTTGCTCCCGCCGGAGCCGGCGGCCGAGCGCGCGGTTCCCGGGCTCGAACGACAGATCCGCAGCTGCCTGCACGAAAGCGTGCCGCCGACCGTGACCGAGGTCGCGCGTCGCTTGCGAATCAGCTCGCGCACCTTGCAGCGTCGCCTTTGTGAAGCGCACATGTCGTTTTATGGCGTGCTCGAAGGCATACGGTGCGAGCTGGCAGAGCGCTATCTGCACGATGCGTCGCTGAGCATCTACGAAGTGGCGCTGCGTCTCGGTTACGCGAACGAGCGCGGGTTCGAGCGCGCATTCATGAAGTGGCACGGCGTCACCCCCCGCGCCTACCGCCGCAAGCTCGCCAGCTAAGGCAGGCACGGCGAAGCTGCCAAGCGGGCGCCGCCTCGATTCGTGGTACACTCCATGTTTGAGTGGGGTGTTCCATGCCAGGTGTCGTTCCGCCAAGGGCAAGGTCGATAGGGCTCCTGTTGTCGGCGTGGCTCGCGTTGTCGGTCGCGGCCTTCGGATGTCAATCGCCGAAGGCCGCACCGCCCGGCACCACGGCGGGGGAGTTGGTCGCGGAGGCTCGGGCCAATGGATTGGCCTTCGAGAACCCGATGGAGCTCAGTCCCGACATGCAGCAAGACGTCGAGGTGGCCATCGGCCGGCGCGGTGAGCCGCGCGAGCGCCTTCACAAGTTGATCCGCCACCTCAACGATCGCAACGTCGGCTTCGAGCAGGTGCAGGGCGTTTCGCTTCCGGTCAAGCGCGCGTACCGCGAGCACCGGGGTGACTGCATGACGTACGCGATGCTGTTCGTCGCGCTGTCGCGTCACCTGGGGCTGGAGACGCACTTCGTGCACGCGAGCGAGGTGCTCTCGTACTACGAGGCAGGCGACTCGCTCTATGCGTCGTCGCACATCGCCGTGGGCTACGGGAACAATCCGGACGACATCGTCGTGGACTTTGCCAATGCCTACGACGATTGGCACCTCGCCGCCTATCACCGCATCGACGATGCTGCGGCCATCTCGCTCTACTTCAACAACGTGGCCGCTTACACGATGAACGAAGGGCGTCCGCGCGACGCGGAGAAGATGCTCGGCTTCCTCGTCGAGAAGCGCCCCAATCTGGCGGAGCTGCACAACAATTTGATCGTGGCCCATCTGCGGCAAAAGCATTTCGGCGAAGCGCTCGACGTGGCGAAGCACGCGATGACGATCTTTCCGAATTACAAGCCGTTCTACACGAATGCCATTCAGGCCGCGTACGGCGCGAAGAAGTTCGATCTCGCGCAGCGCTTCGAGGCGCGCGCGCAGGCCATTGCCTCCACGGATCCACTTTTCGTGTTCGCACGCGGGCTCCAGCTCTATCAGCGCACGGAGTATTCACTCGCCGCCGAACACTTCGAACGCGCCCTCGCCGCAGACCGCAACAGTGTCCTCATCGTCGCATGGCTGGTGCGCGCCCACCTCTCCGCCGGACACCGCGAAGAAGGTCGCGAGGCCTTTGCACGCGCGCACAAAATGGCCCCGAACGATCACCGACTGAAGGAGCTCATGAGCAAGTTCCCCGAACTCCGCGGCGATATGTAACGGCCCGAAAAAGCATTACCGGGAGATCGGGAGATTTCTTGGCGTCAACCAAATCTCCCGATCTCCCGATCTCCCTGTAAATTTTCTTGGTCTTCTGGGGCCCGTTAGTTGTTGTTGATGAACTGTTGCGCCAGTTGGGCGCCGAGTTCGGCGACCTTCGATTTGCTCTCGATGGGCGACACCTTGGAGTTCTTGAAGACGATGTACGTTACGGGGCCGTCGGTGCCGCCGGTGGCCGGGTTGGGATCGATGCCCAAGGCGACGGCCGCACCGTAGGAGGCCTCGCCGATGATGTTCGTGGGGCCGGTGTCGCCCACGGGCGCGTAGATCACCTTGTTGTTGTAGATGAGGGCCACCACGCCACCGCCCTGGATGCCGAAGTTCTTGTAATTCCAGGTACCGCTCGGACTGGGGACCACCACGTAGGGCAACGTCTCCGCATTCAACGGCTGGCCGTTCGATTGGTGGAAGGCCGTATCGGGTTGGAACCAGGGGTCCGTATTTTCATTGCATTTCGATGTCCTCTGGCCATCGCAATCGATATCCAAATCGGCCTTCCAGAAGACGGCGCCATTCTTATCGCACACGGCAACGGTGGCCGCCGTTTCGTCGTCCGTCCTATATTTCCCGTTGGAAACCTGATTGCATGTTTTTACCTTCTCCAGGAGCTGTGCGGCCGTGGGGCCAGCCGCCAGCGAATCCGATTGGGTATCCGCGGACATCTCTTCTTCGGACGCGGAACATCCAAAGGCGCTGAGGCCAGCCACCGTGAAAATCACCACATTGCATGCTGCGACTTTGATCGAGCGCAAAATCATGGACGCCTCCTTGTATCTGCGGGGACCGAGAACAATGACCGTGCGCGGATGAGCGCCGGCGCGCCGGAGAGACAATCTTCGGCGACGTTCTTTGTTAGGAAGCTTTCTTTACTTAATCAACGATCTTGTCGATCAGCTCAACGTGATCGCTAGGATCATGTGGGCGAGGGTCGTCGGATCAGACGCACGGACAAGACGCGTCGCGTTGATACTTGCTCGACCAAAAATTCCGCACCATCCGGCATTTGCACCGTGGATCCTTGCTGAGGCAACTGTCCCGAAACAGAAACAATGAATCCACCTACGGTGCTGAATCCACGGCCGGGCTGCAAATCCAATCCGAGTGCACGATTAATTTCGTGGATGGGCGTCAATCCCGATATCAGGGTGGAGCCGTCGGGCTCTTTGTGGATCATGGGTTCCGTTTTCTCACCCTCGTTCAAAATTTCGCCGACGATTTCCTCCACCAAATCTTCCACGGTGACCAATCCAGAGACGCCTCCCTGCTCATCCGTCACAATGGCGAGCGGCTGCTGCTTTCGCTGAAGGTGCCGCAGCACGTCGAGGGCGCGCATGGTTTCGGCGACGAAGGGCACCGGGTGCTTCAAGGCATCGAGATCGGCGGACTCGCCGCGTGCGAGTTGGGCATAGACATCGCGCGCGCGGACGTAGCCCATGATGTTGTCCACGCCGTCGCCGGTGATGGGCAATCGCGAAAATGTCGTGCGCGCGAGCAGCGACTCGATGTCGGCGCGCGGGGCATCGTGACGGAGCACGACGATGGCGGGCCGCGGCACCATCACCGCGTCGACGCGCAGTTCGCGGAAGTCGAAGACGCGTGTGGCCATCTCCGTGGTGGCCTTGTCGAGTTCTCCGGCGCGGGCGGCATCCTCGATCATTTGTCGCAGCTCTTCCGCGGTTAACCGCGATTCGACGAAGCTGGTTTCGTCTTTGAAAATCTTCAGCACGATGTTGGAGCTCGCCGTCAAAAACCAGACGAGGGGTTTGGCCAATTGGGAGAGCCAATACAGAGGGCGCCCCACGGCGAGTGCATACGCTTCGGCCGAACGGAGCGCGAGCGATTTGGGGACCAATTCGCCAAGAACGAGCGAAAGAAACGAGATTACGGCCACGACCGCGGCCAAGGACAGATCCTCCGCGGCCTCCTCACCGAGGCCTGCAGCGCGCAGAAAGGCCGCCATGCGCTCGGCGCTGGTCTCGCCAGCGAACGCTGCGGCGGTGGCCCCCACGACCGTGATTCCAATCTGCACCGTGGCGAGAAATCGCTCCGGATTTTTCCGCAGCGCCTCGATGGCCCGGGCCCGCTCGTTGCCTCGCGCAGAGAGCTCCTGAATGCGTGCCTTGCGCACGGACAAAAGCGCGATTTCGGCCCCTGCGAAGATACCGTTGAGCAGAATCAAGCCCAGCACGATCAGGAGTTCGCGAAGCATGTGTGTGAAAGCTTAATGCGATCGTCCGCGATGGATCGCACCGCGACCATGATCGCATCGTGCATGTGCGTCTTGGGAGACTCGGCAAAGCTCGGCAGAAATAGAGTTGGTACCACCATTGCTCTGCACGGCGCCGCTCGGTCGCGACCCATCGCGACCCCCTTGCCTGAAAAGGAGCAGACCAATGGTGCGTACCGTTTCGTCGTTCTTCGCCCTCGCGTTCGTGGGGACACTCGCTTTCGGTTGCGAAGGCCCCGCCGAGGATGATTCGGGGTCGTTTTCGGACAAGCAAGCGCTCGCCGATTGTTCGTCGGTCACCGATTGGAGCACCGGTGTGGCGTACTCCATTGGCAAGGTGGTGCGGTATAATTCGAAGTCCTACGAATGTATTCAAGCCCACACCAGCCAGCCGGCGTGGAATCCGGAGGCCGCGGCGTCTTTGTGGCGATTGGTCGATTGTGGGCCGGTCGGAGGAAGCGACGGCGGGGGAGGTGGGGGCGGCGATAGTGGCGGCGGGGGAGGTGGCGGAGGCAGCTCGGAATATGCTCCTTATTTCTATACGTGGGGCTGGGGCAATGCGGCGTATCCGTTCACGAGCCTCGTGGACATGAAGAACAAAGGCGGGCCGTCGTCGGCGACCTTGGCCTTCGTGCTATCCAACGGCGGGTGCGCGGCGACCACCGACGTGCAGGCGCATCAGAGCGACGTCAATGCGTTCGTGTCGGCGGGCGGCAAATTGAAGGTGTCGTTCGGCGGCGCCAATGGCACCTACTTGGAGAACGCCTGCGGCAGCGCGAGCGCGATGGCCAATGTCATCACGGGCTACGTCAATGCGACGGGTATCAAGGATCTGGACTTCGACGTCGAGCAAGCCGGTGCGATGACCTCGCAGGTAAACGCACTTCGCTCCGCGGCGCTGGCCACCGTGCAGCAGCAAACGGGTGCGCGCATCTCGTTCACCCTCGCCGCGACCCCGCGCGACAAATGGAACACGCCGGGAGGGGTCAACGCCTCCAGCCTCGAAGTGCTGCGCTCGGCCTTGGGCGCGGGCGTCCATATCTGGCGCGTGAACCTGATGACGATGGATTACGGCTCTTATTACAGCTCGGGCAAAAAGATGGGCGACCTCGCCGTGTCCGCCCTGACCGATGCCAACACGCAATTGCGAAGTTTGATATCGGGCCTCACCGAGGCGGCTGCCTACAAGATGCTCGGCGCCACCCCGATGATTGGTCAAAACGACGTTGCAGGCGAAATCTTCACCCAAGACGACGCCCGCATTCTGGCGAGCTTCGCCCGGAGCAAATCCCTGGGCCTCGTCTCCTTCTGGGCCATCAACCGCGACCAACCGTGCCGCGGCACCACCGACATCGCCTTGTGCAGCACCCAGCAATCGACCAACTTCGCCTTCCACCAGCTCCTGAAGCCGTGACGGTGTATACTCCCATGCATGAGCGCTGCCGTTTCCCGTAAGCCCCGAGCCACGTTGGCCGACTGGAAGCGTCTGACCGAGGACGGTCATGTCGTCGAGCTCATCGATGGCGAGATCGTCGAGCAATCGATGGGGCGGCCGGAGCATGGCCGCCCGCAGCTCAAGATTGGAGAGCTGCTGGGGCCCTTCAACCGCCGTTCTGGCGGGCCCAAGGGGCCTGGCGGTTGGTGGCTGATGTCCGAGGTGGACATCCAGTATCCAAAGACCGAAGAGATCTATCGGCACGATGCGTCGGGCTTCCGCCGCGATATTTATGAATCGCCTCCGACCGGCAATCCAACGCGCGATCTCCCTCAGTGGGTGTGCGAGATTTTGTCCAAATCAACGGCCCGCGTCGATCTGGTCAAGAAGCAACGCTCACTGCACCTGCACGGGATTGCGCACTATTGGATCCTCGACCCGGAGCACGGGACGTTGACGGTGCATCGCCACCACGCCGATGGCTACATCGTGGTGGCGACCGGCGGGGTGGGCGATGTGATTCGTGCGGAGCCCTTCGATGCGATCGAGCTCGATGTCGGAGAATTCTTCGGTCACGATCCCGTCGAACGTTAGCGCGTGCCGTTCAAGGCGTTGACGATGACCGGATCGCGGAGGCGCTCGGTGAACCACGTGGGGTAGTAGCTCGCGTGGGGGCTTTGTGCATCGAGCGTCTTCAACTCGTCATCGGTGAGCTTCACGACGGTGGCGCCCAGGTTGTCCTCGAGTTGGTGCGTTTTGGAGGCGCCGACCAGGATGGTGCTGACGCCGGGCTTGTGCAAAAGCCAGGCGAGGGCAATTTGGGCGACCGAGGCGTCGTGGGCCTTGGCGATGGGGCGCATGGCGTCGACGAGGCGGAAGCCGGCCTCCTTGTCGAAGGGGAGAAAGTCGAAGCCCGAGAGGCGGTTGTCCTGGTCGTTCAGGTTCTCGCGCGTGTATTTGCCCGAGAGAAACCCCGAGGCGAGGGGGCTCCAGATCATCGTGCCGATGCCCGCGTCTTGCACGAAGGGGACGACCTCGTGCTCGATGTCGCGACCCACCAGCGAATAGTACATCTGCGCGCCGGCGAAGCGCGCCCACCCGTGCTTCTCCTGAAGGCCCACCGCCTTGGCGGCCTGCCACGCCGACCAGTTCGAGAATCCCACGTAGCGAACCTTGCCGCTGCGGACCAAGTCGTTCAGCGTCTCCAGGGTTTCCTCCATGGGCGTGACCGGATCGAAGCGGTGCACGATGTAGAGGTCCACGTAGTCCGTGCCCAGGCGCGAAAGGCTCGCCTCGCACGAGGCCAGGATGTGCCGGCGCGAGAGCCCCGTCTGGTCGATCCCAGCCCCATTGCGCATGCCCACCTTGGTCGCGATGACCACGTCCTTGCGGCGCGTGCCGAGCACCTGCCCGAGGATGCGCTCCGACTGGCCTTCCGCGTACGCGTCGGCGGTGTCGAAAAAGTTGATCCCTGCCTCGAGCGCCCGATCCACCAGAGCGCGCGCGTTGCCCTCGTCGACCTTGTAGATCGACGGAATGTTGCCCGAACCGAACGTCATCGCACCAAACGCGAGGCGCGAGACGACGAGCCCTGTATTCCCGAAGCGGATGTACTCCATCGCCGTGGTCTCCTTTTTTCCCGTGACCGCGGAAACTATGGTGCCTCGGCGCGAAGAGAAGAAGCCGGGAAATACTGGAAAGAGTATCAATCTGGGCTTTACAATGCCGCCAGGGAGCTTTGCATGTTCGCAATACTTGGGGCGACGGGGAAAGTGGGGCGGGCGACGATTCGGATGCTGCTTGCGCACGGTTATCCCGTGCGGGCCATCGTTCGCGATGTTGCCAAAGCAGCGGAATTCAAGGCCGCTGGGTGCGAGGTCGTCGTGGCGCACTTGGGCGACAAGGCCTCGCTGGAGGCGGCCTTTGCGGGGACGGTGGTCGCGCAGGTCATCTGTCCGGTGCTGGCGCGCAGCGATGACGCCTTCGCGGAGATGACCGGCGCCATCGATACACTGGCGGAAGCGCTGGCTGCGGCCCATGCGCCTTCGATCATGGCCATTTCCGACTACGGCGCCGAGCTGCCCGAGGGTACGGGCGTGACCCGCGTGTTCCACCACCTCGAGAAGCGGCTGCGGGTGCTCGATGCGGCGCTGACGTTTCTGCGCTCGGCGGAACACATGCAAAACGTGGCGCGCTTTGCCGGTTATGCGGCGGAGACCGGCACGTTCCCCACCATGCACCACCCGCTCACCAAGTTGTACCCCACGGTGTCGGCCGACGATGTCGGCGTGATTGCGGCCGAGCTGCTCATGGAGACGCGGGCGAGCGCGCATCCGCGGGTCGTGCACGTCGAAGGGCCCTGCCGCTACACGCCGCTCGACGTGGCGGAGGCGCTTGGCTCCATCGTCGGGCGCGAGGTCGTCGCGCGCGAGCTTCCGCGTTCCGAGTGGCTCCCCAGCTTGAAGCGCGCGGGCATCGGAGACAGCTACGCCCAACTCGTCGTCGAGTTGTACGACGCCCACAACGCCGGCCGAATCGACGCCGAGGCGGGAAGGGGCGAGGTCCGCCGCGGCACCACGAAGCTACGCGACGCCGTCGCCGGTCTGCTGAAGTCGCGGTAGCCTCGGCAGGACCAGGAGCATCGCCAGCCCGGCCGCACCCGCCGCGAGCACCAGTGGCGCGGTGAAGCTGTGCTGGCGCTCCGCGAGCCATGCGGCCACGAGCGGCCCGGCGATCTGGCCGATGCCGAAGACGACGGTGAGGCTCGCGATGAGGCGCGTCGGGTTGCGCGGTGCGAGACGGCGCGCCTCGCGCATCACGAAGACGACCATGGGCATCATCACGGCGCCCAGCAGCACGGTGCCGAGCAAAAGGCCGATGGCGCTGGGCCACCACGCACAGAGCAGCTCGCCGGCGAGCATGGCGAAGCTCACCACGCCGAGCGCCACGTAGTTGCCGAGGCGCTCCGGCCAGCGTGCGAGCCCCAAGGTCGTGAGCGTCGTGGCGACGCCGTAGACGGGCCAGAACCACTCGCGCACCCGCGGTAGATGCAACTGCGTGTCGGCGATCAGCGGGAGGAACGTCGCAGGGATCACGTAGCTGAAACCGAGCAGGCCATAGAGCGCGATGAGCGGCCACGCGGGATCGCGGACGGCCTGCAGGCTCGTGTCCTTCGGGGGCGGAGGCTCCGGCGCGGAAAGATCGCGCCAGACGGCGCCGGTGAAGATGGCGCAGAGCAGGCCGAAGCCGATCCAGAGCCATGCGGACGGCACGCCGTGGGGCCGCAGCAGCGCGACGAGCAGCCCGCTGATGGCGATCCCCACCCCGGGGCCGGTGAACAGCACGGCCTCCAAGTCGACGCGCCCCGCCGCGCGCAGGCGCACCATGCCCCAGGAAATGCCGTGCACGATGAGGACCGCGGAGGTGATGCCCGCGACGATGCGCAGTGCCACCCAGAGCGCAGGGCTCGCGCCGAGCCCCATGCCGAGCGTGGTGAGCGCGATGATCAGTAGCGCACTGCGGAGCGGGGCCCGCGCCGGGATGACGCCGAGGGCGCAGAGCAAGGCCCCGGCGAGGTAGCCGGCGTTGTTGAGCGATGCCAGCCACCCGCCAGTGACGAGGCCGAGCCCGGCGTCGGCCTGCATCAGGGGCATCAGCGGCGTGAGCAGAAAGCGCCCGATGCCCAGCGAGATGGCCAACACCGTGAGCCCCGCGAAGGCAATGCGTCGCGGCGAGGGCATCGTGGTTCAGCCCTTGCCGATGAGCAAGGTGGCCAGGCGCGTGCGCATTTCGCGCTTGAGCGCCTTGCCGGTCACCCCGGTGGGGTAGTCCTCCGGCGTGCGCGCGACGATCACGGCCGCCAGCGGCTCGGCCTTCGCCGCCCGCAGCGCGTCGTTCACGTGCTCGAGCAGCTTCTCGGCGCTTGGCTGGTTCGCCTCGTTCACATGCGGCTGCAACCGCACCGTGGCCACCGGCTTTTGCCCGCCCGCAGGACTGGCGACGCCCACGACGGCGCAGTCGTTGATCAGCTCCGCGCAATCGGCGAGCAAAATCTCCTCGATGGGCAAGCTGTAGACCGGCCCGGTGAGCGTATCGATGACATCGACGGTGCGGTCCAAATGATAAAAGCGCCCCTCGCTGTCCCTTCGCGCAATGTCGCCGGTGAGCCAATAGCCATCCAGCTCGAAGCTCTTCGTCAGGTTCGGATCGTTCCAATAGCCCGGCGTTCGCGTGGGCGTTCGAACACCCAGCAAGCCGACGGTGCCGTCGGGCAGTTCGTGCCCGGCCTCGTCGAGGATGGCCGCCTTTTGCACGATGTCGATGGGCTTCCCAATGCACCGATCGTTGCGCGGCGTTTCGGGCGAGGTGACGTATCCAAAGAGCGCCATGCCCATTTCCGACGAGCCGAGGCCGTCGATGAATTGCGATCCGGGCAGCGCGGATTGTTCGGCCTTCTCCTCGGGCAAGAGCCACGGCTTCACCAGCCCCGCGGGCCGCTCTCCCAATGTGACGAGCCGGCGGATATGGCCATAGTGCGCTCCGTCGCCGGTGTTGAACCAGGTATGCACCTTGGCGGCGGCCTTCACGGGCAATTCGCCGGTGGCCAATTCCACGAAGCTGCGCGGAAACGAGGCGACCATCGTCGGCTGGAACGCGAGCATGACCGGTTCGACGATTTCGCGCCGCCAACCGGCCATGGCCATCATGGGCAATCCGAGCAAGGTGGCCGTGAGGAAATAGCTCAATCCGCCGGCATGCGTGTGCGGCATCAGACAAAGCAGCCGATCGGAGGCCTCGGCGGGGAAACGAAGCATGCGCGGCTCTTTGCCCACCCAGAATTGGCGGTGGGCCAGCATCGTCGATTTGGGCGTTCCGGTGGTGCCGGAGGAGTGAATCAGCGCGACGATTTCGTCGGGCTTGTGGCGATGAGGATACGCCGCGGGCAGCGGCGATGGCGTGTCGTACGCGCGAATTTCGGCCGCCGGTGCGATGAACCGCGGACGGCGCTGCGGATCGCTGCGGTAGGCGGCCTGAATGCGCGTGGGGTCGTCGCACACCAGTCCGACGATGCCCACGTGATCGAGGTAGCGTTTGGCTGCGACCGGCGGCATGGCATCGTTGAGCAGCGCCGGAACGGCGCCGAGTGCGGTGAGCGCCAGAAAGTGAAACAGCGGCTCCGTGCCCTCGCGCAGCCACACGCCCACGGGCTCCCCAGGCCGCACGCCATTGGCCCAGTACCATCGCGCATAGCGATCACGAATCGCCTGCAGCTCGAGCAGGCTGTAGCCCGTGAGAACGACGTGGCCTCGCTGGTCGGTGTGATGTTTGTAAAGAAAAGGGATATCGCGATTCGGATTCAGGGTGAGCGCATGATCGAGAAAGGATCCCGCCCCGACGGTGGGATCTTCCATGAATTGGCGTCGGACCTCGAGCGGGGCAATGGGGCTGCGATGGTTCATCGGGAACTCCTTCGTGAAGGCGAAATGACGTGGGAAACCTCGGTGGCTGCGCGATGCCCCGAGCGAATGGCCCCTTCCATGAGACCGAAAAACTCCGTGCTCGTTTCGGTTCCCGCCCAATGCACGAGGCCGTGGGGCCGTGCGAGGTGTGGGCCGAGTCGCATCCAGTCGCCCGGGCCGAAGAGTGCGGCGTAACATCCGCGGCTGTATTTCGCCTGGACCCAATCGGTGACGTGGCAGGCGACGGGCGGCGGCAGCTCCGGGAACAAACGACGCGCCTGCGCGACCACCGCGTCGCGCTGCTCGTCGGGCGAAAGCGCGCCGAAGCGGCGTGCCTCGCTTCCGGTGACGAAGCCCGTGAGCACGCCCGCGCGCCCATCGGCGGGTGAATCGTCCACCGTGGAGAGCAACGGGCCGTCGGCGCTGACGGACCATCCGGAGAGGCCGTGCTCGCGCCAGAGCGGGGTGGGGTAGATCAAGTGCACCTTCACCGCGCAGCCGGGGGCCGTATGCGGGCTGGCGCGCGGTGCCTCGAGGGCGGGCGCGTAGTCGATGCCCTCGGCGAGGCGCGGCGGGAGGGCCACGATGACGGCGTGTCCCTCGAAGACCGTGCTCTGGCTGGTGTAGACGGAGACGCCGTTGCTGCGTTGATGGATGGCACGAACGGGCACGCCGAGGTGCACGCGCGGGCCGAGCCGCTCGGCGAGCTTCATGCAGAGTGTGTGCGCTCCACCGGCGATGCGCTCCGCTTGCGCGCCGCCTTCGAA